>NZ_JBSFBQ010000013.1:0-183752 GCF_053593015.1 Streptomyces sp. NPDC002403 | reverse complement strand
TCTGCTGCAACGTCGCACCCACGTCCGACGTACGCGTCGTCGTCATCGACTGCACCGACACCGGCGCATCCCCGCCCACCGCAACCGACCCGACCCGGATGCGCCGCGAGGGGCGGCGCATCGCGAGCGGCCGGGCCGGCAGCCCGGGGAGACCCAGTTCGACCGGCCCTCCGGCGGTCATGACGTCACCGGTTCCCGGAGACGGTCTCGCGCGCCGCGCGCAGGGACTCCTTCAGCGACCCCATGGTGGCGAGCACGGCGGTGGGCTCGTAGCCGCAGTGCGCCATGCAGTTGGCGCAGCGCAGGTCCTTGCCCCGGCCGTACTTGTCCCAGTCGGTCTCCTCGATGAGCTGACGGTACGTCGGCACGTAGCCGTCGCTCATGAGGTAGCAGGGCCGCTGCCAGCCGAACAGCGAGTAGTTCGGGATGGCCCAGGCCGTGCACGGGAAGTCCGCCTTGCCTTCCAGGAAGTCCAGGAAGAGCGGCGAGTGGTTCAGCCGCCAGCGGTTCCGGTTGCCGCCCGCGAACGACTTCTTGAACAGTTCGCGGGTCTGCTCGACGCCCAGGAAGTGCTCCTGGTCGGGCGCCTTCTCGTAGGCGTAGGCGGGCGAGATCATCATCTCGTCGACCTTCAGGTCGTCATTGAGGTAGTTGAGGACCTCGATGACGTTCTGCGGGGTGTCGGTGTTGAAGAAGGTGGAGTTCGTGGTGACCCGGAAGCCGCGCCGCTTGGCCTCCTTGATCGCCGCCACCGCCTCGTCGAAAACACCTTCCTTGGCAACGGATTCGTCGTGCCGCTCCCGGAGCCCGTCGATGTGCACGGCGAAAGCGAAGTACGGCGAGGGCGTGAATTTCTCGATCTTCTTCCGCAGCAGCATCGCGTTGGTGCACAGGAAGACGTATTTCCTCCGTGCCACCAGTTGCCTGACGATCTCGTCGATCTGCGGATGCATCAGTGGTTCGCCGCCGGCGATGGAAACCATCGGGGCACCCGATTCGAGCACGGCGCCCACGGCCTGGGCCACCGGCATGCGCTGCTTGAGCACGCCCGCCGGATGCTGGATCTTCCCGCAGCCCTCGCACGCGAGATTGCAGGCGTACAACGGCTCCAGTTCCACAATGAGCGGGAATTTGTCCCGCCTGCGGAGCTTCTGTTCAATGAGGTACGTCGCAACCTTGATGGACTGACGGAGCGGCATGGCCATCTGGCTCACCTCCTGGGGAGCAGCAAAGATCGGTGCCATTCGTGGAAAGCCGGCAGGACGGCACGGAGAACCCGGAAAGCTGATATTCCACCGCGTATCGTGCCGATGCGGACGAGCTCATGCTCCGGAGCATCCACGACCACCCGTACGGCGGCAACCGGGCGGGGCCCGGACCGCAGAGCGGTGCGCAGAGTGGCGGCGGACTCCATGTCCACCGCGATCGCTCCGGTGGCCCGCAGCCCGGCCCGTTCATGTCCGCGTACGACATGGTCGGAGCCGGTCAGCGGACCGGTGTGGACGGCGCGGCCGGGCACCGCCCTGGCCAGGGCCTCGGCGAGCAGGCCCGGACCGGTACAGACCGTCGGGTCCCCGGAGTCCCGGGTCTCGTCGGCGACCACCAGGTCTCCCGGGTGCATTCCGGGCACCAGCCCCGCGCAGAACCCGGAGGCGAGGACCGCCGTACCGGGTGCCCGGTGCTGACCGAGCGCCCGCTCGACGGCCGTTTCGGCGGCCCTGGGTCCCATGCCCGTACGGAGCACGGTCACCGGACCGGAGGCGGCGCCGGCCCGGCCCCGGCCGCTGCGCAGGGCGAACTGCTCGATGCCGAGCGCGCAGGCGATCAGCAGCGGCGCCGCGGGGCCGGGTGTGCCCGGCCCGCCGGGCATCAGGCCCCCTTGCGGGTGGCCGTGCGGTCGGCGAACGGTTCGCCGTACACGTACCGCCCGAGTGCGGTGAGCGGGAACACCTGACGGTAGAGGTGGTAGTTGATGGAGAAGTCCCACGGGAAGCCGGTGCCGGTGAAGTACGGCTCGTCCCAGGAGCCGTCGGCCCGCTGCGTCGCGGTGAGCCAGGAGACGCCCCGCTGTACGGCCCCGCTGTCCCGGCGTCCGGCGGCGAGCAGCGCGAGCAGGGCCCAGGCGGTCTGGGAGGGGGTCGAGGCACCGTGCCCGATCCACTTCTCCTCCTGGTACGAGCGCAGGTCCTCGCCCCAGCCGCCGTCGTCGTTCTGCACCGACTCCAGCCAGCCGACCGCGCGGCGGATCGCCGGGTGTGTCACGGACAGCCCGGCGGCCACCAGCGCGGGCACCACCGACCCTGTTCCGTATACGTAGTTGACGCCCCAGCGGCCGAACCAGGCTCCGTTCGGATCCTGTTCGGCGAGCAGCCACTCGATGCCGCGCCGGGTGACGCGGTGACCGGAGCGCCCCTCGACGGCGAGCATCTCCACGACGTGCCCGGTGACATCGGCGGACGGCGGGTCGATGACCTCGCCGAAGTCGCAGAACGGCAGCCGGTTGGGGAAGGCGCTGGTGTTGTCCGCGTCGAAGGCGCCCCAGGCCCCGTTGCGGGACTGCATGCCGATGTTCCAGCGGACCCCGCGCCTGATGGCGGCCTCGACACGTGCCCGGTCCGGGTGGCGGACCCGGCGCAGTGCGAGGACCACCTCCGCGGTGTCGTCGATGTCCGGGTAGTTGTCGTTGTGGAACTCGAAGGCCCAGCCTCCCGGGTTGAGCCGGGGGCGGCGCACCGACCAGTCGCCGGGCCGGACGATCTCCTCGCCGAGCATCCAGTCCGCGGCCTTCACCAGGGCCGGGTGGTCGGGGCTGACCCCGGCGTCGGCGAGCGCGATGGTGGCGAGGCAGGTGTCCCACACCGGGGACTGGCAGGCCTCGATCATCCGGGCGCCGTCCTCGCGCCACACGGCGAACCGGTCGAGCGATTCGAGTCCGGCCCGCATCACCGGGTGGTCCAGGTCGTAACCGAGCAGGTGCAGGGCGATGACGGAGTACACGGCGGGCGGCTGGATACCCCCCCAGCAGCCGTCGTTCTCCTGGCGCTCGATGATCCAGCGGGCCGCCGAGTTCATCGCGATCCGGCGCAGCCCGCGCGGCGCGATCCGGTGGTAGACGTGCAGCGCCTTGTCCAGGCGCTGGAAGACGCCGTCCCAGCTCGCGGCCGGGGCGGGGTGCGTGCGCGGGTTCGGGTTGTGCGGGTCGGTGTGCAGTTCGTCGAGCGGGAAAGGGGCCGGGCGTACCGGCCGCTTCGCCGAGACGATGGTGAGCGGCACGATGGTCTGGCGGGCCCAGCAGCCGAAGTCGTAGATGTTGAGCGGCGCCCACTTGGGAAAGAACATCAGCTCGGGCGGGAGCTCCGGCAGGTCGTCCCACTTCCACCAGCCGAAGAGGGCGAGCCAGATCCGGGTGAAGACCCGGCCGGCCGCGATGCCGCCCTGCTCCCTGATCCAGGCCGAGGCGCGGGCCATGTGCGGATCGTCCGGCCGGTCCCCCGCCAGCCGCAGGGCCACGTACGCCTCGATGGTGGTGGAGAGTTCGCCGGGGCCGCCGTGGAAGGTGGCCCAGGTGCCGTCGCCCAGCTGTTCGCCGCGGATGAAGCGGCCGGCCGCCTGGACCGTGGCCGGGTCCTGGATCCCGAGGAACTGACGGAGCAGCAGGTCCTCGGCGTCCATCGTGACGTTGGTGGCGAGGTCGCCCTTCCACCAGCCCTGCTCGTCCTGCCTGCCGAGGAGGTGCTCCACCGAGCGTTCCGCGGCCCGCCGCGCGGCGCTGAACACGTCGTCCGCGGCGATGGTTGTGTCGGTCGGTTCACTGGCCGAGGCTGCGCGGGGGTTCACGGCCCCGGTGCTTCCGTCGGTCGTCGCTGTCATGGCTTCCCCTTCGTGCAGTCAGTTCCTCTGCTGTGCTGGGGGTCTCCGTCGGCCGGTGCCTTATACGGGCACCGGCCGGCGACTGCGAGTCATATCGAACAGATAGTGATCATCTCTTTCGTACGACGACGAAGTCCGCGAGCGCCGTGAGCTGCGCCCGCACGGTCTGCGGCATGTCGACGCGGTGCAGTGCCTCGATGGCGACCGCATGCTGCCGACGGGCCTCCTGGGCGGTCCACTCACGGCCGCCCGCCTCCTCGATGAGTGCCGCACGGGCGGCGAACTCCTCTTCGGAGAAGCTGTCGAAATCGCTGCTCTTGGCGTCGGCCGCGAGCAGTTCGCCCAGGCGCTCCGACGCCGGGCCGCCCGCGGCGAGCGCGGCGACGACCGGGAGGGACTTCTTGCGCTGGCGCAGGTCGCTCCAGGTCTGCTTGCCGGTGGACTCGGGGTCGCCCCAGATGCCGAGCAGATCGTCGACGGCCTGGAAGGCGAGGCCGAGGTGGTATCCGTACGCCTCCAGGGTGTCGGCCGTCCGGTCGTCGGCGCCGCCGAGGACCGCGCCGATGGAGCAGGCGCAGGCGAGCAGGGCGCCCGTCTTGTTGCCCTCCATCTCCAGGCACTCCTCGACGGTGACCCGCTCGCGGTGCTCGTAGGAGATGTCCTGGGCCTGGCCATCGATGAGCTTGCGGCTGGCCGCGGTCAGCCGCCGGGTCGCGCGGCCCGCCTCGACCGTGCCGAGCTCCAGCAGGACCTCGTTGGCCAGGGCGAAGAGCGCGTCGCCGACCAGGATCGCCTGGGCGGGGCCGTGCACCTTCCAGACGGTGTCGCGGTGGCGGCGCTGTTCGTCGCCGTCCATCAGGTCGTCGTGCAGCAGCGAGAAGTTGTGCACGAGTTCGACGGCCACGGCGCCGGGGACGCCGGCCTCGGCCGCTGCGCCCGCCGCCTCCGCGGACAGCAGCGCGAGGGCCGGACGGACGGCCTTGCCGCCGTCGCCGTCGGCGGGCCGTCCCTGGGCGTCGATCCAGCCGAAGTGGTAGGCGGCGACGGTGTCCATGGGCGGTGCGAGCCGGTCAACGGCGGCCCGGAGCACCGGCGTGGAAAGGGCCCGTCCGCGCTCCAGAAGCGCGGTGACGTCCGTGGTGTCGGCCACGGTGTCGAAAGCCGGATTCGCCGGGGTCACTGACTCTCCTCTTGTTCCGGTGGTACTGCTCATGCCGCCTCCTGCAGCGGATGTTCATGGGAGCGGCCGAGCGCCCGGAGCGCGGCGTCCGCCGCGCTGAACCCGCTGCGGACGGCACCCTCCATCGTCGCGGGCCAGCCGGTGGCCGTCCACGCCCCGGCCAGGCAGAGGCCGGGGAGACGGGTGCGGGCCCCCGGCCGCAGCCGGCCGACGCCGGGAGCGGGGGCGAAGGTCGCCGCGCGCTCCCGGGTGACGAAGAAGTCCCTGATGCCGGCCCCGCGGGCGGCCGGCAGCAGCCGCTCCAGCTCGGGCAGGTAGCGGGCACGCAGCTCGGCGACGGGAAGGTCGATCTCCTCGTCGGCGGCGGACTGGGACACGGCGAGATACTGCCCGGGGCCCGTGAGGCCCGAGGCGTCCGTACGGTCGAAGACCCACTGGACCGGGGAGCCGAGCGCGGTGAAGAACGGGCGGCGCAGCACCTTGCGGTCGTAGACGACGTGCACATTGAGGATCGGCGACGTTCCGATGCCGAGCAGCCGCTCGGGCTCGTCGAGCGCGCCCTCGGGCAGCAGGTCGTGGGTCTCGCGCTGCGGGACGGCCAGGACGACGGTGTCCGCCTCGATCCGTTCGGCGCCGGTGTCCACGATCCAGCGGCCGTCCGCCGTCCGGGTGAGGGAGGAGGCCTTCGTCCGCAGTTCGGTACGGACTCCGGCGGAGTCGAGGGCCTTGCGGGCCAGCGTGTCGTGGATCTCGCCGAGGGACACGCTCGCCCAGCCGATGTCGGCGGCGCCGGGCTCGGACAGAAGTCCGGTCTTGAAGACCTTCGCGGCCAGGGCCAGCGAGGAGTTCGGCGCGGTGGCGTTGAGCGTGGCGACGCCGACCAGGTCCCAGAGTGCCTCGACGGTGCGCGGCGACTGGCCGTGCCGGGCGAGCCAGCTGCCGAAGTCGATGTCGTCGAGTGCGGGGTCGTCGGGGTCCAGGCGGCCGAGTGCCAGTGCGGCGCGGCCGACGCCCGCCCGCTCGGCGAGCGAGAGGTGCGGATAACCGGCCAGTCCGGCGGCGAGGTGGAAGGGCACCGGGAGCCCGTTGCGGCGCAGTCGTCCCAGCCGGGGGCCCGAGGGGCGTCCGACATCGAGAACGGGCACGTCCAAACGGTTTTGCAGAGGGGACAGGCGGGCCCCGTCGACGCGGTCGAGGAACCAGCGGTAGGCGGTGCAGCAGCGCAGATAGACATGCTGTCCGTTGTCGACCGTCAGTTCGCCGCGCCGGAAGGAGAAGGCGAGGCCGCCGAGCCGGGGCCTCCCTTCGAGCAGGGTCACGTCAAGCCCGGCGTCGGCGAGACGCAGCGCCGAGGTGATTCCGGCGAGGCCGCCGCCGATCACGACGGCGCGGGAGGAGCGCGGGGCGTCGTCCGTCATGCGTCCTCCTTTCGCCGGGTCACTTCAGTCTGGGACGCGAGGGCTCGGCGCGGGGTTGATCGCCGGGCGGATCGGGTCTCCGTGTTGCACATGGTGCGCGAGATGTCCTCACGGCGCATCAGACACGCCCCCTGGTGGTGCGCCGGGAGATGTACCGGGCGTCGAGACCCGACAGGCCGCGCACCGCGACGTACGCCTTCTCGTGGCCCGGCAGCGAGACCCGGCCGCGCAGCACCGCCTCGGGGTCTCGCTCGATCCGGTCGAGCAGCCGGCGGTAGATCCCCGCCATGGCCGCGACACAGGCTCCGCTGCGCCGGTCCAGCATGGGCAGCAGCCGGTATCCCTCGGCGAAGAGGGTGCGGGCGCGCCGCACCTCGAAGTGGACGAGGCCCGCGAAGTCGGCGCCGGGCGGCGGTGTGGCCCGGTGGAAGCCGGCCGAGCAGCCGAACTTGGCGAGGTCGTCGGCGGGCAGGTACGTACGCCCGTTGCCCGCGTCCTCGCGTACGTCGCGCAGGATGTTGGTCAGCTGGAGCGCGAGGCCCAGCGTATCGGCGTACTCCGCGGCCCGGTCGGCCCCCGGGGCGCCGGGCTCGGTGCCGAAGACGCCCAGGCTGAGACGGCCGATGGCACCCGCGACACAGCGGCAGTAGACCTTGAGGTCGTCCCAGGTCTCGTAGGTCGCACCGCGCACGTCCATCAGCACGCCGTCGATGAGCTCGTCGAGCCCGCCGAGCGGGAGCGGGAATCTGCGCGCGGCGTCGGCGAGCGCGACGGCCACCGGGTCGGTGTCGTCCTCGTCGACCGCTCCGTCCCGGATCCGGTCCAGGACGGTACGGGTGCCCTCCAGGCGGGCCCGCTTGGTGTCCGCGTCCAGCTCGCCGTCACCGATGTCGTCGACGCGCCGGGAGAAGGCGTACAGCGCCGACATGGCCTGTCGCTTCTCCGTCGGCAGCAGCCGGATGCCGTACGCGAAGTTACGCGCCTGCTGTCCGGTGACCGCCTCGCAGTAACTGTATGCGGCCTGTACCGGTGCCGACATGTACGTCGTCTGTCCCTCCACGGTCCGGCTCACCCCTCTCTACGCGCTTTTCGCAAGACAACTCCCACCTCGCGCAGCAGGCTGGGCTTGGTGGGCTTGGGCGGTCCGGGCAGTACGTCGAACCCGGCGGCCGCGATCGCGGTGAGGGCGGCGCGCCCCCCTCCCACGAATCCGGCGAGAAGCAGCCTGAGCCTGCCGTGGACGCTACCCACCAGAGGGGTGCCTTCATTCAGCAGTTCCCGGGCGCGTTCCGCTTCGTACGCGACCAGCGAACGCACCGACGCGCTCCCCGAGGGGGCGGCGAGATCGGTTTCGTCGACGTGGAACCGCGCCATGTCGTCGGCGGGGAGATAGATCCGGTCGCGGCCGAGGTCCTCGGTGACGTCCTGGAGGTGCTCGACGATCTGGAGGGCGGTGCAGACCGCGTCGGAACGGCGGATGCGCTCGGGGCTGGCGGTCCCGGTGATCTGCAGGACCAGCCGGCCCACGGGGTTGGCGGAGAGCTCGCAGTAGGCCAGCAGTTCCTCGTACGTCCCGTAGCGGCGGACCTTCTGGTCCTGCCGGTTCGCCTCGATGAGGCCGAGGAAGGGTTCGGGGGTCAGCGCGCAGCGCCGCACGGTGGGACGCAGGGCGCGCAGCAGGGGGTGGCGGGGGCCGTCGCCCGCGGTGTCGAAGACCCGGTGCAGATCGGCCTCGAAGGCGTCGAGCACGGCGAGCCGGTCGTCGGCCCGCACGGGATCGACGCCGAGGTGGCGGGCGTCGGCGCCGCCGGGGGCGAGGTCGCCGTCGCCGATGTCGTCGACCAGGCGGGCGAAGCCGTAGACGGCCATGAGGTCGTCGCGCCAGGCGCGGGGCAGGAAGAAGGGGGCTACGGGGAAGTTCTCGTCCGCGGCCTTGTCGAGAGTGCTGGGCACGACGTCATCGGGGTGCGTCTGCCGGGTACGGGTCACCAGTGACCGCCCGGTGCTGGGACGGCGTGAGCACCTCGGAGCTGGAGATCTTCCGTCATGGCCGTCACATCTCCCGTTCTACACTGCTGACCCAAAACATCCCATTCCGGACACGCCGCCCGCTCTGTCGAGTGCGGAGCGCTGCCTACGGGCCGCGCACCGGGCACGATCGCCCCACTTGCCTCGAATCAGCACCGGTACAGCTTACGTTGTACAACGCTCATCCATACGGCGGGGTGTTGAGCGCGTCGCGGGAACGCTTCCCGCCCCGCCAACCTTCCTCGTACACACGGCGATTGACGTCATCCGTCGGAACGAGATCCGGTGCGGGACGTACCGCCGGGCGTGGAGAGCGCCGGCGACCGTCCACGATCCGGACACCGCTGCGGCCCCCGCCGGAGAACCGGCGGGGGCCGCAGCGGTGTCGCGGGACCGGCAGAGCCGCTACTTGCCGGTCTCGCGCTCGTACGCCTTGAGCACCTCGTCCGTGGGGCCGTCCATCAGCAGCTCGCCCTTCTCCAGCCACAGCACCCGGTCACAGGTGTCCCTGATGGACTTGTTGCTGTGACTGACCAGGAAGACGGTGCCGGCCTCCTTGCGGAGCTCCCTGATGCGCTTCTCGGAGCGGATCTGGAACTTGCGGTCACCGGTCGCCAGCGCCTCGTCGATCATGAGGACGTCGTGGTTCTTGGCGGCCGCGATGGAGAAGCGCAGGCGCGCGGCCATGCCGGAGGAGTACGTACGCATCGGCAGGGTGATGAAGTCGCCCTTCTCGTTGATCCCGGAGAAGTCGACGATCCCCTGGTAGCGCTCGCGGATCTCCTCGCGGGACATGCCCATCGCGAGACCGCCGAGCACCACGTTGCGCTCACCGGTCAGATCGCTCATCAGCGCGGCGTTCACCCCGAGCAGCGAGGGCTGCCCGTCGGTGTAGACCTTGCCGTGCTCGGTCGGCAGCAGGCCGGCGATGGCCCGCAGCAGCGTCGACTTCCCGGAACCGTTGGTCCCGATGAGGCCGATCGCCTCGCCCCGGTAGGCGGTGAAGGAGACACCGCGGACGGCGTGCACCTTGCGCACACCGCGCGGCTCGCCCTTGCCGCGGCGCAGGATCCGGCTCAGCGCCGCGGTGGCGCTGCCCTTGCCGCCGCCGGCGCCGTTGACGCGGTACACGATGTGCACATCGTCGGCGATGACGGTGGGGATGCGCCCCGGAGTCTTGTCGTCAGCCACGGCCGTACCGTTCCTCTGCCTTCCAGAAGTACACGAAGCCCACGATGCCGATGAGGACCGCCCAGGCCAGCGCCACGATCCAGACGTGCGCCGGCAGGTTCCCCGCGCCGTACCCGTCGATCAGCGCGAAGCGGATCAGGTCCATGTAGATGGCCGCCGGGTTGTACTGCAGCACATCGGCGATCCAGTCCGGCTTGTCCTTGAGCATCACCGGGATGGAGAACATGACGCCCGAGGCGTACATCCAGGTCCGCATGACGAACGGCATCAGCTGGGCGAGGTCGGGGGTCTTGCTGCCGAGCCTGGCCATGATCAGCGCCAGGCCGGTGTTGAAGACGAACTGCATGACCAGCGCCGGGACGATCAGCAGCCACGAGAGGCTCGGGTAGCTGCCGAAGGCGATGGCCACGGCCGCGAGCACGATCATCGAGAACAGCAGCTGCTGGAGCTGCTGGAGCGAGAACGAGATCGGCAGCGAGGCACGCGGGAAGTGCAGTGCCCGGACCAGGCCCAGATTGCCGGAGATGGCCCGCACACCCGCCATCACCGAACTCTGGGTGAAGGTGAAGACGAAGACGCCGGTCACCAGGAACGGGATGAAGACCTCCTGGGTCATTCCCTTCCGGGTGCCCAGGATCAGCCCGAAGATCAAGTAGTAGACCAGGGCGTTCAGCAGCGGTGTGGCCACCTGCCACAGCTGGCCGAGCTTCGCCTGGCTGTACTGGGCGGTCAGCTTCGCCCTGGAGAACGCCATGATGAAGTGGCGCCGGCCCCAGAGCTGCCGGATGTACTCGAAGAGCCCCGGCCGGGCGCCGCTCACCGTCAGGCCGTACTTGGCGGCCAGTCCGGCCGAGCTCAGGCCGTCGTCGGCGGATGGTGGGGTGCTCAATGCCACCGCACCGTCATGGGTTGTGTCTCTCACCAGTTGAAACTCTCGTATTCAAGATGCGCAGCCGGTCGGGGGCGCGGCTCGGAGCGGACAGGTCCCGTGGAGAAAACGTACGTCCCATGCTCTCAGAGGTGAGCCTCTCAGATCACGGGAGGTCGGCCGAGTCTGGTCAGCCGCCACACCGTGCGCCACTTCATCGGACGGCGGGTTCCGCACGGCGTGGACCAGCCTTCCCGGAAGCCGCCCAACCATGCCTTCAGCGCGGGGGCCGAGGGCTTGCGGAGCAGGGTCAGCAGCAGCCACACCCCGAGGTAGACCGGCACCAGGGGGGCGGGCAGATTGCGGCGGGCCAGCCAGACCCGGTTGCGGGCCACCATGCGGTGGTACACCGCGTGCCGCGAGGGGGCGGTCGTCGGGTGGTTGAGGACCATGTCCGCGCGGTAGTCGATCATCCAGCCGGCGTCCAGGGCCCGCCACGCGAGATCGGTCTCCTCGTGCGCGTAGAAGAACCGGCCGGGCAGCGGCCCGACCTCGGCGAAGACCTTGGTGCGTACGGCGTTGGCGCCGCCGAGGAAGGTCGTCACGCGTGAGGAACGCATCGGATCGGAGGCACGCAGCCGCGGCACATGGCGGCGCTGGGTGACACCGGTGTCCGGGTCGGCGATGCGGAAGCTGATGATGCCCAGCTCGGGATCGGCCTCGAAGGCCCGCCGGCACAGCTCGGCGGTGTCGGCGAGCGGCAGCAGCCCGTCGTCGTCGAGGAAGAGCAGGGCGTCCACGTCGGCCCCGGACGGGCCGAAGGCCTCGATCCCGACATTGCGGCCGCCGGGGATGCCCAGGTTCTCGGGCAGCTCGACGGCCCGCACGCCGGCGGGGACGTCCGGTACGGGGGCGCCGTTGCCGACGACCACCACCTCGATCCGGTCGCCGTCCTGTCCGGCGACCGAATCGAGGAGGGCGCGGAGCTCCTCGGGGCGATTGCCCATCGTGATCACGACCGCGCCGAGCTTCATGGGCGTGCTCACTTCAGCCTGCTCGACGCCAGGATCGACACCAGGTGCAGGAGCGTCTGGAGCAGTGCGATGCCGGCCAGCACCGCGACCATGAGGCGGCTGAAGAACAGGTCGTCACGGACCGTGTCGAGGACGGCGGCCACCAGGATGACCAGTGACGCCTCGACCCCGAGGATCAGCCGGTGGAACTTGAGCGCGCCGGCGGCCCGGCGGGCGAGTGCCATCCCGGACGAGCGCGGCTCCGAGGCGGCCTCCTTGACCGGCGGCAGCCCGCCCTGGTGACGGGCGACGCCGACCAGGTCGGTCTCGGCCTTGATCAGGATGGCGCCGAGGGCCGCGAGCGTGCCCAGGAAGGCCCAGAGCCAGTCGATCCGTCCGGTGCCCCACAGGTCGGCGGCGCGCAGGCCGAAGCCGACCAGCACCGCCGCGTCGCACAGGTACGCGCCGACCCGGTCCAGATAGACCCCGCCCAGCGAGAACTGCTTCTTCCAGCGGGCCACCTCGCCGTCGACACAGTCGAGCAGGAGGTAGAGCTGGACCATGAGCACCCCGAGCAGCGCGCCGGGGATGCCCGGGACGAGCAGGGCCGGCGCGGAGAGCACTCCGGCGACCGTCATCACGTAGGTCAGCTGGTTGGGGGTGACCTTGGTGTTCACCAGGTGCCGGTCGATGCGCAGCGAGATCTCGCGCATGTAGAGCCGACCAGCCCAGTGCTCACCGCTGCGGCGGTCCTTCACACCCGGGGGGTGCACGACCGGACGGAGTTCAGCTATGGATGGCTTTTGCATAGTCGGCGTACGCGTCCCTGATCTGGTCGGTGGACAGGTTGAGGTGTTCCAGGACGGTGAACCGCCCCGGGCGGGTCTGCGGGGCGTAGTCGACGGCCTGGACGAATTCGTCGGCGCTGAAGCCGATCTCGCCGGGCAGGACCGGCAGGCCGTGACGGCGCAGGGTGGCCGCCATGAGCAGCGATTCCTCGCGCGCGCCGCGCAGGTGCATGGCGAAACAGGCGCCGAGGCCGACCTGCTCGCCGTGGCTGGCCGCGCGCTTGGGATACAGCAGGTCGAAGGCGTGGTTGATCTCGTGGCAGGCGCCCGAGGCCGGCCGGGAGTCCCCGGCGACGGACATCGAGATGCCGGTCAGCACGAGGCCCTCGGCCAGCACCTTGAGGAAGGCGTCGTCGCCGATCCCGCCGGGGTGGCGGAGCACGGCCTCGCCGGCCTGGCGGGCCATGGCCGCGGCCAGTCCGTCGATCTCCTCGCCCTTGACCTCGTGGGCGAGTTCCCAGTCGGCCACGCAGGAGATGTTGGAGACCGCGTCGCCGATGCCGGAGCGCACGAAGCGGGCCGGTGCCTGGCGGACGATGTCGAGGTCGATGACCACGGCGATCGGGGTGGGGACTCCGTACGAGCCCCGGCCGTTGTCGTTGTCGAGCGTCGCGACGGGTGAGCACAGACCGTCGTGGGCGAGGTTCGTCGCCACCGCGACCATGGGCAGCCCGACCCGCGCCGCCGCGTACTTCGCCACGTCGACGATCTTGCCGCCGCCGAGGCCGACCACGGCGTCGTACCGGTTGCCCTTGATGTCGTCGGCCAGCTTGACCGCCGAGTCGAGGGTGCCGTCGCTCACGGGGTACCAGTGGGCGCCGGGCAGCGCGGGGGTCAGTCGCTCGCGCAGGGCGCGCCCCGAGCCGTCGCTTATCGCGACGGCGAGCTTGCCGGAGGCGGAGATCCGCTGGTCCGCGAGGAGGCCGGCCAGATCGTCCAGGGCGCCGCTGCGGATGTCGACGACGACCGGGGACGGAATGAGCCGGGTCAGTACTGGCACGCGATCTCACGGCCCTTCGCGAGGTCGTCGTGGTTGTCGATCTCCACCCACGTCACTTCGCCGATGGGGGCCACGTCGACGGTGAAGCCGCGGTTCACCAGCTCCTGGTAGCCGTCCTCGTAGTAGAGGTCGGGGTCGCGCTCGAAGGTCGTCCTCAGGGCGTCCGCGAGCTCCTCGGCGGCCTCGGGCTCGATGAGGGTGACGCCGATGTACTCACCGGTCGCGGTGGCCGGCTCCATCAGCTTGGTGATGCGCCGCACACCCTTGCCGTCCTCGGTGATGACCTTCATCTCCTCGTCGGCGAGGTGCTTCACCGTGTCGAGGGCGAGGATGATCTTCTGGCCGTTGCCCCGGGCTGCGAGCAGGGTCTTCTCCACGGAGACCGGGTGGACGGTGTCGCCGTTGGCCAGGATGACGCCTCGCTTGAGGACCTCGCGGGCGCACCACAGGGAGTAGGCGTTGTTCCACTCCTCGGCCTTGTCGTTGTCGATCAGGGTGAGGGTGACGCCGTACTTGGCCTCGAGCTCGGCCTTGCGGTCGTACACGGCTTCCTTGCGGTAGCCGACGACGACGGCGACCTCGGTGAGACCTATCTCCGCGAAGTTGGCCAGCGTGAGGTCCAGGACCGTCTTCTCGCCGTCGACAGGCACGAGCGCCTTCGGAAGCGTGTCGGTGTAGGGGCGCAGACGCCGTCCTGCACCGGCTGCCAGTACGAGGCCGATCATGCGGGTTCTCCTTCGTCGTGAACGGCGGGTGCTCCGGAGGACACCCAGAAGCGGATGGACTCCACGAGCACCACCAGTGCCACCGCCACAGCGAGCGTGGTGAGTGCCACGGTGAAAGCCGGGTGCTGAGTGAATACGGCGGCGAGTACGGCCACCACCAGGGTGCGGCCCTCGTGCCCACCGATCGTGCGTACCAGCCACTGGGGCGGCGCGCCGGTGCCGCCGCGAATGCGGTACACCGTGTCGTAGTGATGGTAGGCGACGGCGGAGACCAGCCCGAAGGCCGCAGGAAGGGCTCCCGGGACATCGCTGCGGGCCGCGAGGATCAGGATGGTGCAGTACTCGGCCGCCCTGAATATCGGGGGTACGAGCCAGTCGAGTGCGCCCTTGAGCGGGCGGGAGACGGCCATGCCGGAGAAGATCGCGTAGACCACCGCGGTCAGGATGGTGTGCCAGCTGCCGAAGGGCTGCGTGAGCGCGGAGGTGATCATGAGCACCCCGGCGAGCAGGGCCGTGAGCGGGGGGCTCCAGCTGCCGCCGAGCCGGGGCCCGACCGCGGCGACGAACTGGGCGATCGGTCCGGAGTCGGCCAGCTCGGCGAGTGCCCGGGCGGCGCGGTCGGTGCGCTCGGCCTTGCGGGTCAGGGAGCGCAGCAGCCGCCCGGCGGTGGTGTAGCAGGCGGCGAAGGCGCAGCCGATGAGCAGGGCGTAGAAGACGATCCGGGGGGTGGTCACCGCGGTCAGTACCGCGATCATCGCCCAGCGCTCACCGATCGGCAGCACTATCATCCGGCGCAGCCAGACGGTCCAGCCGACGCTGTCGAGCCGGTCGGAGAGTGCTGCCGTGGGACTCGAATTGGCCACCGCGTCGTGGTTGGCCTCGTTGAACGAGAAGTCGATGACGTGCCGGCAGGCCTGGAGCACCATCGCGCCGAGGGCGAGCGCCCATACGTCGTCGCCGCCGCGGGCGGCGCCGAGCGCGAGGCCCGCGTAGTAGGCGTACTCCTTGGCCCGGTCGAAGGTCGCGTCCAGCCAGGCGCCCATCGTCGAGTACTGGAGCGAGTAGCGGGCGAGCTGCCCGTCGGTGCAGTCCAGGACGAAGGAGAGGAGCAGCAGGAGCCCGGCGGCGATGTAGCCGCCGCGGGTTCCGGTCGCCGCGCTGCCGGCCGCGATCAACGCGGTCAGCAGGGACGCGGTGGTGACCTGGTTCGGTGTGAGGCCGCGGCGGGCGCACCAGCGGGCGATGTAGCGGGAGTACGGGCTGATGAAGAACGTGGTGAAGAAGCCGTCGTGGGCCTTCACGGCGCTGCGCAGCCGCACCGCCTCGTCGTCGACCGCGGCGCGGGCGCTCTCCGCCGCCTCGCGCGCGGGCCCGTCGACCGGCACGGCCGCGACCAGCGAGCCCAGCTCGGGGCGCTGCACGGCGGCGCCCTCGGCGTCCATGGTGGCCGCGATGCGGCCCGGCACGGTGCGGTCGGTGACCGGTGCGTCCGGCGGGCCCGTGGGGACGCCGGCGCCGACGGCCTCGGCCGTGGTGTCCAGGGCCCGGACGAGCGCGGGGCGTGCCTCCGGCTGCGCGGTGAGCGCGCCGGGCACGGTGGCTGCGGGGAAGCGCGGGTCGGTCAGTCCGAGCCGGAGGGCGTGGACATGGCCGACGAATCGGGGATCGACCAGTGCGACGCGACGGTCCGCGGGGACGGCCGAGAGCAGCCGTGCGGCCTCGGTCACATCGGCGGCGGCCTGTACGTCGAAGCCCAGTGAACGCAGGTCGTCCGCGAGCGACGACCCGGGTACCGGAGCACCGGTGAGGATGGCGGTCGACAGACGAACTCACTCCTTGGTGCTGACGGGGTCGGCGCGCGACTGTGCGGCCCGGATGCGGGCCGGCGGCACGTCGGCAGAGGCTATCGGATGAACGGAAGCGCGAGTTCACTGCCCGTTTGCGCTCTGTTCGATGTGGACCGGCATCATGCGACGCCGCCCGCGATCATCATCGTCGATCGCCGCCCCGCCTGACAAAACGCATCGGCGCGACCCACTCCCGGCCCTCGCGCCGCCGCTCTGACCTGCAAGCATTTCCGCAGGTCAGAGCATATGACAACGGTGTTCAGTACCGTATTGCCGGATACCCCCCACCCGTAGTTGACTGGCAGTGCCCGGGCCGACCGCGTCCGGGCCGGCGAGACGACCGGGAGGCGTTACCCATGGGGGCAGGGCACGACCACGGGCACACACACGGCGGGCCGCCGCCCACCGGCACGGCGGCCGCAGCACACAGGGGGCGGCTGCGGATCGCGCTCGGCATCACACTCACCGTGATGGTCGTGGAGATCGTCGGCGGTGTGCTCGCCGACTCCCTGGCGCTGATCGCCGACGCGGCCCACATGGCGACCGACGCGCTCGGCCTGGGCATGGCACTGCTGGCGATCCACTTCGCCAACCGGCCGGCCGGGCTGAACCGCACCTTCGGCTACGCCCGTGCCGAGATCCTCGCCGCGCTCGCCAACTGTCTGCTGCTGCTCGGTGTGGGCGGCTTCCTGCTCTTCGAGGCGGTCGAGCGCTTCATCACCCCGGCCGAGACCAGGGGCGGGCTGACGATCGTCTTCGCCCTGGTCGGCATGGTCGCCAACATGATCTCGCTGTCGCTGCTGATGCGCGGGCAGAAGGACAGCCTCAATGTGCGCGGTGCCTATCTGGAGGTGCTCGCGGACACGCTCGGCTCGTTCGCGGTGCTGATCTCGGCGGGGATCATCCTGGCCACCGGCTGGCAGGCCGCCGACCCGATCGCCTCGCTGGTCATCGGCCTGATGATCGTTCCCCGGACCGTGAAGCTGCTCAGGGAGACGCTCAATGTGCTGCTGGAGTCGGCACCCAAGGGGGTCGACATGGGTGAGGTACGGGCCCACATCACCGCCCTGCCCGGCGTGCTGGACGTACACGACCTGCACGCCTGGACGATCACCTCGGGAATGCCGGTGCTCTCCGCCCATGTGGTGGTGCGCCAGGACATGCTCGACTCGATCGGGCACGAGAAGCTCCTCCACGAACTGCAGGGCTGCCTGGGCGTCCACTTCGACGTGGAGCACTGCACCTTCCAGCTGGAGCCCAGCGGCCATGCCGAGCACGAGGCGAGGCTCTGCCACTGAGATGCCCGTCCGGCCGGGCCGTGTAGGGTATTCGCAGAGGCGTTCGGCCTCCCCATGTGCGAGAGAGGAGCTGAGGTTGATGACCGTCGCGACGGCGCCCGCCCGGCGCAGCATCCGGTCCTTCCTCATCTCCCGGGTTCTCGGCTAGCACCCCCGACTCGCACCGGGTCGACCCGTTGGCCGGAGCCCTCGTACACCAAGGGTTCCCACGTTGACCGACAACGACCACGCCGTCCGTACCGAGGCGTTCTTCTCCCTGCACCACGGCCTGCCCCGGCAGAGCCCCGGCTCCGATGCCACCACCCGGCGGCTGCTGGAGCTCACCGGCCCGTTGCCGCACCGTCCGCGCGTCCTGGACCTGGGCTGCGGGCCCGGCCGTGCCGCACTGCTCCTCGCCGCCGAGGCCGGCGCCGAGGTGACCGCCGTCGACCTCCATCAGCCGTTCCTCGACGAACTGCGCGAGTCGGCCGAGGCCCGCGGGCTCGGCGACCGCGTCCGTACGGTCCGGGCCGACATGGCGGAGCTGTCCGGCCCCGGTTTCCCCGACGGGTCGTTCGACCTGGTCTGGGCCGAAGGGTCGGCGTATGTCATCGGCTTCGACACCGCCCTGCGTGACTGGAAGCGGCTGCTCGCCCCGGGCGGCTCCCTGGTCGTCAGCGAGTGCGTCTGGACGACGGACGCGCCGACGGCCGAGGCGCGCGCCTTCTGGGAGCGCGAGACATCGATGCGCCCAGTGGCGGGCAACACCGCGGCGGCCGTGGCGGCCGGCTACCACGTCCTGGGGGCGCTGGTGCAGCCCGACAGCGACTGGGACGAGTACTACGTCCCGCTCGCCGGGCGCGTCGAGGCCGCCGACGTGTCGGCACCCGGCATGGCGTGGGCGCTCGCGGCGACCCGCGAGGAGCTGGCGATGCGGCGCGACCACGGTAAGGAGTACGGCTACGCCGGCTACGTGCTGCGCCCCGCCGACCCGCGCTGGGCGACCCGGCCGGAGACGGCGGCGGACACGGCGGCCGTGCACACGGTCAACGCCGCCGCCTTCCCGACCCCGGACGAGGCCGCTCTCGTCGACGCGCTGCGCGTCGACCCGGCGGCCTGGCTGCCCGGCCTCTCCCGGGTCGCGACAAACGGCCCGGACGGAGACGTCGCGGCGTACGCCCTGCTGACCCGGTGCCGGGTCGGGGACGCTCCGGCGCTCGCGCTGGCACCGGTGGCGACGGCCCCGGAGCACCAGCGCCGGGGCGCGGGGCAGGCGGTGGTGCGGGCGGTGCTCGACGCGGCAAGGCTGCGCGGCGAGTCACTCGTCCTGGTGCTCGGTCATCCCGAGTACTACCCGAAGTTCGGTTTCGTACCGGCGTCGCGGTACGGGATCCGGCCGGGCTTCGACGTCCCGGACGAGGCGATGATGGCCCTGGTGCTGGACGAATCCGCGCCGGTGCCGCAGGGCACGATCCGCTACCCGGCCGCCTTCGGCGTCTGACGCACCGTCCGGTCCCACCGCGCCCCGTGGTGCGGCGGGACCGGACATGCCAGACCCCGAGGTGCGGACAAGCGGCTTTTGTACGGCAGACTTGACCGGAATCGACGGGACCGGCGCACCGGGCCGGGACCATAGCGAAGGATGGGTATGCCGACCACACCAGCCACCGCGGCGCACAGCTCGTCGAACGGCACAGCAGAAGCGATCATGCTCGAACTGGTCGACGAGAACGGCACCACCATCGGCACGGCGGAGAAGCTCGCCGCCCACCAGCCGCCCGGTCAGCTGCACCGCGCCTTCTCGGTCTTCCTCTTCGACGAGCAGGGCAGGCTGCTGCTCCAGCGCCGTGCGCTCGGCAAGTACCACTCCCCCGGTGTCTGGTCGAACACCTGCTGCGGTCACCCCTACCCGGGTGAGGCGCCCTTCGCCGCCGCCGCCCGGCGCACCTACGAGGAGCTCGGGATCTCTCCCTCCCTGCTGGCCGAGGCGGGCACGGTCCGTTACAACCACCCCGACCCGGCCTCGGGTCTGGTGGAGCAGGAGTTCAACCATCTCTTCGTGGGAATGGCGCAGGAGCGGCCCGCGCCGGACCCGGAGGAGGTCGGTGAGACCGCGTTCGTGACGGCCGAGGAGCTCGCCGAGCGGCATGCCCGGTCGCCGTTCTCGGCCTGGTTCATGACGGTGCTGGATGCTGCGCGTCCGGCGATCAGGGAGCTGACCGGGCCGTCCGCCGGCTGGTGACGGGCGGGCGGCACCGGGCGCGCCGGCGGATGCCGGTGGTCAGAGCCTCGGGCCCAGCGGAAGCGCCGCCCAGATGATCTTTCCGCCGCCTGCGGTGTGCTCCACATCGCAGGCTCCGCCCGCTTCCCGGGTGATCTCCCGGACCAGCAGCAGACCGCGCCCGCCGGTCTGCGCGTAGTCCGTCTCCAGGGCCGTCGGACGGTAGGGGTGGTTGTCCTCGACGGACACCCTGATCCACTCCTCGCCGACGGCCACCTCGACGGCGAGCTCCGGCGAGAGCAGCGCGGCGTGCTTCACCGCGTTGGTGACCAGTTCGGAGACGATCAGCAGCAGCCCCTCGGCGACGCCCTCGTCCAGCGGCACGCCCTGGCGCTTCAGCAGATCGCGCACCGCGTGCCGGGCCTGCGGTACGGAGACCTCCACGGCCGGGGCGGTGAACCGCCAGACTCCCTCGTACGACACGGGCCGGGCCGGGACACTTCCGCGGCTCTCCATAGTCCGGTACCCGCTCTCCGCTCGATGGTGACTGCACGTCGGGTACAGAGTGCGGGGCGTAGTCGACTCATCCCGGGTCACTGAACAGAATTCGACCTCTATCGACATGTTCTGACCGGACAGAACACAAAAGACTCAATCATTGGACCGCTTCTGCTCGTCTCGCGGGGGTGAGTCGGGAAGCTCTCCGGTCACCCTCTGTTCCGAGACCATCGAGACGATGCGACGGCCGCCCACCCCCATCGCGATCAGACCGAGCCCGTCGAAGAGCAGCGCCAGGGAGAAGAAGAGTCCCAGTACGTAGAGGCTGCTGTGCGGCCAGTCGAAGAGCACCAGCAGCCCCAGCAGCAGGCCGAAGGCGCCCTGCAGCAGCGTCCAGCCGAACTGCGGGCCGCGCACCACCACGCTGCCCACGAGGCGGAACACCCCTCCGGTCAGGAAGAGCAGGGCGGCGAACATGGTCAGCGCCTCCGCCGTGCCGTGCGGGTGGCGGATGACGACGATTCCGGCCGCGATGTTCAGCGCGGCCACCACGACACCCAGCCAGAAGTAGTCGCTGCCGCGGGAGTCGATGGCGTGCAGCAGTCCGACGATGCCGCCGATCAGCAGCAGCCAGCCGAACAGGAGCATCGAGGTCAGCGTCGCGACGCCGGTGTAGACGAGACCGACGACGCCGGCCAGGACGAGAAGGGTGCCGAGCAGGGCGAGCCAGCCGAAGCTGCGGCTCAGCCTCCTGCCCTCGGTTGCGGGATCGGCCACGGGAAGCTCCTCACGGTGCGTGCCTGTTCGGCGACCCCTTCTTGATCATAGGTTCGAACGGTACGGATAGCATCCGGCGCATGGACCGTACGGAACCCGGGCTGGAACACGCCGTCGCGGACGGCGTCGCCACCGTCATGATCAGCAACCCCGCAAAACGCAACGCGATGACGGCCTCGATGTGGCGCGCGCTGCCCGGTCTGCTGGAGCGGCTGGCGGCCGATCCCGCGGTCCGGGTACTGGTGCTGACCGGTGCCGGGGACACCTTCTGCGCGGGTGCGGACATCTCCTCGCTGCGGGACCCGGCGGGCGATCCGCAGGCGCTCGCCGTGGCCGCCGAGGAGGCGCTGGCCGCGTTCCCCAAGCCGACGCTCGCGGCGATCCGCGGCTACTGCGTGGGCGGCGGCAGCCAGCTGGCGGCCGCCTGCGACCTGCGGTTCGCGGAGGAGGGCGCGTCCTTCGGTGTCACCCCGGCCAAGCTCGGCATCGTGTACGCCGCGTCGTCGACCCGGCGGCTGGTGGCACTGACCGGCCCGGCCACGGCGAAGCATCTGCTCTTCTCCGGCGAGCTGATCGACACCGCGCGGGCGCTGCGCACCGGTCTGGTCGACGAGGTGCTGCCTGCGGGCGACCTGGACAAGCGGGTCGAGGCGTACGCGGCGACCCTGACGGCCCGCTCGCAGCTGACGCAGGCGGCGGCGAAGGAGTTCGCCGCCGGGCGCGAGGACCGGGACGCGTACTGGGCGGAGCAGGCGCGCGGCAGCGGCGACACCGCCGAGGGGGTCGCCGCCTTCCTGGAACGGCGCGCGCCGCGCTTCACCTGGACGGTCCGACCGCCCGCGCCCTACTGGAGGAGATAGTGGCGCTGGGCGCGGAACCGCTCGACCATGGCCGCCGGGGCCTTCTCCGGCGAGCCCGCGTCGTACGGGGGCTGCGGGTCGTACTCGGTCAGCAGCTGTACGGCCATGGCGTGTTCGTCGCCCGAGATCCGGCCCGCCAGGGTGAGCCCCATGTCGATGCCGGACGAGACGCCCGCGGCGGTGACGTACTTCCCGTCGATGACGACGCGCTCGCCGGTCGCCTCGGCGCCGAACTCCTTCAGCACGTCCAGCAGGAGCCAGTGCGAGGTGGCGCGCCGGCCCGTCAGCAGTCCGGCCGCGGCGAGCAGCAGCGAACCGGTGCAGACGGAGGTGGTCCAGGTGCTGGTGGCATCGGCGGTGCGCAGCCAGCCGAGCAGCGTCTCGTTCTCCATCTGGTCGCGCTGGCCGGGGCCGCCGGGCACGATCACCACGTCCGGTGCCGGTACCTCGGAGAAGGTCCTTTCGGCGACGAGCGTGAGGGTGCCGGTGTCATTGCGCACCGGCCCGGACCGTTCGGCGACGAACACGGTCTCGGCGCCGGGGGTGCGGGCGAGCATTTCATGGGGGCCCACCGCGTCGAGTGCGGTGAAGCGGTCGAAGAGGACGATGGCGATCTGCATGGGTTCCCTTTCGCGGTCGAGCGGTCCAGCGGTCGGACGAGCGGGCGAGCGGTCAGTCGGTGGCCGGCCCGGTACGGAAGCGGCGGCGGTATTCGGCGGGGGCGGTGCCCAGCGCCTTGACGAACGCGCGGCGCATGGTCTCCGGGGTGCCGTAGCCGCAGGCCCGGGAGATGCCGGCGACACCGTCGGTGGTGTCCTCCAGCAGCCGGCGGGCCTGTTCCAGCCGTACACGGTCGACGTAACGGCCCGGCGTGAGGCCCGTCTCGGCCTGGAAGGCGCGGGCGAAATGACGGGGCGACAGACGGGCCCGGGCGGCGAGCGCCTCGACGCAGAGGTCCTCGCCGGGGTTCTCGGTGATCCAGTGCTGGACCTGGCGCAGCGGTTCGCGCCGGGCGGTCTGGGCGGTGAGCTGGGCACTGAACTGGGCCTGGTTGCCGGGCCTGCGCAGAAAGACCACGAGGTGCCGGGCGATGCTCAGCGCGATGTCCCTGCCGTGGTCCTCCTCGACGAGTGCGAGGGCCAGGTCGATTCCGGCGGTGACCCCGGCGGAGGTGGCGAGCCGGCCGTCGCGTACGAAGATCGGGTCCGGGTCGACCTCGACGGCCGGGTGGTTGCGGGCGAGGTGGTCGCAGACCGTCCAGTGCGTGGTCACCCGGTGCCCGTCGAGCAGTCCGGCCCCGGCGAGCAGCAGCGCGCCCGTGCAGACGGAGACGAGCCGTTCGGCCCGCGGGGCGTGTGTCCGCAGCCAGTCGACGAGTACCGGGTCCGGGGCGCGGGTGCCCTCGCCGCCGGGGACGAGCAGGGTGTGGGGCGGTTCGGCGTCGGCCAGGGCGCCGTCGGGGACGAGGACGAGGCCACTGCTGGTGCGGACCGGGGCGCCGTCGAGCGAGGCGGTGCGCAGCGCGTATCCGGCGCCGGGGAAGCGGGAGGCCCCGGCGAAGACCTCCACCGGCCCGGTGACATCGAGGCTCTGGACTCCCTCGTAGAGGACGACGAGTACGGATCGCTGCGTCATGGCTGTCATCCTGGTCGGCCCCGTATATGACCGCAATGACGAAGAACCCACCTTTTCTGCCATGACGGGGCCGCCGTGATTCGGGCACCGCCCGGGGTTACCAGGCGTACCAACCGGTCGGTAATGTGCCTTCATGAGTACTCTGCCGCCTCGCGCCGGACGCCGCTGCCACAACGCCATCAACCCGCTGCACTCGACGTTCTACTTCTCCCCCGACCTCGGCAAGGAGTTCGGGGAGCTCGGCATCGACGACTCGAACGCCGCCTACTTCGCCGTGCGTTCGGCGGCGATGGGCGCCGTCGGACCGGGCACGGTCACCGCGACGTTCTACAACTTCAACCACGACCTGGTGGCCCGGCACCTGCCCGCCGTCTGGTCCGTCGCCTCGCCGCAGGCGGTCCTGGACGCCCGGCTGCGCGCCGCCGACACCACCCTGCGGCGGCTGCTGGGCGAGGAGGTCATCGCCTCTCCGGAGCTGGCGGAGGCGGCGGAGCTCGCGCTGCGCGCGGCCGAGGGGTGCACCCGACACGCCCGGCCGCTCTACGCAGCCCATGCCGATCTCCCGGTGCCCGAGGAACCGCATCTGGCGTTCTGGCACGCCGGCGCGCTGCTGCGCGAACACCGCGGCGACGGCCATCTCGCCGCGCTCCTGGCCGCCGGACTCGACCCGCTGGAGGCCCTGGTCAGCCACACGGCGACCGGCAAGGGGATGTCCCCGGGCTGGGTGCTCGCCACCCGGGGCTGGCGCCGTGAGGACTGGGACGCGGCCTGCGAGCGGCTGCGCGGGCGCGGACTCCTGGACACCGAGGGCGAGTTGACGGAGGCGGGCGTCGCGCTCCGGGCGGAGCTGGAGGAGGCCACGGACCGGATGGACGCGGCCCCGTACGAGCACCTGGGCGCGGAGGGTGTGGAGCGGCTGACCGAACTGGCGCGCGGGTTCCTGTTCACGGCGGCTTCGGCGGGCGCGTTCCCGGCCGATCTGATCGGGAAGGGCTGAGCCGCCGTCCGGCCGACAACGGGGGTGGCCGGGCGACACGGCGCCCGGCCACCCGGCACAATGCAGGCGAAGGGGCCCTGCCCCGGCATGCACAGCCAGTAGAGCCAGTACGAGAAGGCGAGTCGGTAGAACCGTGACGACGTCCATCGAAGGCAGGATCGCCGAGGAGCTCGGCGTACGCGAACGGCAGGTGAAGGCGGCCGTCGAGCTGCTCGACGGCGGGTCGACCGTGCCGTTCATCGCGCGCTACCGCAAGGAAGCGACCGAGATGCTCGACGACGCGCAGCTGCGCACGTTGGAGGAGCGGCTGCGGTATCTGCGGGAGCTGGAGGACCGCCGGGCGGCGATCCTCGACTCGGTACGCGAGCAGGGCAAGCTGGACGAGGCGCTGGAGGCGCAGATCCGGGCCGCCGACACCAAGGCCCGCCTCGAGGACATCTATCTGCCGTTCAAGCCCAAGCGGCGCACCAAGGCGCAGATCGCCCGGGAGGCCGGGCTCGAACCGCTCGCCGACGGCCTGCTCGGTGATCCCTCGGTCGAGCCGCTCGCCGCTGCCGCCGCCTTCGTCGACGCCGGCAAGGGTGTCGCGGACGGTGCGGCGGCGCTGGAGGGGGCGCGTGCCATCCTCACCGAGCGGTTCTCCGAGGACGCCGATCTGATCGGTGAGCTGCGTGAGCGCATGTGGTCGCGCGGGCGGCTGGCCGCCAAGGTGCGGGACGGCAAGGAGGAGGCGGGCGCCAAGTTCGCCGACTACTTCGACTTCGCCGAGCCGTTCACCGCGCTGCCCTCGCACCGGGTGCTCGCGATGCTCCGGGGCGAGAAGGAGGACGTGCTCGATCTGGTCCTGGAGCCGGAGGAGCCCTCCGGGACGCCCGGCCCCTCGACGTACGAGAACATGGTCGCCCGGCGCTTCGGCGTGGCCGACCGCGGCCGACCCGGCGACAAGTGGCTCGGCGACACCGTGCGCTGGGCCTGGCGGACCCGGATCCTGGTGCACCTCGGCATCGATCTGCGGCTGCGGCTGCGCACGGCGGCGGAGGACGAGGCAGTACGCGTCTTCGCGTCGAACCTGCGCGATCTGCTGCTCGCCGCCCCGGCCGGGACCCGGGCCACGCTCGGGCTCGACCCCGGTTTCCGTACGGGTGTGAAGGTCGCCGTCGTCGACGCGACCGGCAAGGTCGTCGCGACGGATGTCATCCATCCGCACGTCCCGGCGAACAAGTGGGACCAGTCGCTGGCCGCGCTGGAGCGGCTGGCGAAGGCCCACGACGTCGACCTGATCGCGATCGGCAACGGCACGGCGTCCCGGGAGACCGACAAGCTCGCCGGTGAACTCATCGACAAGCACCCGGAGCTGAAGCTCACCAAGGTGATGGTTTCCGAGGCGGGCGCATCCGTGTACTCGGCGTCGGCCTTCGCCTCGCAGGAACTCCCCGACATGGACGTGTCGTTGCGCGGCGCCGTCTCCATCGCGCGGCGGCTGCAGGACCCGCTCGCCGAGCTGGTGAAGATCGACCCGAAGTCGATCGGTGTCGGGCAGTACCAGCACGACCTGTCCGAGGTGAAGCTGTCGCGCTCGCTGGACGCGGTCGTCGAGGACTGTGTGAACGGTGTCGGTGTCGACGTCAACACCGCCTCCGCGCCGCTGCTTTCGCGGGTGTCGGGAATCGGCTCGGGGCTCGCCGAGAACATCGTCGCGCACCGCGACGCCAACGGCCCCTTCCGGTCCCGCAAGGCGCTCAAGGACGTGGCACGGCTGGGCCCGAAGGCGTACGAGCAGTGCGCGGGCTTCCTTCGCATCCGGGGCGACGATCCGCTGGACGCGTCGAGCGTGCACCCGGAGGCGTATCCGGTGGTGCGGGCGATGGTGAAGCGGACCGGCGGTGACGTCGCCTCGCTGATCGGCAACACGGGGGTGCTGCGGTCGCTGCGGGCCGACGACTTCGTGGACGAGAAGTTCGGTCTGCCGACGGTCACCGACATCCTGAAGGAGCTGGAGAAGCCGGGGCGCGACCCGCGGCCCGCGTTCAGGACGGCCACCTTCAAGGAGGGCGTCGAGAAGATCGGCGATCTGGCGTCCGGAATGGTGCTGGAGGGCGTCGTCACCAATGTCGCGGCGTTCGGCGCGTTCGTGGACATCGGCGTGCACCAGGACGGCCTGGTGCACGTGTCGGCGATGTCGCGGACCTTCGTGAAGGACCCGAGGGACGTCGTGAAGCCGGGCGACATCGTGAAGGTCAAGGTCATGGACGTCGACGTGCCGCGCAAGCGGATCTCCTTGACGCTGCGGCTGGACGACGAGGCGGCGGCCGGTACGGGCCCCCAGGGCGGCGGCCCGAGGCGTGAGCGGGGCGAGCGCGGCGGCCGGAGCGGCCGGCCGCCGCGGCAGCGTCAGGGGCAGGGCGGCCAGGACCGCGACCGGCGCGGCGGCGGCAACGGGGGCGGCTCCGCCCGTCCGGCACCGGCGCCGGTGAACAGTGCCATGGCCGATGCCCTGCGGCGGGCCGGGCTGACGGACCCGGACCAGGGCGGCCGCGGCAGGAAGCGGTAGCAGGACCACTGAGCGGGGAGGGGCCACGCCTGCGGCGGGCCCCTCCCCGCTCCCTTTTTCTCCCGGGACCGGTGACCACACCCCGGCCCCGCCCCCCTTCGCCCCCTTCGCCGCCGTCGTCGACTCCTCCGACGGCGCACCGCAGCACCCTGGTCCAGCACCCGGTGGCAGCGGCACAACTCCCCCACGGGCGCCGGTTCTTCACCTCATTCACCAAGACTTTCCCATATCGGTATACCAAATAGGTCTCGGCTGAACAGTCGCTCCGGCACCACATAGGGCAGCTTGCCCCTTATATCCAGCATGTTTCCTTGCGGTACGACAAACGGCACACCATATTCCGATTGACGATCGAGCCTCTTGGTATACCGTTGCGCCTCAACGTGCACCCGCACCGGCAGTCGTCCGGCCCTCCGGCCGCCCTGCCGTTCTGCCGTTCTGCCGTCCTGCCTGCCGTCCCGAAGGAGGCTGTTCCCGTGCGTCGAATTCCGGCCGCTCTCTCGGTGGCCGCGCTGCTGGTGATCAACACCGCGTGCAGCTCGCTCTCTCCCCCCGGCGAGGAGACCACCGCCCGAGCCCGGCTCACCGACATGCGCCCCGTACGCGACGGCGGCACGGTCACGATCGGGCTGAAGTCCGATCCCGACATGCTGGACCCGAGCCTGACGTCGACCCTGGTCGCCCGCACCGTGTTCTCTTCCATGTGCGAACAGCTCTACGACGTGGACCAGGACAACAAGTTCGTACCGCAGCTCGCCGCCTCGATGCCGAAGATCACCGACGGCGGCAGGACCTTCACCTTCGACGTCCGCAAGGACGCCAGGTTCAGCGACGGCGCCCGGCTGGACGCGAAGGCGGTGAAGACCTCGCTCGACCGGCACCTGCGTCTGCGCGGCTCCGGGCGGGCCTCCGAGATCGACTCCGTACAGAAGGTCACGGCGATCGGTCCGTACACCGTGCGGCTCTCGCTCAGCCATCCCGATGTCCCGCTCCTGGGCCGGCTGGCCAACACGGCCGGGCTGATCATGTCCCCGAAGGCGCTCAGCACGTACGGCAGGGACTTCGCCGCGCATCCGTCGTGCGTCGGCCCGTTCCGGTACGTCAAGCGGGTCGTCGGCGACCGGATCGAGCTGGAGAAGGACCCGCTGTACTACGACGCGGACCAGGTCCACCTGGACCGCGTCATCTACAAGACGATCACCGACGGCACCATCCGGATGGCCAACATCCGGTCCGGTGACATCCAGATCGGCGACCAGATGGGCCCGGTCGAGGTACGCAACTCCATGGGCGAGAAGGACCTCCAGCTCCTCAACACCCCGTCGCTCGGCTACATGGCCCTCACCCTCAACGTCGGCAACTCGCACGGCATCGACAAGGACCCCAGCCCCGTCGACAGCCCCTTCGGCCACGACGTACGGGTACGGGAGGCCTTCGATCTCTCCCTGGACCGCGAACTGATCAACAAGCTGGTCTTCCAGGGGATGTACGAACCGGCCTGCGGCCCCGTACCTCCGGGGACTCCGCTCAGCTCTCCGCTCACCTGCCCGAAGCGGGACGTGGCGAAGGCCGAACGACTGCTGAAGGCCGCCGGGGTGAAGACTCCGGTGCCGCTGGAACTGATGATCAACACGACTCCCGACGACAGCCGTCTCGGCCAGGTCGTGCAGGCCATGGCCGCCGACGCCGGCTTCGAGGTCAAGCTGCGGCCGACCGAGTTCGCCACCGGCCTCACCCGCACCCTCGCGGGCGACTTCGAGGCACGGACGGGCGGCTGGGGCGGCCAGCCGGATCCGGCGGGCAACATCGACAGCCTCGTCGGCACCAAGGGCAGCAACAACCAGGGCAAGCTCTCGGACCCGACCATCGACCGGTTGATCGTCGAGGGCCGCAGCACCTCCGATGTCGCCGAACGCCGCGAGATCTACCGCAGGCTCACCGCCGCGATCAACAAGCAGCACGGCGTCATCTACCTCTACCGGAACATCAACTACGTCTCCGCCTCGCAGGACGTGAGCGGGATCAAGCTCTCCGGTGACGGCCTGATCAAGGTCAAGGAAGCCGGCTACACGAAGGGGAGCCGGTGAAACTCCTGCGCAGACTGCTCACGTCGTACGTGAGCCGCCGGATCGGCATGTCGCTGGTGACCATGGTGCTGGTCAGCATCACCGTCTTCCTCGGGGTCCGCGCGATGCCCGGCGACACCGCCCAGGCCCTCGCCGGTGAGCAGACCTCCCCGGAGGTCCTGGCCGCGATCCGCGAGGAGTACGGGCTCAACGACAACATCGCGGTCCAGTACTGGCGTTACGTCAGCCACGCGGCCACCGGTGACTTCGGCACCTCGGCCCGCACCGGGCTCCCCGTGCTGGACTCCATCACCCAGGCACTGCCCATCACCCTCGAACTGGCCGCGCTGTCCCTGCTGATGGCCGTCGTCGTCGGCATCGGCGCCGGGGTGCTGGCGGCGGTCCGGCGTGGCAAGCCGGCGGAGTGGCTGGCCAACGGCATCGCCCTGCTCGGCATGTCGGTGCCCTCGTTCTGGCTCGGGATCGTGCTGGTGCTGCTCTTCGCCATCGCCATGCCCGTCTTCGCGGCCTCCGGATTCGTGCCGTTCAGCACCGATCCACTGGAGAACCTGCGCCGGCTGGTGCTGCCCGCCGTGGTGCTGGGCTCCGGCCTCGCCGCGGTGGTGATGCGCCAGACCAGAGCGGCCATGATCGACGCGATGTCCTCGGACTATGTGCGCACCGCACGGGCCAAGGGGCTGGCCCCGGCCGCCGTGATCGGCCGGCACGGGCTGCGCAACTCACTCGTCACCGTGATCACCGTGCTGGGCCTGCAACTGGGCCATCTGATCTCCGGCGCCGTCGTCACCGAACAGGTCTTCGTCCTGCCGGGCTTCGGCAAGCTCACCATCGACGCGGTCTTCACCCGCGACTACGCCATGGTCCAGGGCGTGGTGCTGTTCACCTCGGCCGCCTACATCCTGATCAATCTGCTCGTCGACTTCCTGTACTCCGTGGTCGACCCGCGCATCCGGCTCGGAGGTTCCCGATGACCCTCGCCCCGTCCCCGGCGCCGAGTGCGGCCGTCGACCCCGTGCCACGGCCCTCCTCCGGCCGCGCCGCGCGGCTGGCCGCCTCGCTGCGCAGGCTGCGCCGCAACCGGCTGGCACTGGTCGGTGCCGTGCTCGCCGCGGTGTTCGTGCTCGTCGCGCTCTTCTCCTCGCTGCTGGCCCCGTACGACCCGGCCCGGCCGGACTTCGGCGCCGCGCTGGCCGAGCCCAGCTGGTCGCACTGGCTGGGCACCGACGACCTGGGCCGCGACCAGCTGTCCCGGGTGCTGGTCGGGGTCACCGCGTCCATGCAGGTCGGCGTGGCGGCGGTACTGCTGGCCTTCGTCGTGGCCGTCCCGCTGGGGCTGGTGGCCGGCTACTACGGCCGGTTCGCCGACACGGTGGTCTCCCGGCTGACCGACACCATGCTGGCCTTCCCGTTCCTGGTGCTGGCCGTCGGACTCGCCGCGGTGCTGGGCCCCTCGCTGCAGAACGCGACCATCGCGATCGGCATCTCCCAGATCCCGGGGATCGTCCGCGTCACCCGCGCCGAGACCCTGCGGCTCAAGCACCTGGACTACGTCGGCGCGGCGATCGCCAACGGCGCCGGGGACGGTGTGATCCTCTTCCGCCACATCCTGCCGAACGCGACCTCGACGCTGATCGTGCAGGCCACCGTGGGCATCCCGTCCGCGATCATCGGCGAGGCGGTGCTCAGCTTCCTCGGCCTCGGGGTGCAGCCGCCCGCCCCCTCGCTCGGTGTGATGCTCTCCAGCGCCCAGCCCTTCATCGCGGACGCGCCCTGGATGGCGGTCTTCCCCGGTCTGGTCATCGTGCTCGCCACCCTGGCGTTCAACCTGCTCGGTGACGGCGTACGCGACATCCTCGACCCCCGCGGAGGTTCCCGGTGACCGAAGTCGAAACGTCCACCGCGCCCGTGCCCGGCCCCCGCGACGGCTCCGGTCCGGTGCTCCGGGTCCGCGATCTGTCGGTCTCCTTCCACGGCGCGGAACGCACCGTGCACGCCGTGGACGGGGTCTCCTACGACCTGGCGCCCGGCGAGGTGCTGGCCGTGGTCGGCGAGTCGGGGTGCGGCAAGTCCGTCACCTCGATGGCCGTGATGGGGCTGCTGCCGCCGACCGCCCGGGTCGGCGGGTCGATCACCCTCGACGGTCAGGAGCTGGTCGGCGCGCCGGAGAAGCAGCTGCGCTCGCTGCGCGGCCGTCGGCTCTCGATGATCTTCCAGGAGCCGATGACCTCGCTCAATCCGGTGCTCACCGTCGGACGGCAGATCACCGAGGTCCTCCGCCGGCACCAGGGTCTGAGCCGGGGCGAGGCCAGGGAGCGGGCGGTCGAACTGCTAGGCATCGTCGGCATCCCGGCCCCGCGCAAGCGGGTGGACGAGTATCCTCACCAGCTCTCCGGCGGCATGCGGCAGCGGGTGATGATCGCGATCGCCGTGGCGTGCGACCCCGCGGTGCTGATCGCGGACGAGCCGACCACCGCGCTCGATGTGACGGTGCAGGCGGGCATCCTCGATGTACTGCGCTCCCTGCGGGACCGGCTGGGCACCGCGATCGTGCTGATCACCCACGACCTCGGGGTCGTCGCGGACACCGCTGACCGGGTCCTGGTGATGTACGCGGGCCGCCCGGTCGAACAGGCCCCGGTGGACGAACTGTTCGCCTCGCCGCAGCACCCGTACACCCGGGGCCTGCTCGGTGCCGTACTGCGTCCCGGCAGCCGCGGCGAGGGCGGCCGGACCCGGCTCAACGAGATCCCCGGGCTGGTGCCCGATCTGCGCGAGCAGCCCGTGGGATGCGGCTTCGCGCCGCGGTGCGCGTCGGCCGACGCGGACTGCCTGACGAGCCGTCCCCCGCTGCGGCAGGCCGCCGGGCCCCATCTGATCGCCTGCCACCACCCGGCCGGCACCGACCCGTCCCGTCCCGATCCGAGCAAGGGAACCGTCCGATGACCGCCAGCCCCACCCCACCCGCCGGCACCGCGGGGACCGTCACCCCGGTGCTGGCCGTGCGCGACCTCAAGCGGCACTTCGACGCGTCGGGCGGCACCGTGAAGGCGGTGGACGGTGTGTCGCTGACGATTCTGCCGGGTGAGGTCGTCGGCCTCGTCGGGGAGTCGGGCAGCGGCAAGTCGACCGTGGGACGCTGCGTGGTCCGCCTGGACCGTCCGACCGGCGGCAGCGTGGAGATCAACGGCACGGACGTCACCACGCTCACGCCGCGTGCGCTCCGGCCCCTGCGCAAGGACTTCCACCTGGTGTTCCAGGACCCGTCGTCCTCACTCAACCCGCGCATGACGATTCGTCAGATCATTGCGGAGCCGCTGCGCTTGCACGGCATGGCGAACCGCGCCGAGGCCGCGGACCGGGTGGACGAGCTGCTCGCCCAGGTCGGTCTGCGGCCCGAGCTGGCGGACCGCAACCCCCATGAGCTGTCCGGTGGCCAGCGCCAGCGGGTCTCCATCGCCCGCGCCCTGTCGGTCGACCCCGCGCTGCTGGTGGCCGACGAGCCGACCTCGGCGCTCGATGTGTCGGTCCAGGCCTCGGTGCTCAACCTGCTCGCGGACCTCCAGCGCGACCGGGGCTTCGGCTGCCTCTTCATCACCCACGACCTGGCTGCGGTGGAGTATCTGGCGGACCGCATCGCGGTGATGTATCTGGGCCGGATCGTCGAACAGGCCCCGGCCGCCGAGCTGTTCGCGGCGCCCAGGCATCCCTACACCCAGGCGCTGCTGTCCGCGGCGCCGGTGCCCGACCCCGCCGAGCAGCGGGGCCGCAGCCGGATCGTGCTCGGCGGCGAGCTGCCCAGCCCGCTGGACCCGCCGCCCGGCTGCCATTTCCACACCCGGTGTCCGCTGGCCACCGACCGGTGCCGTACCGAGTCGCCGGTGCTGCGGACGCTGCCGGGCGAGGGCGGCCCGGAAGCGGCGCCGCGCCAGGTGGCCTGCCACCTGGTGGCGGACGACAGTACCGTGCCGGATGCCGCGAAGGCCGCCGCGTAGCACCGCGGCACATACGCCGGAGCCCGTCCACCACGTGGTGGACGGGCTCCGGCGTATGTGCGCCCGGGTCAGCCGACGAGCTCCATACCGTCCGCGACGACGCGTCCGGCGTGCAGCACCGTACGGTCGTTCCCGCGGTCCATCACGGCGGACGTCACGGTCTCGCCGTCGACCAGCAGCAGATCGGCGGCGTCGCCCACCGAGACACCGGGCCGGTCGGCCACCGACGTCAGGCGCGGCAGCTCCGGACGCAGGATCGAGGCACCGCCACGACCGGCGACGGCCATGCAGTGCTCGATCAGCTCGTCGGCCCGGTAGCGGTTGGTGAAGGCCAGCTGCCAGGTGCGGTCCAGCATGTCCCCGTTGCCGTACGGCGACCAGAAGTCGCGTTGGCCGTCCTCGCCGAGGCCGACCCGCACACCGGCGGCCGTCAGATCGGCCAGCGGCAGCGCCCGGTGCTGCGCGGGCGCGACGGTCGCCATCGCGATGTCCAGCTCGGCGAACTCCTCGATGAGCCGCCTCGTCGTCGCCTCGTCGACACCGCCGAGGTCGTACGCGTGCGACAGTGTCACCTGGCCGGCCATGCCGAGGGCGCGCACCCGCTCCAGGATCAGGTCGACGCTGAACACGCCCAGCGGCCCGGGCTCGTGGAGGTGGATGTCGACCGGTGCCCGGTGGCGCTCGGCGAGGTCGAACACGATGTCCAGATGGCGTACCGGGTCCCGGTCCAGGGTGCAGGGATCGATGCCGCCGACCACGGCCGCGCCCGCGGACAGGGCCCGGTCCATCAGCTCCGGCACGCCCTTCTCCTTGAGCAGACCGGCCTGCGGGAAGGCCATGATCTCGACCTCGCAGCGGCCGGCGTGCGCCTCCTTGGCGGCGAGCACGCCCTCGAACCGCTCCAGGCCGCAGTCCGCGTCGATCTGCGCGTAGCTGCGGACGCGGGTGGTGCCGCGCTCGATCATGCGGCCCAGGGTGTACGTGGCCCGCTCGGCGACGCTCCATTCGTCCTCGCGCCAGTGGGCGCGGTCGTTCATGGTCATGGCCCAGACACCGGGTGCGCCGGTGTGGGGGCGGAAGGGGAGCCCGATGCGGGTGGAGTCCAGGTGGCAGTGGACGTCGGAGAACGACGGAAGGGCGAGCCGTCCCCGTCCTGCCACGGTGTCGCCGTCCTCGGTACGGTCCGGGTCGTGCGGGGTGATCGCGGCTATCGCACCGTTCTCGATCTCGATGTCGCTGGGTTCGCCGCCCCAGGGGCGGACGTTCGTGATCAGCATGTGGTGGATCTCCTTGTCTCGGGTGCCGGTGCGCGGTTCTCCGGCGGCGGCCGTCCTGCCGCCGCCGGTCACTCGGCCGGGAGCACCTCGGCCAGGGCCGCCAGGGAGGGGCCGCGGCCCCTCTCGATGTGCGCGTAGGCGAGGGCATCGGCCAGGTCGGGCTTGCCGGCGTGGATCGCGGCGCAGATGTCCTGGTGCTCGGTGCACTGGACGCGCGGGTCGAGGCCGCCGGTGAGGGTGAAGAGCCACTGCACCAGACCGAGCGAGGGCTGCAGGGCGTCCTGGAGCAGGCGGTTGCCGGTCATCGTGACGATCTCCGCGTGCAGGGCGGTGTTGGCGGCCGGGATCTCGTCGATGTCGCCGCGCCGGGTGGCGTCCCCGGCCGCCTCCATGAGCTCCCGCAGCCGCTCACCGCCGCGTCCGCCGGCGCAGGCCTCGGCGGCCCGGCGCGCGGCGAACACCTCCAGGCTCAGCCGGAGGTCGAAGAGTTCGGCCACGTCGCGGAGCGAGAGGTTGCGCACCCAGGCGCCACGTCGTGGCGAGATCACCACCAGGCCCTCCCCCGTCAGCCGGGTGAGTGCCTCGCGGACGGGGATGCGCGATACGCCCAGCGCGTCGGAGAGTTCGCGTTCGCGCAGCCGCGAGCCGGGCGGGTACGCGCCGCTGAGGACGCGGGTACGGATCGTCCGCTCGGCGTGCTCGACGTGGGACGGTCCGGACTCGGTCAAGAGCGCGTCTCCCGGAACGGCGGGAACGTCGGCGGGAACAGCTCATCGGCGCCGCGGCGCCGCACGTCGCGTTCGCTGTAGGCCTCGCGCATCCTGTCGAACAGGTCCTGGGCGCGGCGGCGCAGGTTGACCGGGTCCACGCCGGGGATGCGGCCGTCGGTCATGACCGGGCGTCCGGCCACGACGGAGTGGGTGGCCTGCCGGGCGGTGCCGTTCAGCAGGAAGGTGCGGACGGGGTCGTCCTGCACGCCGTCGCGGATGTCGTCCAGCCGGAACGCGACCAGGTCCGCCTGGGCACCCGGCTCCAGCCGGCCGAGGTCGGTGCGGCCCAGCGCGCGGGCGCCGCCGAGCGTGGCCGCCTCGACGTAGCGCTCGGCGGGCGCCGCGTCGGCGCGCCCGTCGACGACCTTCGCGAGGTGGACGCCGAGGTCCATGCCCCGGATCAGGTCCGGGGGGAAGGAGTCGGTGCCCAGGCAGAGGTTGACCCCGGCCTTCCGGTACGCGTCGAAGGAGTGCAGCACCTGGCCGTAGCGCAGCGAGGTCTGCGGGCAGTGGACGACCGAGACGCCGGCCGCCGCGAGGGTCGCCAAATCGCCGCGGTCCTCGCCGTGCACACCGGGATGCCGGTCGATGACGATGCCGTGCGGGACGAGGAGCCGGGTGTCCAGCAGCCCGGCGCGTTCGAGCAGGCGCAGGGGCGTGGTGCCGTGCAGCCGGCGCACCAGGTCCCGTTCGTGCATGCCCTGCAGGCAGTGGAGCCGTACGAGGGCGTCGCGCCGGCGCGCGATCGCGGCGGTCTCCCGCAGGAGTTCTTCGGTGAGTGTCTCGATGCGGCACGGCAGCAGTACGCCGTTGACCAGCGGGTCGTCCAGTCCGGCCACGTGGTCGAGGAAGCGCACGGCGTCCCGCAGCCCGTCGCGGCCGCGCTCCTCGTCGAACTCGACGCCGCGGCTGCCGTCGGGCAGTGTCACATTGACGCCGGACCGGTAGGCGGGGCCCAGGTAGCCCCGCAGGCCGATCCGCCGGGAGGTCTCCGCCATGGCGACGAGTTCGTCGTACGGCTCGGCCCAGGCGCTGTGGACCTCCGAGGCGATGGGCATGTAGGTGGTGATGCCGTGCAGCGCGAGCTGGACGAGTGCGTACTCGCGGACGGTGGCCCGTTCGGCCGGTGTGAAGACGTCGTGACGCCGGTCGGTGAAGTACTCCCGCGACCAGAGGAGTCCGCCGCCGGTATCCGGCGCCGCCCAGGAGTCCAGGACGAGGTGGTCGATGTCGGTGAGGGCGTCCAGGTCGATGAGCCCGGGCATCACCAGCGCCTCGCCGAGGTCCAGTTCCTCGTCCACGGGGCCGTCGTACCGCTTTCCGACGTACGCGATGGTGGATCCGTCCCACACGATCTCGCCGCCGCGCAGCAGCGCGTGACCGCCGTCATGGTGGGCGAGGATGTGGGCGGCGCGCCAGCGGGTTCGCACGGGGCCTCCTGCGGATGCGTATCAGGGCCGTTCCGGCCGGACGGCGGTCCTTGGCCGAACCGACACTAACACTTGGCATACCAAATTTTGATGCCACCGAGAAGTATGGGCGCTTGGTCGCAAATGACCCGCCGACGCAAGGCGCAGGAACGCAAGATCCGAACCTTTTGGCATACCAGGCCGGAGCGGCCCGGGCTCAGACCTCCGTCACCCTTCCCTCCGCCACCTCGACGCGCCGCGTCGTCCGCACGGCCTCCAGCATGCGCCGGTCGTGCGTGACCAGCAGCAGCGTGCCCGGGTACGACTCCAGGGCCGATTCCAGTTGCTCGATCGCGGGCAGGTCGAGATGGTTCGTGGGCTCGTCGAGCACCAGGAGATTGACGCCCCGGCCCTGGAGCAGGGCGAGCGCCGCCCGGGTGCGCTCACCCGGGGAGAGCGTCGTGGCGGGCCGCATCACATGGTCGGCGCGCAGGCCGAACTTGGCGAGCAGCGTGCGTACTTCGGCCGGATCGGTGTCGGGCACGGCCGCGCAGAACGCCTCCAGGAGCGACTCCGAGCCGTGGAAGAGCTTGCGGGCCTGGTCGACCTCGCCGACCACCACCCCCGAGCCGAGCACCGCGTGGCCGGAGTCGAGCGGGAGGCGGCCCAGGAGCGCGGCGAGGAGGGTGGACTTGCCCGCCCCGTTGGCGCCGGTGATGGCGACCCGGTCCGCCCAGTCGATCTGCAGCGATGCCGGGCCGAAGGCGAAGTCGCCGCGTACGGCGCACGCTTCGCGCAGGGTGGCCACCACCGAGCCGGAGCGGGGTGCGGCGGCGATCTCCATCCGCAGTTCCCATTCCTTGCGCGGTTCGTCGACGGCTTCGAGCCGTTCGATCATGCGCTGGGTCTGCCGGGCCTTGGCGGCCTGCTTCTCGCTCGACTCGCTGCGGAACTTGCGGCCGAGCTTGTCGGAGTCGGTGGCCTTGCGGCGGGCGTTCTTGACGCCCTTGTCCATCCAGGAGCGCTGCATCTGGGCGCGCCCTTCGAGAGCGGCGCGCTTGTCCGCGTACTCCTCGTACTCCTCGCGGGCGTGCCTGCGGGCGCGCTCGCGCTCCTCCAGATAGGCCGCGTATCCGCCGCCGTACAGATTGATCTGCTGCTGGGCCAGGTCCAGTTCGAGGACCTTGGTGACCGTGCGCATCAGGAATTCGCGGTCGTGGCTGATGACCACCGTGCCCGCGCGGAGCCCCGAGACATAGCGCTCCAGCCGCTCCAGGCCGTCCAGGTCGAGGTCGTTGGTGGGCTCGTCCAGCAGGAAGACGTCGTAGCGGGACAGGAGGAGCGAGGCCAGGCCGGCGCGGGCGGCCTGGCCGCCGGAGAGCGCGGCCATCGGCAGGTCGAGGCCGACGGTCAGCCCGAGCTCGGCCGCGACCTCCTCGGCACGCTCGTCCAGGTCCGCGCCGCCGAGGGCCAGCCAGCGCTCCAGCGTCTCGGAGTACGCGTCGTCCGCACCCGGTGCCCCGTCGACGAGGCCCTGCGTCGCCGCGTCCATCGCGGCCTGGGCGTCGGCGACGCCGGTGCGGCGGGCCAGGAACTCCCGCACGGTCTCCCCCGCGCGCCGTTCCGGCTCCTGCGGGAGGTGACCGACGGTGGCGGTGGGAGGGGAGAGCCGCAGCTCGCCCTCCTCCGGCCGGTCGAGTCCGGCGAGGAGCCGGAGCAGGGACGATTTTCCGGCCCCGTTGACTCCGACGAGACCGATCACGTCACCGGGCGCGACGACGAGGTCGAGTCCGGCGAAGAGTGTGCGGTCGCCGTGTCCGGCGGCGAGGTCCTTGGCGACGAGAGTGGCAGTCATCAGGGTGTCGATCCTAGGCCCTGTCGTACCGGGGCCGGGCAGGAGCGTCCTCAGCCGTCGCCCGGAGGACCCGTCGGGCCGGAGGTGCCCGGTCGCGGGTCGTGGCCCCCGTGGAGTCCGGTGGTGACCTCGCTGCCGCCCGGACCGATCCGGATCTCGAAGTCGCCGGCGTACTTCGCGTGCCCCTCGATGACCGCGGACTCGACCGCTTCGACGCCGAACTCGCGCCGTACGATCAGCGGGTCCTGGCGCAGGTCCCGCACCAGTGCCACGCACATGCCGATCATGACGAGGGTGAACGGCGCGGCGACCAGGATCGTCAGGTTCTGGAGTCCGGCGAGCGCGTCGCCCTTGCCGTTGCCGATGAGCAGCATGATCGCGGCCACGGCGCCGGTGACCACGCCCCAGAAGACGACGACCCACCTGGCCGGTTCGAGGACGCCCTTCTGGGAGAGCGTGCCCATCACGATGGAGGCGGCGTCGGCACCCGAGACGAAGAAGATGCCGACCAGGATCATCACCAGCAGGCTCATCACCGTGGGAATCGGGAACTGCTGGAGCACTCCGAAGAGCTGCGCCTCCTGGGTGACGGCCTTGCCGAGCCTGCCGGCCTCCTGCAGATCGATCGCCGTACCGCCGAAGATCGCGAACCAGACCAGGCTGACCGCGCTGGGCACCAGGATGACCCCGCCGATGAACTGCCGGATCGTCCGGCCGCGGCTGATCCGGGCGATGAACATGCCGACGAAGGGCGTCCAGGAGATCCACCAGGCCCAGTAGAAGACGGTCCAGTTGCCGAGCCACTCGGCCACCTCGCCCTTGCCGGTCGCCTCGGTGCGGCCGGCGAGCTGGGCGAGGTTGCCGAAGTAGGCGGCGATCGAGGTGGGCAGCAGGTCGAGCACGATGATGGTGGGGCCGGCGACGAAGACGAAGAGGGCGAGGACCAGGGCGAGCACCATGTTGGTGTTGGAGAGCCACTGGATGCCCTTCTCCACACCGGAGACCGCCGAGGCGACGAAGGCCACGGTCAGTGCGGCGATGATCAGGACCAGGAGCCCGGTGCCGGTCTTCTCCTTCCAGTGCAGTTCGTGGAAGCCGCTGCCGATCTGGAGGGCGCCCAGTCCCAGTGACGCGGCGGAGCCGAAGAGGGTCGCGAAGATGGCGAGGATGTCGATCAGCCGCCCGAGACCACCGTGGGCCCGCCGGGATCCGATGAGCGGCTCGAAGACGGCGCTGACCGTCTGCCTTCTGCGGCGCCGGAAGGTGCTGTACGCGATGGCCAGGCCGACGACGGCGTAGATCGCCCAGGGGTGCAGCGTCCAGTGGAACAGGGTGGTGGCCATCGCCGTCTGCATCGCCTCGGCGGCGTCGGCCGGGTGGGTGCCGGGCGGCGGGTTGGTGAAGTGGGCCAGCGGCTCGCTGACCCCGTAGAACATCAGGCCGATGCCCATGCCGGCGCTGAACATCATGGCGACCCAGGACACGGTCCTGAACTCCGGCTCCTCCCCCTCCTGGCCGAGGGAGATCTTGCCGTAGCGGCTGACGGCGAGCCAGAGAGCGAAGACGACGAAGCCGGAGGCGGCGAGCATGAAGGCCCAACCGCCGTTGTGGATCAGCCCGTTGAGCATGGAGCTGGAGATGTCCTGCAGCGAGTCGGTGGCGGTGGCTCCCCAGACCACGAAGGCCAGGGTGAGGACGGCGGTGACGCCGAACACCACCCGGTCCGTCGTGGGGTGCCGGTTCCGGTCCGGGTCGCCGGGGAGGTCCGCCGTCACCGGCAGCTCGCCCCGGCCACCCGTTCTCTGTTCGTCCTGCGACACGAAGGGCACCTTTCACGGAAGCAGACATTTCGCTCTCCGTAGGCAGTACCACACGCAGCGCTCCCCTCCGGGGATCAACAAGCGGTGCGAAGGGCCCCTCTCAGGAAGGGCCCTTCGCGGTCGGGCGAGCCGTTACGGTCGGACGCCACCCGGTACACGGGCGGCGGGCCGCGGCGGCGTCACGCCCCGGACGGCGTCCGCCCGGGACACGGCGGTCGCGGACGCGGAACCCGTGGTGGCCCGGACGAAGGCGCCGGCGCCACCGACGAACGGCAGCTTCGCGGAGGTCCGGGCCAGGTCGAGAGTGAGCGTGGGGGTGGAGTCCGGCGGGTCGATGAGGTCGCGGTCGGTGCCGGCGACGATGAGGGCCAGGCGGTGTCCGGCCGGGACGACATGGTCGGTGGCCGCCAGGTCGATGGTGAGGGTGACGGCCCGGCCGGGGACGAGCGGGCGGCCCTTCCCGGGGGAGGCGTACGTACCGAGGTCGGCCCAGCCGCGGCTGACCACGGTCCGGTCGACGGTGGTGGTCCGGGCCCTGGTCTCCTTGAAGCAGGAGCTGTCCCCCGTGGTGCTCGCGCCCCAGCAGCTGCGGGTGGTGAGGGTGGTGATGCCCTCCCCGGACGAGCCGTAGTCGCGGATGGTGTCGGGGCCGATGTCCACGAGGACCGCGGAGAGGTGGGCGGTCGAGGTGGTCGGGGTGGCGGTGACGGTCACCGCGGAGGATCCGGAGAGCCTGAGGTCGGCGGTGAGCGGCGCGGTGCGGAACCCAGCCTTGGCGCTCGTGGTCCGGTCCAGGTCGGCGGCCCACTCCGTCTCGCTCTGGGCCGGGTCGTCGGTGAACGTCTCGGTGGCACCGGGGCGGGCCGTCCGCAGGGACAGGGTGCCGACGCCCGGCGCGCTCCCGGCACCGGGGCGCACGGTGGTGGCGTGGGTGGTGCGGGGCGGCCAGACCCGGTCGGTGGACCACTGGTCGGGGTGGCGTTCGATGTCGGCCATCGGTTCGCGGTCGATGCCGTTGTCGTAGCCGAGGAGGTAGTGGTCGAACCAGCGGTGCAGCGTGTCGACCCATTCGGCGCGCCGGTAGTCGAACGGGTCGACGTGGCCGGTCTGGGAGAGCCAGATCTTGCGCTCCACGCCCCGGTCGGCGAGCGCGTCCCACCACTGGCCGAGGTGCTTGGTGCGGACGTTGAGGTCCTGCATGCCGTGGACGGCGAAGACGCTGGCGCGCACCTTGCGGGCGTCCTTCACGTAGTCGCGTCCGCTCCAGAGCTTCGTCCAGTCGCCGGTGCGCGGCGCCCCGTCGACGAGCCGCTGCTGGACGGCGGCGCAGCGTCCGCGCGCCTCCGGGCTCTCCACGTAGTCGGAGAGCCATTCGGGGCCGCTGTCGTAGAGCGGCGCTCCCTGGGCGAAGTAGTAGTCGTACCAGGAGGAGATGGCGCCGATGGGCACGATGGTCCGCAGCCCGTCCACACCGGTCGCGGCGACACCGTTGGCGATCGTGCCGTCGTAGCTCTTGCCGATCATTCCGGTGCGGCCGTTGGACCAGCCGGCCCTGGCGCGGGCGTTGCCGGTGCGGGTGGTGTAGCCGCGGGCGCGTCCGTTCAGCCAGTCGATCACGGCCTTGGCGGACTGCACGTCCGAGCGGCCTCCGACATCGACGCAGCCGTCTGAGCGATTGGTACCGGCCAGATCGACGGCGACGAAGGCGTAGCCGCGCGGCACGAAGTAGTTGTCGTAGTGGAGCGGGAACTGGACGGGCCGGCCATCGGCGTCATACGTCTTGAGCTGGCTCTCGTTGCCACGCCCGCAGCAGGAATAGTACGGGCTGGCGTCCATGATCACGGGGATCTTCCGGCCCTGCCCCGCGGGTTCGCGCGGCCTGACGATGTCGACGGCGACGCGGTCGCTCCGCCCGTCCTCGTCGCCGTCCAGTCCGGTGTCGACCCAGACCGATTCGCGGACGGCGTTCTCGTACGAGTAGACGGGTCTGCTCTGTGCCGGCCGCTCCTTCCCGGGGCTCGCGCCCTGTGCGCCTGCCGGTGACAGCAGGACGGCCGTCAGGGCGGCGACGGCCGCCACCACCAGCGATCTGTACCTCGGACGGGGGCCTCGCGCACGATTCGGCATGGGCGGAAGGTACCCCGGTCAACTCCGCGGCGACAGAGGGCGATCAGTGGCGCATACGGCGTGATCATGGCGCGAAATCGTACTGCCGCGGTGGCGGCCGAATGGCGATCGTGTGACAGCTGCGGCCATGGACACGACTGATGCCGTGGTCGCTGAATAGTGTCGACGTGACGGTTCGAAAGATCATTCGCCCCGACCACTTGGAGCATTCCGTGCACCGCAGACTCATCGTCCCGAGCGCACTCGCGGCCTCCCTGCTGCTGGCGATCCCGGCCTCGGCCGCCGAAGGCACCGTGGGCGCCCCGGGCATCGGCGACCCCTACTACCCGGCCAGCGGCAACGGCGGCTACGACGTGTCCCACTACGACCTGCGGCTGAAGTACCAGCCCTCGACCGATCTGCTGGAGGGCACGGCGACGATCCTCGCCACGACCACCCAGGAACTCTCCCGCTTCGACCTGGACTTCGGGCTGGACGTCTCCGAGGTGCGGGTGAACGGCAAGAAGGCCGGCCATGTGAAGAACGGCGAGCAGGAGCTGGAGATCACCCCGGCGGCCCCGCTGGCGAAGGGCAGGGCGATCTCGGTGGTCGTGCGGTACGCCGGGAAGCCCTCCGAGGTGAAGATCAACGGCTGGACCTCATGGGTCCGCACCCCCGACGGCGCGGTGGCCGCCCAGGAGCCGGAGTCGGCCGCGTGGTGGTTCCCCAGCAACGACCACCCGCTGGACAAGGCGACGTACGACATCTCCGTGTCCGTCCCGGACGGCACCCAGGCGATCAGCAACGGCACGCTGCAGTCGCAGAGTTCGAAGCTCGGCTGGACCCGCTTCAACTGGCGCTCCAGCAAGCCGCAGGCGACGTATCTGACGACGCTGGCGGTCGGGAGGTTCGACATCACCACCGACACCACGTCGGACGGGCTACCGGTCGTCAACGCGTACAGCAAGGACCTCGGCGCCAACGCCGGAGCGGCGCGGGCCAGCATCGAGCGGAGCGCCGAGGTCGCCGAGTGGCTGACGGAGGTCTTCGGGCCATACCCCTTCGACGCGCTGGGCGGATACTCCCCCAATGTGACGAGCGGCTTCGCGCTGGAGACCCAGACCCGGCCGTTCTACAGCCCGAAGCAGTTCGCGAACGGTGCGAACGTCTCGGTCGTCGTCCATGAGCTGGCGCACCAGTGGTACGGCGACAGTGTGTCCCTCAAGGGCTGGAAGGACATCTGGATCAACGAGGGCTTCGCCCGCTACAGCCAGTGGCTGTGGTCGGAGAAGGAGGGCGAGGGAACCGCGCAGGAGCTGGCGGACTACACCTACGCGCTGCACCCCGCGGACGACGCCTTCTGGACGGTGAAGCCCGGAGACCCGGGCCCCGACGACCAGTTCGACGCGGCCGTCTACGACCGGGGCGCGCTGGCGCTCCAGGCGCTGCGCGACGAGCTGGGCGACGAGACGTTCTTCGCGCTGCTGAAGGGCTGGCCCGCGGAGCACGCGTACGGGAACGCCGGCGTGAGCGACTTCGTCGCCTATGCGGAGCGGGTCTCGGGCAAGCCGCTCGCCGCCTTCTTCGACACCTGGCTGTTCCAGCCGACGCGGCCCGAGGCCCCTGCGGCAGCCGGGACACACGCCCTGCACGCCACCGGGCAGCCCGCGCGGCCCGCCTCCTGGAAGAAGATCGCCGCGACGGACTCCGTGCACGACCACCGCTGACGGGCCCGGGCACCGCTGCCCCTTTCCCCTGGTGGGGGCGGTGGTTCCCGGCGGCGGGCCGGCGGCGCCGGTTAGGCTGATGGCGTCGGTGCTGTCCGGCCGGCCCGGCCGTCTCCGGCCCGATCCCGCGTGTACGAGGAGCGTCCCTTGCCCGGTCCGTCCCACGATTCCGTTCGTGACGCCCGCCCCACGCTGGAGGCCGTGGCGGCCCGTGCCGGGGTCTCCCGGGCGACCGTCTCCCGGGTGGTGAACGGCGGGGCGGGGGTGCGCAAGCCGCTCGTGGACCAGGTGCGCAAGGCGGTCGAGGAGCTCGGATACGTGCCGAACCATGCCGCCCGGACCCTGGTCACCCGGCGCAACGGCGCGGTCGCCGTGATCATCGACGAGCCGGAGTTCCGGATCTTCTCCGACCCGTTCTTCTCCCAGCAGATCCGTGGCATCAGCCGGGAACTGACCCTTCACGACTCCCAGTTGGTCCTGCTCCTGGTGGAGGGAAGGGGAGACTTCGACCGGGTCGCCCGCTATCTGGCCGGCGGCCATGTGGACGGGGTGCTGGCCTTCTCGCTGCACACCGACGACGAACTCCCCGCGATCATCCGCAGGTTCCGGGTACCCACGGTCTACGGCGGCCGTCCGGGCCGGCCCGGCGCCGCGTCGGAACCGGCCGTCCCGTACGTCGACTGCGACAACCGGGGCGGCGCGGCCGAGGCCGTACGCCATCTCGTCGCCCTGGGCCGGCGGCGGATCGCGCACATCGCCGGGCCGCGCGACCAGACCTCGGCCCTCGACCGCATCGACGGCTACCGCGATGTGCTGCCCGACGCCGATCCGGCCCTGCTGGCGGACGGGGACTTCACCGTCGAGGGCGGCGCGCGGGCAATGGCGGAGCTGCTCGACCGCCACCCCGGTCTCGACGCGGTCTTCGCCGCCAACGACCTGATGGCGTCGGGCGCCCTGCGGGTGCTGCGCGAGCGCGGGCGCGGGGTGCCGGACGAGGTGGCCCTGGTCGGCTTCGACGACATGGTGTCGATAGCCGAGGCCACCGAGCCCGCTCTGACGACGGTCCGTCAGGACGTGGAAGGAATGGGCCGGTTGATGGTAAGGATGCTGATGAACCGCCTCAACGGCGAGGCCGGGGGCGACGAGCAGGAACCGGTGATCACGCCGACCGAGCTGGTCCGCCGGGCTTCCGCCTGAGCCCTCCCCCGCTCCGGAGGCCCTGCCGGTGGGCCGCCCGCGCCCTGCGCGCGTACGGCAGATAGCGCAGCCGCTCGGGGAGCACCGGCACCACACGCCGCACCACCCCGCAGAACCGCCGCAGTGCGCGCTCCTGCTCGTCCGTCCACTCCAGCCCGATCGCCTCGCGTGCCTCCGGCGGCATCAGCCCGACGGTGACGAACCGCCGGAACCGGGCCAGGGGCGGGAACAGCACCGGCCACAACACCCTCAGCAGCAGCCGGAGCGGCAGCGGCCCGCGGTCCGGCGGAGGCACGGGACGATCGGTGGCGATCAGGTCCTCGACGACCGCGGTCGCCTCGATCTCCTCGGCGAGCACCTTGCGGAAGTACGGCCAGAACTCCTCGATCGTCTGCGGCATGTCCCGGTCGTGGATGCCGAGGATCCGGCCGACCTGGAGCCACTCCCGGTACAGCGCCCGCTCCTGCGCAGCGGTGAGCGGGCGCACGAGATAGCGCGCGGCGTGCTGGTAGACCGGGAAGCCGGTGGCGTGCACCCACGCGTAGTTCGCGGGCGACAGCGCGTGGTAGCGGCGTCCCCGGGTGTCGGTGCCCTGGATGGTGCGGTGCAGGCGGCGCAGCCGGCGCCCCTCCTCGGCCGCCTCCTCGCCCCCGTACACCCAGAGCTGGAGCGAGCGCAGGGATCTCTCGCCGCGTCCCCAGGGGTCCGTGCGGAAGACGGAGTGCTCGTCGACGCCGGCACCGACCGCCGGGTGGGCGACCTGGAGGGTGAGCGCGGCAGGCAGCATCAGCAGGGCCCGGATGTCGCCCGAAAGGCTCCAGAGCACACCGCCGGGCGGCGGCGGTACGGGGTCGGCGCCCCTGGCCGGTCCGCTGTTCATGGCTGCTCCCGACGGTCGGCGGGCGCACGGCCCGGCGCCCGGCCCCCTGTGTGATCCAGTATGCGAGCGCTTGGGAAGTCATGCGCACCGGCCCCCCGCGGCACCCCGACGCATGCCCGGTCGTCCGCGGTGTTGACGGAACTCGTGAAACAAGTCGATAGTATTTGTAACTTTGACTCCCGGGCCGGGCGGTCCTTCATATTCCTTGAATGGAAGGCGAGTTGGTCCGTCGCGCAGCGACAACCCGCAGGAGCGGCCCCGCAGGGAGTCGGCACCCGGACAGGAGGGCGCACCATGGGCCGATACAGCCGCCTGCACGAGATACGCCGGATGGATCCGGCGCGCGACTACGCCGAGATCCTTCGGCTGATCTCTCAGTACGAGTTCCCCTGGGACTACCGGCAGGGGGTGAGTGTCGCTTTCCTCCGGGACTACGGCGTGCCCCGGATCTCCGTGCTCCTCGACCGGACCCAGGAGTTCGAACGGGCCGGGCAGAAGCGGTACGACGACACGGTGCTGATCGGGTACGAGATGGCCGCCGACGGCTTCGACTCGGAGCGCGGGCGGGCGGCCGCGCGTCATCTCAACCGGATCCACGGCAAGTACAGGATCCCGGACGACGACTTCCGCTATGTCCTCGCGACCACGGTCGTGGGGCCGAAGCGCTGGATCGACCGGTTCGGCTGGCGTCCCCTGTGCGCCCAGGAGGTCCAGGCGCTGGTGGAGGCCGGCCGCAAGACGGCGGCGATGATGGGCATCGAGGGGGCGCCCGACACCTATGAGGGGTTCGAGCGGTTTCTCGACTCCTACGAGGAGCGGATGTTCGCGTACGACCCGGCGAACCGGCGGGTCGCGAACGCCACGTTCCGCGTGATCGCGAGCTGGTATCCGCGCCCGTTACGGCCTCTGGTGGCGAGATTCGCCCTCGGACTGCTGGACGAGCCGCTGCTGGCGGCGCTGGGCTTCAGGCCGCAGCCGCGGTGGGTGCGGGCCTCGGCGTCGGCGGCCCTGCGCCTGCGGGCACAGTGTGTCCGCAGGCTGCCGGCCCGGCCACGCAGATTTCCCGCGCGCCCGCGGCCCCGTTCGTACCCCTTCGGCTGGCGGCTCGACGACCTCGGACCGAACTGGGCCCGCAGCCGCCCCGTGGAACCCCTGCCCGACGAGAGGGACGGCCACGCCGGTGGAGCTACCCGGCAGCGAGCAGCGGCACCAGATAGCGGCGGGCGAACTCCCGCACCTGGGTGTCGTCGTCCAGCTCGAAACAGCTGACGGGGTTGAGGAGGAAGGAGACGGTGATCCGCACCATCAGTTCGGCGACCGGAGTCGGGTCGCTCGCCGGCCGGCCCTCCGCGCGCCGGGCGTCACGGAGCCGGTCGGCCAGGTAGTCGCGGATGGCGAGGAAGGCCGGTCCGCTCTCCAGGGTCAGGAACGGCAGCATCGTCTCGGGCTCCAGCCTCAGCAGACCTCCGACGAGCGGATGCTCGCGGATGTGCCGGAGCACCGCGGCGAAGCCCTCGACCAGCCGGTCCTCCGTCGTGGGCAGCGCGGCCACGGCCTCGTCGACCTCCACGACGAAGCGACGGTACTCGCGCAGCAGACACGCGGAGACGAGGCTGTCCTTGTTGCCGATCCGGCGGTACACGGTCACTCGCGAGACCCTGGCGCGTTTGGCGACGTCGTCGACGGTGGAGCGGCGCAGCCCGAAGGTCATGAACTGCTCGCGCGCGGCGTCCAGGATCTGCTCGCTGAGCGCGTCGGAGGGCGGCGTCGCGCGGAGCGCCAGGGCCAGCCGTGTCTCGTCGGTGCTCCGTGCCGTCATGGACCCTCTCCCGTTCCGCCGCGTCCACCCCACCATAGGAGTCGATACGGAGTGACTCACCCCGTATCTCTGTATCTCCGCATCCGCTCTCTGTTTCTCCGCATCCGCGTCTCCGCTTCGACATGGGCAGGGGCGCCCACCTGACTGCGGTGGGCGCCCCTGCCTTCGATGCGGTGGGGTACTACTCGCAGGTCCCTGCGAACGTCTTGCGGGTCACCACATCGGTGGCCGCCGCGGTCGTGTCCAGCCAGGCGACGCGCTGGCCGTCACCGAGGGACGGGGCCAGCTGGGAGCCGGAGGAGCAGGAGACGCGGGTGAAGCTGTCGAGGCCCGCCAGCACATCGGCGGTCTTGGAGACCTTCACCTTCGTCGGCCCGCTCCAGGAGCCGAGCGCGCCCCAGAAGTCGTACGTGGAGTAGGCGAAGTACTCGTCGTTGACCGAGAACTGGGCGAGGTAGGTGCTCGACGGGTAGCGCAGCGTCGCGGCCCCGGACAGGTCGTCGAGCGGGGCGGACACGAACTTCGAGGACGGGATCAGGAAGCCGCCCGTCTCGCGCCAGAAGACATGGTCCGAGGTCAGCTGGATGTCCGAGACGTAGTTGAAGAGGAAGCCGGCGATCCGCTTGGTCTGTGTGGTGCCCTTCGCGATGTCGTGGACGTAGACGTATGTGCCGTCGCCGCCGGCCCAGGCGATCCGGCCGTTCTTCATGGCGAGGTGACTGGCCTTGGTACCGGCCTCCGGGGTCACGTTGACCGTGGTGCCGTCGGCCTTGCGGAGCATGACGTCCTGCTCACCGTCCGCGGTGGTGCTGATGTAGGCGAGCGCGCCGTTCTCGGTCACCGGCTCGGTCTCGTCCGCGTCCGGGCGGTCGACCAGCTTCTTGATCGCGCCCTGGCCCTTGTCACCGGCCCGGTAGATGCCGATGCCGTCGGCGGTGATCCGGGTGAAGACGATGCGGTCGTCGTCCAGGGAGGGGTCGAGCAGATAGGCGTCCTTCTGGGCCAGTTCGTGCTTCGGCTTCTTGCTGAAGCGGCCCACGGTGATACCGAAGGCGGCGCTGCCCTGGTCCCAGGCGATGGCGTCGCCGTGGCTGATGGCGTAGACGTCGCCGTTGATCTGCGCGGCCTGCTCGTCGACCCCGCTGTAGACCTCGTAGGCGGGCAGGACGTCGGCGCCGATGGTCGTGCCGTCGTGCGTACCGCCCTTCTTCTCCCAGCCGGTCTCGATGCCGTGGTCGTCGAAGGCCTTGGTGATGACGGCCAGATCGGCCTTCGAGACGTCCAGGGACTTGGCCGCGAGGACGACCGCGTTGCGCATGTCGGTGAAGCCGGACAGTGGGGTGAGGTAGTTCTGCGCGGACCGGTAGACGATCTTGTCGGCGAGCTTGCTGTCGAGGTTCTTGCGCATGTCCCACAGCGCGCCGCCGACGATGGTGGAGTTGTAGTGCACTCCGCCGTTGTCGATGTCGAGCGTGATGGGCTCGTAGTCCTTCTGCGCGTTGCGCCCGTCGTTCAGGTCGCGCAGGGCGCACTCCTCCAGCGGCTTGGTGCCGTTGCAGAGGTACTCCCCGACGAGGCCGGACGTCGGGTCGCTCATCGCGACGCCCTTGTCGGCGGTCTCCATGGCGTTGCCGAAGTAGTCGGATATCGCCTCGTTGAGCGCGCCCGACTGGTTGAGGTAGACGAGCCCGGCGGAGTGCTCGGTGACGCCGTGCGTCATCTCGTGGCCGACGACGTCCAGGCCGACGGACAGCGGTACGCCGTCCATGTGGCCGTAGACCATCTTGGAGCCGTCCCAGAAGGCGTTGGCGTAGTCCTTGCCGTTCGCGGCGACGTTGACGACGGAGTAGATCGTGCCGCCCTTGCCGTCGACACCGTCGCGGCCGATCTGGTTCTTGTAGTACTCGTACACCTTCGCCGCGTTCAGGTGCGCGTCGACCGCGCCCGACGAGGTGTTGGCGCCGTCGAAACGGTCGCTCGCCGATGTGCCCAGCCGGATGTCGTCGGTGACCGGGCCGCCCGCGACAGCCGTGTACTCCTTGCGGTTCGCGTCGTACGTACGGATCTGGCCGCCGGTCTGCGGGTACATGGCGCGCGTGGAGTCGACGAGCGTGTACGCGCCGTCCGGCTCCTTGTTGACGTCCAGCTTCGCCTCGGTGCCGTCGACGCGTACGCCCGTCCCCTGCGCGGGCGACGCGTCGGCCGCGTCGATGTTGTTGTACGAGAGCGCGATGCCCCCCACCCGCGCGTCGACGTAGACCTCCTGGCGCACCGGGCTGCCGTTCGCCCTGCCGCCGGTGACCGTGAAGTGCCAGGCCAGCCTGCCGCCCTGGGCGTCGGGCAGCACGGACAGGCCGTGCGCCTCGGTCTTCGCGCCCAGCACGCCGGACAGGCCGCGGTCGAGCGTGAACATCCGCTGCTTCGCGGTGGCTTCGCTCAGCTTCGGCGTGGTGGAGACCGTGAGGTCCGTGTAGAGCGTGCCGGTCGCGGAGGTGACCTGCTGGCCGCCGTCCGCCGCCTGGGTCTGCACCGCGTACTCGGCGCCGAAGACCGGGACGCCGTCGTGCTTCTGCTGGAAGCGCACCGAGGACTGCTTGCCGTCCTTGGTGGTCCTCACCGTCTTCAGGTCGGAGACCGGAACCCTGTACGTGTCCTCGTGGGCCTTGATGTGGGCCCGGGCGGCCTCGGCCGGGGTGCCCTCGCGGGCGGTCTTGTCCAGGCCCTGCGTCATCGCCGGGGCGACACCCACCGGGTCCGTCGTCTGCGCCGCGGCGGTGTCGTCCGCCCAGGCCGGCGCGGCCAGCAGCGTCGCGCCGGTCGCGGCGGCGACCACGCCGGTCGCCAGCATCCGCAGCACGCTCGTTCGTCTCACGGGACCTCCCCATCGCACACCTGCGCCCGGGCCGTCGGGGCCCCGGGCGTTGACGTGCTGATCGTTCGCCATGGGAGGTTGCGTGAACAAGGGATGGAGCTGGCGCGAAAGTGCCGTGGCGTAATTGCGCCTCAGGAGTTCTCGGCGACAGGCGAGTTGTCCGAAATATCGGGCAGCCATCCGGCGCGTGCGGCGTACCAGCCGAGCTGGAAGCGGGTCGCCGCACCCACTTCGTCCATCAGCGCGTGCAGCCGCCGCTGGACGGTGCGATGGCCCATGCCCAGCTGGCGGGCTATGGCCGCGTCGGTCAGGCCGACGTGGAGGAGGGACACGATCTGCCGGTCGATCGCCGCGACCGGGGTCTCGTGTTCCTCCTCCGTACCGGAGACACTCAGCCGCCAGCCCTTGTCGAAGTGCTCCTCGAAGAGCGAGACCAGAGCGGTGAGCAGCCCCGTCCGGTGCACGACGAGCGCCACCGGCTCCGCCTCGCGCTCGGGGTGCAGGGGCAGCAGGGCGACGCGGCGGTCTACGATGGCGAGCTTGATCGGCAGCCGGTCCGTGACGGATATGTGCTGGCCCTGGGCGACGCAGGAGGCCAGCACGGCCGCGGTCGCCGGATGCTCCAGCCATTCGCGTTCGACGACACTGCGCACGGTCACCCCGCGCCGCATCATCTCGGAGTCGACCTCTTCGTGGTTGTCCGCGAAGCTGAGCACCGCGGGCACATGCCTGGCCGGCACCAGGGTGCAGACCTCGCTCCTGGCCTGGCGCTGCATGGTCAGCAGGCGCCGCCGGATCGCCGCCGGACCGGACAGCACCTCCACCGGCGCGCCCGAGGCGTGCGACTGCGCGGCGCGGTGGCGTTCGGTGAGGTCCCCCACCAGTGACTCGACCCGGTGCAGCGCGGACCGGCGGGCTTCCAGGAGCGGCCCCAGCGCGAGGACGGGCGAGGCGGCCCGGTAGCGGACGGTGCCGTCGGCCTCCGGCCGCGCGGCACTGGCGAGCCCGCGATCGACGAGCGAGCCGAGGACACGCGTCACCGCCGAGCCGTCCAACGGGCCCATGAGCGCGTCCGGTTCGCTGTCGGGACGGTCCACCAGCAGGCGGTAGACCGCGTCCTCGTCCGCCCCGAGGCCGAGCAGGGTCAGCAGGGACCCGTCCACCGGGTCGCCCGGCGCGACGGCATCGGGACGTCCGGGCTCTTCGCGCCCCGCCTCGGCACCCTCCACCGGACCCACCCCTCTTCCTGCCGCCCGTCGGCCGGGGTCAGGTTATCCGGCGGATTTCCGCAGGCGAGGCCCCCGGGCGCCCGGACAGACCGCCGGGGCCTCTCGTCCGGATCGTGCCGGGCTCGCGGGACCCGGCCCGCTCCGAACGAAAGACCTAGCCGAAGTCGTACACCGTCACCGGTATGCCACGGCCGGTCAGCTGCTTCTCGATCAAGGGCTCGATCCGGGACCACTTCCCGCCCGCGAGCCCGCAGCCGATCCGCGGCATGTGGACCGAGGCCCCCAGCTCGCGGGCCCGTCCGGCCACCGCGTCCAGCCCCGTGTCGATCGCCTCGTAACGCACCGGGACCCCGTTGCTGCCCGTGCGCATCCCCCGCTGGCCCACCATGTTCGCCACCCAGATGTACGGGCTCACCTGCACGAACTGCACCGCGCCGAGGGCGAAGCCGTTGTCCGCGCGCTCCCGGTGCCACCGGCGGTAGGCCGCTTCGGGTTCGGGCCAGCGGCGCGAGAGCGCCAGGACGAATCCCTTGCCCCAGCCGCCCCGGTCGTTGCAGACGTGGACGATCAGCTTGACACCCTTGCCGTGGGGCGCCGTCGCGTCCCCCTGTACGTACATGATCTCGGACATGGCATCAGGCTAGGCGGCGCCTCTGACAGTCCGGCACTTTCACATCAATGGTGAGACAGCAATACTGTTGCACCGGGGTGGATCGCGCGCGGCGGATCGCCCTCAGGGCCGGACACGAGGAGCAGACATGGCGACCGGGGCCGAGGAACCTACGCTCACCGTCGACGAGCTGGCGGCACGCGCAGGAGTGACCGTGCGTACGGTGCGTTTCTACAGCACCCGCGGACTGCTGCCGCCCCCGGTCATCGGACCGCGCCGGGTGGGGCACTACGGCCACGAGCACCTGTCCCGGCTGGCGCTCATCGAGGAGCTCCAGCACCAGGGCATGACGCTGGCGGCGATCGAACGCTATCTGGAGCAGCTGCCGCCGGACCTGAGCGCGCACGACCTGGCGATCCACCGGGCCCTGGTGGCGTCCTGGGCACCGGACTCGGCGGAGGACGCGACGCGGGCGGAGCTGGAACGGCGGGCCGGCCGGGCACTGACCGGGCAGGACATCGCGCGGCTGGCCGCGATGGGGGTGCTGGAGTGCGCGGAACCGGTCGACGGCTGCTACCGGGTGGACCCGGGGCTGCTGCGGCTCGGGGTCGAGCTGCTCGGCGTGCCGATCGCGCACGAGACGATCCTGGCCGCCCGCACGGTTCTGCTGGAGCACTCCCGGTCCGCCGCACAGGAATTGACCCGGCTGTTCCGGGACGAGGTGTGGGGTCCGTACCGGGAACGGGAGTCGGACCCCGAGCACGTGGCGGCGATGAAGTCGCTCTCGGCGCACATGCAGCCGATGGTGATCCAGGCGCTGGTGACCGCCTTCCAGCGGTCGCTGAAGGAAGAGCTGCGGGCCGCGTTCACGACGGAGTGAACGCGGCCCGCGGGGTGGGCGTCGGCCGTGGGGCTCAGTCGTGGAAGGTCTCGCCCTTCTCGGCCTTCTCCACGAGCAGCGCGGGCGGCAGGAAACGGTCGCCGTACCGCTCCGCGAGCTCCCGGGCGCGGGCGACGAAGCCGGGCAGGCCGCCCTCGTACCCGTTGATGTACTGGAGCACGCCGCCGGTCCACGGCGGGAAGCCGATGCCCATGATGGAGCCGATGTTGGCGTCGGCGACGGTGATCAGGACGTTCTCCTCCAGGCATCGGACGCTGTCCAGAGCCTCGGAGAACAGCATCCGCTCCTTCATGTCGATGAAGGGGATGTCGGTGTCCGGCTTGGTGAAGTGCTCCCGCAGGCCGGGCCAGAGGCGGGTGCGCTTGCCGGCCTCGTCGTACTCGTAGAAGCCGGCGCCGCCGCTGCGGCCCGGTCGGCCGAACTCGTCGACCATCCGGTCGATGACCGCGTCCGCGGGGTGTCCGGCCCAGGTGCCGCCGGTCTCCTCGACGGCCCGCCGGGTCTCGTTGCGGATCTTGCGGGGCAGGGTGAGCGTCAGCTCGTCCATCAGGGAGAGCACCTTGGCCGGATACCCCGACTGCGCCGCGGCCTGCTCGACGGACGCGGGCTCGACGCCCTCGCCGACCATGGCGACGCCCTCGTTGATGAACTGTCCGATGACGCGCGAGGTGAAGAAGCCGCGCGAGTCGTTGACGACGATCGGGGTCTTCTTGATCCTGCGGACCAGATCGAAGGCGCGGGCCAGGGCCTCGTCGCCGGTCCGCTCGCCCTTGATGATCTCGACCAGCGGCATCTTGTCCACGGGCGAGAAGAAGTGCAGCCCGATGAAGTCGGCCGGGCGCTCCACGCCTTCGGCGAGGACGGTGATCGGCAGGGTCGAGGTGTTGGAGCAGAGCAGCGCGTCCGGCTCGATGATGCCCTGGATCTCCTGGAACACCTTGTGCTTGAGCGCGGTGTCCTCGAAGACGGCCTCGATGACGGCGTCGCAGCCCGCCAGGTCGGCCGGGTCGCCGGTCGGGGTGATCCGGGCCAGCAGTTCGTCGCGCTCGGCCTCGGTGGTGCGGCCCCGCGAGAGCGCCTTGTCCAGGAGCTTCTCGCTGTACGCCTTGCCCTTGGCCGCGGCCTCGGTGGAGACGTCCTTGAGCACGACCTCGATGCCGGCCCGCGCACAGGAGTACGCGATGCCCGCGCCCATCATCCCGGCGCCGAGCACGGCGACCTTGTCGACCTTGCGTTCCTCGATGCCCTTGGGGCGGCTAGCACCGGAGTTGACGGCCTGGAGGTCGAAGAAGAACGCCTGGATCATGTTCTTCGCGACCTGGCCGGTGACCAGCTCGGTGAAGTAGCGGGCCTCGATGGTCAGCGCGGTCTCGAAGTCGACCTGGGAGCCCTCGACGGCGGCGGCGAGGATGTTGCGGGGCGCGGGCATCGGGGCGCCCGCGAGCTGCTTCTTCAGGTTGGACGGGAACGCCGGCAGGTTGGCGGCGAACTTCGGGTCGGACGGGGTGCCGCCGGGGATCCGGTACCCCTTGACGTCCCAGGGCTGCTGGGATTCGGGGTTGGCGTCGATGAAGGCGCGGGCCTTGTCGAGCATCTCGTCCCGGGTGGCGGCGACCTCGTGGACCAGGCCGTTCTCCAGGGCCCGCCGCGGGGTGTACTGGGTGCCCTGGAGGAGGACCTTCAGCAGCGCGTCGGCGATGCCCATGAGGCGTACGGTGCGGGTGACGCCGCCGCCGGCGGGCAGCAGGCCGAGGGTGACCTCGGGCAGGCCGATCCGCGAGCCGGGTGCGTCGAGGGCGACGCGGTGGTGCGAGGCGAGCGCGATCTCGTAGCCGCCGCCGAGCGCGGCGCCGTTGATGGCGGCGACGACGGGCTTGCCGAGGGTCTCGATGCGGCGCAGCGAGTTCTTGATGGCGGTGCCGGTGTCGAAGGCCTGCTGGGCGTTCTCGGGACCGACCTTGATCATGTCCTTGAGGTCGCCGCCCGCGAAGAAGGTCTTCTTGGCGGAGGTGTAGATGATGCCGCGGATGGAGTCCTTCTCGGCCTCGGCGCGGTCGGCGACGGCCGCGATGGAGTCCTTGAAGGCCTGGTTCATCGTGTTGGCGGACTGGTCGGGATCGTCGAGTACGAGGGTGACGACGCCGGTCTCGTCCTGTTCCCAGCGGATGGTCGTGCTCTCGGTCATTTGCTCTTCTTCTCCGTAAGTGAGGAGCCGGGGACGGTCAGAGACGCTCGATGACGGTGGCGATGCCCATGCCGCCGCCGACGCAGAGGGTGGCGAGGCCGTACCGCCGGTCGCGGCGCTCCAGTTCGTCGATGAGGGTGCCGAGGATCATCGCGCCGGTGGCGCCGAGCGGGTGGCCGAGGGCGATGGCGCCGCCGTTGACGTTGATCTTGTCGAGCGGGAGGTCCATGTCCCGGGCGAAGCGGAGCACGACTCCGGCGAACGCCTCGTTGATCTCGACGAGGTCGATGTCCTCGATGGTCAGCCCGGCCTTGGCGAGGGCCTTGCGGGTGGCGGGCGCGGGGCCGGTCAGCATGATGGTCGGCTCGGAGCCGGAGACGGCGGCGGAGACGATCCGGGCGCGCGGCGTGAGCCCGTTGCGCTCGCCGACCTCCTTGTTGCCGATCGCGACGAGCGCGGCGCCGTCGACGATGCCGGAGGAGTTGCCCGCGTGGTGGACGTGGTCGATCTTCTCGACCCAGTGGTACTTCTGCAGCGCCACGGCGTCGAAGCCGCCCATCTCGCCGATCGCGGCGAAGGAGGGCTTGAGCGCGGCGAGCGAGTCGGCGGTGGTGCCGGGCCGCATGTGCTCGTCGTGGTCGAGCACGACGAGGCCGTTGCGGTCCTTGACGGGGACGACGGAGCGCGCGAAGCGGCCTTCCTTCCACGCCTCGGCGGCACGTTCCTGGGAGAGGGCGGCGAACTCGTCGACGTCGCGGCGGGAGAAGCCCTCGATGGTGGCGATGAGGTCGGCGCCGACGCCCTGCGGGGCGAAGCCGGTCTCGAAGTTGGTCATCGGATCCATCGCCCAGGCGCCGCCGTCGGAGCCCATCGGGACCCGGGACATCGACTCGACGCCGCCCGCCAGCACCAGGTCCTCCCAGCCCGAACGGACCTTGGCGGCGGCCAGGTTGACGGCTTCCAGTCCGGAGGCACAGAAGCGGTTCTCCTGGACGCCGGCGACGGTGTCCGGGAGGCCTGCCGCGATGGCGGCGATCCGGGCGATGTCGGAGCCCTGGTCACCGAGCGGGCTGACCACGCCGAGGACGATGTCGTCGACGGCCGCCGGGTCGAGGCCGGGGAAGCGGCTGCGGAGCTCGTGGATGAGGCCGACGACGAGGTCGATCGGCTTGGTGCCGTGCAGGGCGCCATTGGCCTTGCCGCGGCCGCGAGGGGTGCGGATCGCGTCGTAGACAAACGCTTCGGTACTCAAGACAGCAGCCTTTCGGGGGTGGTTGTGCGACAGGGTCAGGCGAGCAGCGAGCGGCCGATGATCTCCTTCATGATCTCGGTCGTGCCGCCGTAGATGGTCTGGATGCGGCCGTCGGTGAACGCCTTGGCGACCGGATATTCCGCCATGTAGCCGTATCCGCCGTGGAGTTGGAGGCACCGGTCGGCGACGCGCTTCTGCAGCTCGGTGGCCCACCACTTGGCCATCGAGGCGTGCACGGCGTCGAGGGTCCCGTCGGAGTGGTCGACGATGCAGCGGTCCAGGAAGGTGCGGGTGACGGCGCACTCGGTGGCCATCTCGGCGATCTCGAACCTGATGTGCTGGAGCTTGGAGAGCGGGCGTCCGAAGGCCTCGCGCTCCTTGACGTACCGCGTGGTGATCTCCAGCAGGTGTTCGGCCGCGGCGATCCCGGCGACCGCTATGCCCATCCGTTCCTGCGCGAGATTGGTCATCAGGTGGATGAAGGCGCCGTCCCGCTCGCCGAGCAGGTTCTCCTTGGGGACGCGGACGTCGTTGAAGAACAGCTCGGCGGTGTCCTGGGACTTCTGGCCGATCTTGTCGAGGTTGCGGCCCCGTTCGAAGCCCTCCGCGCCGCGTTCGACGACGATCAGCGAGAGTCCCTTGGCGCCGCCCTCTGGGGTGGTCCTCGCCACGACGACCACCAGGTCGGCGAGGATTCCGTTGGAGATGAAGGTCTTGGACCCGTTGAGCAGCCAGTGGTCGCCCTTGTCCTCGGCGGTGGTGCGGATGCCCTGGAGGTCGGAGCCGGCGCCGGGTTCGGTCATGGCGATGGCGGTGATGGTCTCGCCGCTGCAGAAACCGGGCAGCCAGCGCCGCTTCTGCTCGTCGGTGCCGAGGCCGGTGAGGTAGGGGCCGATGATGTCGTTGTGCAGCCCGAGCGCGAGGCCGGGCGCACCGGCCCGGGTGAACTCCTCGGCGAGCACGGCGCTGTACCGGAAGTCGGTGTTGCCGCCGCCTCCGTACTCCTCGGGTACGGCGAGGCCCAGCAGCCCCTGCCGGCCGGCCGCGAGCCAGGCCTCGCGCGAGACGATGCCGTCCTTCTCCCACTGCTCGTAGTGCGGGAGGACCTCCTTGGTGAGGAAGGTGCGCACGGTCTCGCGGAACGCGTCGTGCTCTTCGGTGAAGATCTGCCGCTGCACTGGGGTCCTCCTGGGGCCGGTTCTTGACGGGGCGGGAAGGGGCCGGGCCGGTCGGGGCCCGGCGGGGATCACGGCCCGGCGATGCCGGGTACGTCCCAGTCGGCGGCGACGGCCTCGGTGTCCGCGCCCGGTCGCGCGGGCCCGCCGCGCACGGAGACGGGGGTCGCGGAGAAGCGGGGCGCGGGCGCGGGCTGGATGAGCCCGTCGTGCTCGACGAAGGTGGAGCGGGCGGCGAGGTGCGGGTGGTGCGGCGCCTCGCGGAGCGAGAGGACGGGGGCGACGCAGGCGTCCGACCCTTCGAACACCTCGGTCCACTCGGCGCGCGTACGGGTCCGGAACCGGTCGGCGACGACGGTGCGCAGTTCCTCCCAACGGCCGATGTCGCCCCGGTCCGGGGCTTCGTCCCCGATCCCGAGGAGCCTGCGGAACTCCTCGTAGAACCGCTGCTCCAGCGGACCGACCGCCATGTACTGGCCGTCGGCGGTCTCGTACGTGCCGTAGAACGGGCAGCCGCCGTCCAGGAGATTGGAGCCGCGCCGGTCCTGCCAGCCGCCGGCCGCCAGCATCCCGTGGATCATCATGGCGAGATGGGCGGCGCCGTCGACGATCGCCGCGTCCACGACCTGGCCCCGGCCGCCGGGGGTGCGGGCGTGCTGGAGGGCGGCGAGCACGCCGACGACGAGATAGAGCGAGCCGCCCGCGTAGTCGCCGACGAGGTTGGCCGGGACGGTGGGCGGCTCGCCGGGCTTGCCGATCATGGAGAGGGTGCCGGTGAGCGCGATGTAGGAGATGTCGTGACCGGCCCGCTCGGCCAGTGGTCCGTCCTGGCCCCAGCCGGTCATCCGCCCGTAGACGAGCCGCGGATTGCGGGCCAGCGCGGCATCGGGTCCGACGCCGAGGCGTTCGGCGACGCCCGGCCGGTATCCCTCGATCAGGATGTCGGCGCGCGCGGCCAGATCGAGCACCCTGGCGGCTCCGCCCTCGGCCTTGAGGTCGATGAGCACGGAGCGCTTGTTGCGGTTGGTGAGGTCGTACGCGGGGTCGATGCCCAGCCCCGCGCCGCCGGGCCGGTCGACCCTGACGACATCGGCGCCGAGGTCGGCCAGGAGCATCGCGGCGAACGGGCCGGGTCCGATGCCGGCCAGTTCGACCACCCGCACCCCTGCCAGCGGGCCGTGCTCTGTCGTTGCCATCAAGCCCCCAGCGGTATGACACAACTGATGTAACATCGATGATGCTAAGAACGCACCGCGCTCCGCACAACCCCTTCGGCCGAGCAAGCGCTTAGTTCCTTCTCCGGGATCCTCCCCCACCGGGGCCGCCCTGCCGCACACCGCCACGAACCGCTCCGCTAGCCTCTGCCTGCCACATCGGCACCCGGCCCCCGCGGAGGCACTCGTGAACAGGCAGAACGGGGCACAACGCCCCTATGACGTGGTTCTCTTCGGCGCCACCGGTTTCGTGGGCGCCCTCACCGCCGCATACCTGGCCGTCCACGCTCCCTCCGGCTTCCGCTGGGCCGTGGCCGGGCGGAACCGGGCCAAGCTGGAACGTCTGCGCGAGCGTCTCGCCGTGATCGAGCCGCGCTGCGCCGACCTCCCGTTGCTGCACGCCGACGCCGACGACGAGCACTCGCTGCGCGAACTCGCCGAGTCCGCCCATGTGGTGGCCACCACGGTGGGCCCCTATGTCTGGTACGGCGAGAAGCTGGTCGCCGCCTGCGCCGAGGCGGGGACGGACTACACGGACCTCACCGGTGAGGCCGAGTTCGTGGACCGGATGTATCTGGAGCACGACGTGCGGGCCCGCGAGACCGGCGCCCGGATCGTGCACGCCTGCGGTTTCGACTCCGTACCGCACGACCTCGGGGTGTACTTCACCGTCCAGCAACTGCCGCGGGGGGTGCCGCTGACGGTCGACGGCTTCGTGCGCAGCAACGCCGTCTTCTCCGGCGGTACGTTCGCCTCGGCGCTCACCGCGATGGGCCGCGGCCCGCGGCTGCTGCGAGCCGCCCGGGAACGCCGGCTGCACGAACCGCGGCTGGTCGCCCGCCGGGCCCGCGCCCCGCTCGGCGCCCCGCACTTCAGCACGGAGACCGGCACCTGGGCGCTCCCGCTGCCGACGCTGGACCCGCAGGTCGTCCGGCGCTCGGCGCGGGCACTCGACCGCTACGGCCCCGACTTCCGCTACCGCCACTTCGCCTCGGTACGCCATCTGCCGGTGGCCCTCGGCGGCACGGCCGCGGCCGGCGCGCTCATGGGCGCCGCACAGATCCCGGCGGCCCGGTCCTGGCTGATGGACCGGTACGAGCCGGGCAGGGGGCCGGACACGGAGCGCCGGCGGCGCAGCTGGTTCACCGTGCGCTTCGTCGGTACGGGCGGCGGGCACCGGGTCCTCACCGAGGTCTCGGGCGGGGATCCCGGCTACGACGAGACCGCGAAGATGCTCGCCCAGTCCGCGCTCTGTCTCGCCCTGGACGAGCTCCCGCCGACCTCGGGGCAGGTCACCACGGCCGCCGCGATGGGTGACGCACTGCTGGAGCGGCTGCGCTCGGCCGGTATGCGCTTCCGGGTCGCCTCCGCGCGCTGAACCGAGGCCCGGCACACGGCGCCCACTCGTTCGGGTGACGTCGGGGGCATGCCCCTGTCTCCTCGTTCCCCGGGGGAGCGGGCCACGGCACCGCTTCGCGGGCTCCCCGGCTGCGCGGCACGGACCGGCGCTTTCACTACGATCTGCGTCCCGCAGGTCGACGCACCCGGGCATGCTCCCGATGCAGGGCTCTGACCTGTGGCTATGCACACAGAGAGTCGGGGAAGAACGATGACGGACAACACTGTGGCGGGTCGCGAGGAACAGCCGGGGCGGGCACTCGCCGGGTTACTGAGGAACTGGTGGGAGTCGTCGGCGCGCGACGGACGTGAGAAACCCACTCAGCAGTCCCTCGCCAAGCGGCTGGGGATCGACCAGACCACCCTGTCGCGCTATCTGAATCCCGCTCACGCCTCCAACGCCCCGTGCCGGATCGTCGAGCAGCTGCACTCGGTGCTGCGGGCCCCGGCCGGTGACCTGGACCGGGCGCTCGCCCTGGCGCTGGCGGCCGGGAAGCGCCCGGCGGCGGTGGCGGCCGGCCCGGCGCCGGCGCCCGCCGGGCCGGCCGGCGGTCTCGACGCGGCGGCCCGTTGGCGGGGCCGCTCCCCCGTCAGGTTCCCGTCCCTCGCCGTCGCGTCGCTTCTCCTGCTCGCGCTGGGCTGTTCCGTGTGGTGGCTGGCACCGGCCGGCCACCAGAGCGACGCCAAGGGCACGGCGCACGTGTCGGCCCGGCCGTCGGAAGGCACGGACTGGCCGCTCGCCCGCAAGGGCGACGTGCTCTGGAAGGCGCGTACAGTGCAGCTGCTGCTGCGCGCGAACGGCTTCGACGTGAAGGTCGACGCCGACTACGGTCCGGCCACGGCCGGTGCCGTCAAGGAGTTCCAGGCCGCTCATGGCCTGACCCCGGACGGCAAGGTCGGAAAGGACACCTGGCCGTTGCTGATCGTCACGGTCGACTCGCGCACGACGAAGCCCGACGCCGTCACGGCGGTGCAGTACCTGGTGCACCACGCCGGGGTGCCGACCGACAGCACCGGTACCTACACCCCCGCGACCATGCGGTCCCTGAAGGAGTTCCAGGAGTCCCGGAACCTGCCCGTGACGGGTGTCGGGGACGAGACCACCTGGCGCGCCCTGCTCAACGCCCAGGGGCCGGACCAGCACATCCAGGGCCTCTCGTCCGGATCACGCCGGGCTCAGAGCGCCCAGGACACCAGCGTGCAGATCATCGAGACGGCCCAGACCACCCCCGCGATCATGCCGAGTGTCATCCCCACCGCGACCCTGCGCTGAGCGAGATAGACGGTGCCGGGTCGCGTGGACGTTCGATGTTCGTTCATGTGTACCAGCTTGCCGGTCATGATCGGCAAACGGAATCCGTACGCGTACTCAGGTGGTCGCCTCCCGCAGGGCCTTCCGGCAGAGCGAGTCGGCCCTGCGGGTGGTCTCCGGCTGACGGAAGTCACGGGCCAGCAACAGGGTGTGGGCGCAGGCGTTGTCCAGGCTCGTCCGGTGTCCGACGGAGACGAAGACGGGTTTGACACCCTCCTGGGTGCGCAGCGCCCGGCCCACTTCCTCCTCGCCGTCGAGCAGCGGCGACCGGTCGCCGCGGTGCGGGCCCGGCTGCTCGTACGAGAAGGTGAACGGGTTCTTGGCGACGCCGATCACGGGGAGACCGGTGAGCACCCCGAGGTGGCTGGCGAGCCCGAAACGGCGCGGGTGCGCCCGGCCGTATCCGTCACAGACCACGAGTCCGGGGTCGACCGGGAGGGATTCGAGCGCGGCCAGCACGGTCGGGATCTCCCGGAAGGCGAGGAGGCCGGGGACGTACGGGAAGGTGATCCGGCCGACGGCGGTCGTCTCGGCGACCACGTCCAAGGTCGCCCCGTCGAGGACGACCGCCGCCGCGACGACGACATCGCGCTCGTCGTCGTAGGCGACATCGACCCCCGTGACCCGGCCGGTGCCGGGCGGCGGACCGGGTTCGTCGAGCACCACGCGGGCGCGCAACGCGTCCTGGACGGCTCGGGCTTCGGCCTCGTCGGCGGGCATCGCAAGGTTTGTCATGGTGGAGTCGAGTCTAGGCAACCGGCAGGGCGGCGCCCACGGCGGACGGCCGGGCCGCGGGCGGGACCGGCCGTCCGCCGGGACCCGTCCCGTAGCCTGGCGATCATGTTTGTACTCGAACTGACCTACACCGCCCCGGTCGAGCGCGTCGACGCGCTGCTCCAGGACCATGTCGCCTGGCTGGACACGCAGTACGCGGCCGGGGTGTTCATCGCGTCGGGCCGCAAGAATCCGCGCGACGGCGGGGTGATCCTGGCAGTCGGGGACGACCGCGAGCGCATCGAGAGGATCACCGCGGAGGACCCGTTCACGACGCAGGGGGTGTGCGCGTACCGGATCACGGAGTTCATCGCGACGAAGACCGCGGACGGACTCGCCCCGTACCGCCAGCAGTTGCCCGGATAGCAGAGCACTCCCCCCGGCGCGGAGCCCGCTCCGGGGGGGTGCGAAGAGCGCGCGGAACGGGCTCAGTGCCCCGCGCGCGCCACTCTTCCCTTTTCGCCCGCCGCCCAGCAGCCGCCGTCCGGTGTGCAGTCGACGGTGTCGTACGAGCCGGTGTCGACCGTGCGCCAGGTGCGGCCGCCGTCCGTCGTGAGGTCGGTGCCGGTCGGGCCGACCGCCAGCGCGCCGGACCTGCTGTGCGGCAGCCAGGCGACGCCCGAGCGGTAGGCGGCCGGCGGGGTGGTGGCCTGCCGCCAGGAGCGGCCGCCGTCGCCCGTCACGGCCGCGGCGTCCGGCGACGGCTCGCCGGCCCGGTAGTCGCCGCCGACCGCGATGCCGTGGTTGCGGTCGCGGAAGGCCAGGCCGAAGACGCCGCGGGCCGGGTCGCCTGCCGGGATCGTCGATTCGGCCGCGGTCCAGGTCAGCCCCCGGTCGGCGGAGTGCAGCACCCGTGCGGTGGCGGCGCCGCCGGTCGCCAGCCAGACGTCCCGGGGCCCCGACGAGACCAGGCACTGGCCACTGGCGGCGAATCCGGCCTCACCGTCCTGCGCCACCGGCATGCCCTCGGTGGGCAGCACCCGCCAGTTCCGGCCGCCGTCCGCGGTGGACAGGATGCGGTACTTCCCGTCCACGGGGTCGCTCATCGCCAGCCCGTGCCTGCTGTCGAAGAAGGTGAGGCAGTCGTAGAAGGCGCGCGCGTCGGTGTTGCGGAACGACTCCGTCCAGGTCGCTCCCCCGTCGTCCGTGCGGAACACCCGGGAGGCCTCGCCCTCCCCGATCGCCAGCGCCACCGCGCGCCGGGCGTCGAAGGCCTCGATGTCGCGGAACTCCAGCGCCTCCCGCGCCGCACCGGGCGGTGCCACGTCGCGCCAGTGCCGGCCGCCGTCGGTGGTGCGCAGCACCGTTCCCCCGGAACCCGCGACCCAGGCGGTGCGACGGTCGACGGCGGCAAGTCCGCGGAAGCGTGCGTCGGTTCCGGTATCGGTGAGCGTCCAGACCGGACGCTCACCGGGGCGGTGCCGGTCCCACGGAGCGGCCGCGGCCGCCGGTGTGGCCAGTGTCGCGGTCAGCGCCGCGGCACAGAGTCCCCATGACATCAGTCGTCTCGTCTTCCCCTTGACCCTCATGGCGCTGGAAGCTAGCCCACGCGCTGTGCCCAGTCCAGGGCGCGCCGCCGGGAAGTGGCCGCGCGCGAGGGGCGGTGACACAGCTCACGCCGCCTTTCGGTGCACGGATGAGGGACTTCGGTCGTCTGTATCAGTGCCGGGAACCGTTCATCTGGCCGAGAAAGGGAGCAGGTCTTGTCCACCGTCATCCAGCAGTCCGTGCAGGCCCGCATGGTCGCATCCGCGCCGCGGATGGAGACCCTTCCCGCCACTCTTCAGTACGACCCGAAGGATCCGTTCACCGTCCGCATGGCGTTCCCCGCCCCGGCGACCCTGGAAGGCACCGAGGTCGCCTGGGAGTTCTCCCGCGAGCTGCTGGCAGCGGGGATGGACGGGGCGGCCGGCGTCGGGGACGTACGCGTCAGGCCGTTCGGCTACGACCGTACGGTCCTGGAGTTCCATGCCGCCGAGGGAATCGCGATGGTGCACGTCCGCACGGCGGAGCTGCGCCGGTTCCTGGGGCGGGCACAGGAAATGGTGCCGGCCGGCGACGAGCACCGGTTCCTGGATCTCGACCGCGGTCTGGCCGAGCTGCTCGGCGGGCCCTGCTGACCTCGCCGCCGGCGGTCCGGCTCCGTCGGGGGGTGACCAGGCCCCCGGGTGACCCGCCGGTGCCGGGATCACCTGTGGAGTAAGGCCCAGGCCTTGCAGCCGCCGGAGGCGGTCAGCGCGGGCGCAAGCCCCCAGTCCCCTCCGTGCGCGTCGACCGCGGCGGCCAGCAGCCACATACTGCCGCTGCGCCGCTCCCGGCACTCCTCGGACTTCACGGCCGAGCCGTGGGACGGGTGCTGGTCGTAGAGGGTGATACGGAGTGCGTCGAACTGCCAGTGCACCCGCAGCAGCATCTCCCGGTCCGGGGTGAACCGGTAGGCGGTCGCGACCAGTTCGGAGGCGGCGAGTACAGCTGTCTCACGAAGCTCCGCAAGACCGTGCCGGGTCAGGAGATCACCGACGGCACCGCGTGCGAGTCCGGCGCAGAAGGCGCCGCCGGGCAACGCGAACGAATAACTCAGGTTGTCAACCACCGGCGGGTGGGGGCCGGCAGATGCGACCGCCGGGAGACGACGCAGTGCGCCCTTCATCAAGATGCTCACATTTCGGTAATTGTGGTGACAATCACACGTAGGCGCAGTCGCCCCGTGTGAGACTTGCGCTACCGACCGTAGCGCACCCAGGAGCACAGTGCTACTACTTGTGCTGATCCGGTCATTTCCACCCTCCCCCGGAAGGAACCCCTTGCCGCCCAGAAGCACCCCGACCGCCCGGCAGCAGCGACTCGGGTACGAACTGCGCAAGCTGCGCGAGCAGTCGGGCATGTCGGTCCAGCAGGCCGCCGCACTGCTCGGCGTCGACCGCACCCGCATCCCGAACATCGAGTCCGGGCGCTTCGGCATCAGCCCCGAGCGGGTCCGCACCCTCGCCTTCAACTACGGCTGCCCGGACACCGGGCTGGTCGACCTGCTCGCCACGATGGCGCAGGAGCGCGCCAGGGGCTGGTGGGAGGAGCATCGCGGACTACTGCTGCCGGCGCTGCTCGACATCGCCGAAATCGAGTACCACGCGGAGGAGCTGACCACCTCCACCACCACGCACATCCCCGGCCTGCTCCAGACCGAGGAGCATGCGCGGGCGGTCTTCGACACCGCCGATCCGCAGCTTCCCGGACCCGATCTGATGGCCCGGCTCTCGCTGCGGCTGCGCCGCCAGGAGGTACTGAAACGGGATCTCCCGCCGATGTACGAGTCGGTGATCCACGAGGCGGCGCTGCGCATGCAGTTCGGCGGCCCGAAGGTGGCGCGGGGCCAGCTGGACCACATCGTCGAGCAGTCCGAGCGGGACCGGATCACGGTCCGGGTGGTCCCGTTCGCGGCCGGCGGTTTCCCGGGCGCCGGGCAGTCGTTCACCTATGTGGGCGCAGCGGTGCCGCAACTCGACACCGTACAGCTCGATTCCTCGCATGGTTCGATGCTGCTGGACTCCGACATGCAACTACGCCGCTACCGGGGCCTGTTGGAGCGTCTGCGCACGCTCGCACTGCCCGTGGGGGAATCGCGCGACTTCATCCGATCCATAGCCCATGACCTCTGAGGAGAGTGACCATGACCGACATCTGCTGGGACGAGGCCTTCTGCAGCGAGGGCGCCAACTGCTTCCGCTTCGGGATCGACGACCGGGGCCGGGCCTACATCGGCTCCACCACGGACGCCACCACCTATGTCAGCGACTCCATGGAGGCGCTGCGGGCACTGATCTCCGCGGTGAAGTCCGGCGCGGCGGACCACCTGCTCTGACCGCGCGCCGAACGCACCCGTGCCCCCGCAAGCGTCAGCTCCGAGTACGCCGACAGCTCAGAGCACCCGCGACCGGGGCCGGCCGGCCCTGGCATGCGTACATAACGTCATATAACGGGGCATCGGGAGAGCGGGCTTGGCGGTGGGCTTACCCCCGCTTTAACCTACGGTCTCGTAACCTACGTGTCCGTAGGTAATTCTCCCGTCCCCAGGAGTTCCCCGTGACGATCACCGCTCCCCACCTCGGCAGCCCCAAGGCGTGGACCGACGCCCAGCTGCTGTACGCCCTGGAAGAGGTGGTGGAGAAGGAGCTCAACCGCCATCTCAAGGTCGCCAAGGACTGGATGCCCCACGAGTACGTCCCGTTCTCCGACGGGCGGAACTTCCCCGGCGTCTTCGAGGACGGTGAGGCCTGGCAGGCCGACCAGTCCAAGGTCACCGACATCGGCAAGATCGCGCTGGTGGTGAACCTGCTGACCGAGGACAACCTCCCCAGCTACCACCACGAGATCGCCTCCCTCTTCGGCCGCGACGGCGCCTGGGGCACGTGGGTGCACCGCTGGACCGCGGAGGAGGGCCGGCACGGCATCGTGATGCGTGACTACCTGCTCACCTCACGGGCGGTCGACCCGGACAAGCTGGAGCAGTTCCGGATGGCGCACATGGCGGAGGGCTTCGAGTCGGACAACCGGCACTCGATGCTGCACTCCGTGGCGTACGTCGCCTTCCAGGAGCTGGCCACCCGTGTCTCGCACCGCAACACCGGCCACCAGTCGGGCGACCCGGTCTGCGACCGCATGCTGGCGCGGATCGCCACCGACGAGAACCTGCACATGGTCTTCTACCGCAACCTGCTCGGTGCGGCCTTCGAACTGGCCCCGGACCTGACGATGCAGGCCGTGCGCGACGTCGTCGTCAACTTCCGGATGCCCGGCCACGGCATGCCGGGCTTCGAGCGGGCCGCCGCGCAGATGGCGATCGGCGAGATCTACAACATGCGCATCCACCACGACGACGTGATCCAGCCCGTGCTGCGCTACCTCAAGGTCCTCTCCATCGACGGCCTGGGCCCCGACGGCCTGAAGGCGCAGGAAGAGCTGGGTCTGTACATGGGCGGCCTCGACAGCGAGGCGGCGAAGTTCGACGAGAAGCTCGCCGCCCGCAAGGCCCGGATGGCCGCGCGCGCCGGCGCCTGACGCCCGCGAAGGCCGCCGCCCCGCCGGACGGGCACCGCAGTACGCCCCGTCCGGCGGCCCCGGCGGACCGACGTCCGCGCCCCTCTCACAGCGTTTCGTTCAGGTCCCGCGCATAGTGCTCGATCGCCGCCCGGTACTGGCGCACATACGGGTCCGTGCTGCCGGCCGCGAGCAGCTCCAGCAGCAAGCGCATGGCTTCGTGGTGCGCACCGGTGTTGAACAGGGCCATGGCGAGAAACGTCCGCAGCGCCCCGTCGTCCGGGAACCGCCCGGCCCCCTCACGCAGCACCTCGACGGCCTTGTCGTGCCGGCCGAGCACCCGGTACGTACTCCCGAGGCCGAGCAGCGCGCCCCTGCGGTCCTCCTCCGACAGCCCTGGCCCGGCCAGGCAGCGTTCGTAGAACGGCACCGCCTCGGCCTCAAGGCCGAGCACATCGTGCGCCCAGGCGGTCTGGTAGGCGATCTCCGCATCCGCCGGGAAGTCGGCGGCGAGGCAGAGCAGCCGCTGCCGCGCCTCCTCCCGATGGCCATCGGTGCGCAGCCGCACGGCCGCCGCGAGCAGGCTGTCCCGGTCGTGATCATTCATACGGACATCGTCCCAGGCCGGCCCTGATGCCTCAGCCGCGGCCTGTCCTGCGCAGCCGTTCCCGCTCCTTCTCGGAGAGCCCGCCCCATACACCGAAGCGCTCGTCGTTGGCGAGGGCGTACTCCAGGCAGGCCACGCGCCCCTCGCAGGCGTTGCAGAGCCGCTTGGCCTCACGGGTCGAGCTGCCGGGAGCGGGGAAGAAGAACTCGGGCCCCGCCTGGGCGCACAGCGCGGTCTCCTGCCAGGCGAGTGCGGGGTCGTCCGCGGTGTTGATCAGCATGCGTCCACAGTGCCTGGTCGCGATAAACGACTGATCAACGCCTCATCAATGCGGCGCGCCGATGAGTTCCGGTCAGGTCTGCGACGCCGTCGCGCTCGTGATCAGGGCGAATTCTGCCCCGTCCGGATCGGCGGCATGCGCGATTTTCCCCACGCCTTCCATCTCCATCGGTTCCAGGCTCAGCTTGCCGCCCAGCCGCTCCACTTCCGCCACCGCCGCGTCGCAGTCCTCGACCTCGAAGTACGGCAGCCAGTGCGATCCGGCCACCGCCCTGGTCGCCATCGCGTTGAGCGGTACGAGGCCGCCGAAGCCCGCCTCCTCGCCGCCGCCCCCGGTCCGGATCACCGTGTAGGACCCGCCACCGCCGGGGATCGGCGTCAGGGCGGTCTCCCATCCGAAGACCGCGTCGTAGAACGCGGCGGCCGCGGGCACGTCCGGGGTGTACAGCTCGGCCCAGCACAGGCTGCCCGGGACACCCACCACCCCCAGGCCCGGGTTCTTCCCCGGCTGCCAGATACCGAAGAAGGCCCCCGCCCGGTCCTTGAATCCGGCCATCCTGCCGAGGTCCAGGACGTCCATCGGAGGGAACGGCACGGTGCCGCCGGCCCGCTCGACCGTCTGCGCCGTGGCGTCGGCGTCCGACGACCGGAAATAGACCGACCAGGACGGCTCCCCCTGCTCCTCGGTGACCGTCATCGCCCCGCCGGCCGTCTTCCCGTCCAGCGTGAACGTGCCGTACCCACCGGTCTCCGGGCCTCCGGCCACGAACTCCCAGCCGAAGAGGCCGGTGTAGAACTCGACGGCACCGTCGAGATCGGGGGTGCCCAGATCGGTCCAGCTGGGCGCTCCGTCGGCGTAACGGGTGGTGAGCATGTCCTGCTCCTTCGACGATGCCCGGGCTGCGGGCTGCGGGAGCCTTCCCGACGTTCCGAGTCTCGCACCGGGTACCGCCGCCCGCAGCCCGCGCCCGGGGCACCCGCCTCGGTCAGCGCTTGACGCCCAGTGCGGGGAGCACGGTCTCCGCCACCCGGTAGGCCTCCTCCAGCAGCGGGTTGCCGGAGAGGATGAAGGTGTCGACGCCCAGGTCCTGGAACTCCCCGAGGCGCTCGACGACCTGGGCCGTGGAACCGACGACCGCCGTGCCGGGGCCCGGGCGGAACAGGCTCATGCCCGGCCACATGTTGGGGTGCTCCTCCAGCTCGCGGGCGTGCGCGGGGACCTTGCCGCCGTGCTGGCGGAACTGGCGCTGCCAGCCCACGCCGTCCTCCCCCACCCGGTCGCCGAGCTGCCTGGCGTACGTCGCGTCGCTCGTCACGTCGAGGAGCCGGTCGGCCGCCGCCCATGCCTCGTCCTCCGTGTCGCGGACGATGAGGTGGAGGCGGAGCCCGATCCTGAGCGTGCGACCGTACGCGGCTGCCCGTGCCCTGACCCTGTCCAGCTTCTCCTTGAGCAGGTGCGGGGGTTCTCCCCAGGTGAGGTAGACATCGACATGCTCGGCCGCCATCTCAATGCCGGGGTCGGACGAGCCGCCGAACCAGAGCGGGATGTGCGACTCCTGGACCGGCTTCAGCTCCCTGAAGGACGCGCCCGCGTTCTTCAGGTCGTAGAAGCGGCCCTTGTGGTCGAAGACCTCACCGGCGGTGAGCCGCTTCACGATCGACCAGTACTCGGCGCTCAGTTCGTACCGTTCGTCGTGCTCCACGTGGAGCCCGTACTCCTGGAGGGACTTCGTCGAGCCGTTGACGACGTTGAAGCGGAGCCGGCCGCCGAAGAGGCGGTCGAAACTGAGGGCCATCTTGGCGAGCAGGGTGGGCGAGATCAGACCGGGATGGACGGCCAGCAGTGGCTTGAACCGGGTGCTGGTGGAGGCCGCCAGCGCGCTGCCGAGCGGCCATACGTCGTACAGGTCGGTGGCGAGCAACGCACCGCTGTAGCCGAGGCGTTCGACCGTGCCGGCGAGCTGGGCGAGGTAGCCGAGGTCGACCGGCCGCCGCCCTTCGGGTTCCCAGGGGTAGGCGCCTTCGCGCGGGATGATGTACCAGAGGACTTCGGTCGCCATGTCGTCACGCCGCCTTGTCGGCGCCGGTGCCGGCCAGGGCGTCGGCGACGGTGACCGGGCGGTCGATGAAGCCGGTGCGGTGGAAGATGTCGGCCGCTTCCTGCTGCTCGGCGATGAAGGCGTCGGTGACGGGCTCGATCCTCCAGGGCAGGGCGCGCAGCGCGGTCTCCCAGTCGTCGGCGGATCCGCCGAGGTCGGCGGCGGCGATCTCGGCCGCCCGGCGGGGGTTGGCGGCCGCCCAGTCGTCGGCGCGCCTCAGGGCGCGGGTGAGCGCCTCGATCACCTCGGGGCGGCTCTCGGCGAGGTCACGGCGGGCGAAGAAGACGGAGCGGTCTGTGATGACGTCGCCGGTGCGGATCAGGGTGCGCAGCCCGCCGGTGCGGCGGGCTGCGGCGAGCTGGGCTCCCTGGGCCACCCAGGCGGCGATGGCGCCGGTGCGCAGCAGCTCCTCGCTGTCGTCGGTGCTGCGGACGGCGGTGATGTCGTCGGCGTAGGAGAGCCCGGCGTCGTCGAGGGCCTTGGCGATGAGGTGGGTCTGCCAGGAGCCGATGGCGAGGTGGACGGTGGTGCCCTTGAGGTCGGCGACCGTGTGCACGGGGCTGTCCTCGGGGACGAGGAGCGCGCCGTGTTCGGGGCGCGGGGCCGAGACGGCGGTGTAGACGATGTCATGGCCGGCTGCCTGGGCGGTGACCGGCGGGGTCGAGCCGGTGCCGCCGAAGTCGATGACGCCCCGGCTGAGGAGTTCGCCGGTGCGGACGCCGTTGGTGTACGGGTGGAAGACGACGTTCTCGCCGAGCGGGGCCAGCTCCTCCTGGGCGAGGCCGAGACGGGAGAGGTGGTACAGGTGGTAGAGCGACGGGTTGCTGCTGTGCACACCGATGGTGATGGTCATTCAGATCACTCCGACTTCGGTACGTTCGGGGGACTTTGCGGGGTGCGGGGTCGTCTCGACCCCGAGGTCGTCGAGGAGCCTGCGGCGCAGGGCTCCGAAGGCGGGATCACCGGGGTCGCGCGGCCGGTCGACAGTGACCGGTTCGTCGGTGATCAGCCGGCCGTCGCGCAGGACGGCGACCCGGTCGGCGAGCCGTACGGCCTCGTCCACGTCGTGGGTGACGAGGAGGACGGCGGGCCGGTGCTTGCGGCACAGCTCTCCCACCAGGTCCTGCATCCTGAGCCGGGTCAGGGCGTCGAGCGCGGCGAACGGCTCGTCGAGCAGCAGCAGTTCGGGTTCGCGGACCAGGGCGCGGGCCAGGGCGACGCGCTGGGCCTCGCCGCCGGAGAGGGTGGCGGGCCAGGCGTCGGCGTGCCGTTCCAGGCCGACTTCGGCCAGGGCCCGCAGTCCGTCTCCGTAGCGGCCGCGCGGCAGGGCGACCGTCACATTGGCGAGGACCTTCTTCGAGGGTACGAGGCGGGGTTCCTGGAAGACGACGGTGCGGGCCTCGGGGACGAGGACCTCTCCGGCGTCGGCCGCGTCGAGTGCGCCCAGGATGCGCAGCAGGGTCGTCTTGCCGCTTCCGCTCGCGCCGAGCAGGGCGACGAACTCGCCCCGCGCGATGTCGAGTCGGAGTCCGTCGAGGACGGCGCGGTCGCCGAACACGCGCCGCAGCTCCCGTACCCGTACGGCTGGTCGAGGATGGCGGTCGGTCATCGGGTGGCTCCCTGTGGGGTGCGCCAGGGCATCAGCAGGCGTTCCAGCAGCCGTACGACGACGTCGGCGGTGAGGCCCAGAAGTCCGTAGACGAGGATGCAGACGGCGAGGATGTCGGTGCGGGCGTAGCTCTGTGCCTGGGACATCAGATAGCCGATGCCGGCGGTGGCGTTGATCTCCTCGGCGGCGATCAGCGCGATGACGCTGAGGGTCATGGAGAGCCGCAGCCCGGCGAGCAGCGACGGCAGGGCTCCGGGCAGGACGACCTCGCGCACGAGGGCGAGCCGTCCCATGCCGAAGCTGCGCATGGCCTCGATGAGTTTGGGGTCGGTGTTGCGCACCCCGCTCGATGTGGACACGTACATCGGGAAGGTGGTGGCGACGGCGATGAGGAGGATCTTCGCGGTCTCGTTGATCCCGAACCAGACCATGAACAGGGGGACCAGGGAGAGGAACGGGATGGTGCGCAGGGTCTGGATGGAGGAGTCGAGGAGTTCGTCGCCGAGCCGGGTGAATCCGGTGGTGATGCCGAGGACCAGCCCGGCGGCGAGCCCGATGAGGAGACCGAGTGCGGAGCGGGTCAGGGAGGTGGTCAGGGCGTCGGGAAGTTGTCCGTTGCCCCACAACTCCCCCACTGCGCGCAGTACTTCGGCGGGCGAGGCGAGGACGTCGGGGGTGAGGAGTCCGGTGGCGGACGCCGCCCACCACAGGACGAGGAGCGCGAGCGGGCCGAGTGTCCGGACGGTCGCGGAGTAGGTCCGGCTGCGGGCCCTGCGCCGCTGGGGGCGGGGCCGGACGAGGCCCGGATGGAGGCCGGTGTCGCTCATTTCAGCTTCTCGATGTCGAGGAGGTGGGCGGCGACGTCGACCTTGTCCGTGGTGACCTTCTGCTCGGCGTAGAAGGCGGCGACGGCCTCGAAGCGCTCGATGTCCCCGGCTCCGATGGGGTCGACCGTGCCGCCCTTGCGGGTGAACTCGGTCTGGACCTCCTTCGCCCTGCCGGTGACGGCGGTCGGCCCGACGTCCGTGAAGACGTTGAGGTACGCGGCCGGGTCCTGCTTCTCCTTGGCGCTGGCGTCGTGGAGGTACTGGTAGAGCGCCTTGACGATCTCGGGGTGCTGCTCGGCGAAGCCGGTGCGCACGGCGTTGAGGCTGTAGTTGTCGGAGCCGATCGCGGCGCCGTCGGCGACGAAGTGCGCCTTGCCGCTGCCGATCTCGGCCACGGCGTAGGTCGCCCAGACGGCCCAGGCGTCGACCTTGCCCGCGTTGAAGACGGCGGCCGTCTGGTCGGGCCGCAGATAGACCCGCTTGACCTCGTCGGCGGGGATGCCGGCCTTGGCGAGGGCCTTCAGCAGCAGGTACTCGCCGGTGCCGCCCTGGTTGACGGCGACCTTCTTCCCGACCAGGTCCTTGACCGATGCGATGCCGGCGCCGTTCTTGACGAGGATGCCCTCGCCGGCCGCGTCCGGGTCGACCGCGGTGAAGAACTTGAAGCCGGGGCGCTGGGCGAGCGAGGTGATGCCGGAGGTGATGGAGCCGGTGGCGATGTCGAGCTGGTCGGCGTTCATCGCCTGGGCGGCGGGGGCGAAGGGCCCCGCGCTGCCGGTCCAGCGCACCTTGGCGCCGGCCTTGGCGAGCGCCTTGTCGAGGCTGCCGTCCTTCTTGCCGAGGGCGAGCACCCCGGAGTTGCCGGGGTCGGGGATGCGGATCTCGACCGTGCCGCCGGCTCCGGATCCGCCGCCGGCGGCCTCGGACGAGCCGCAGGCGGTGAGGGCGATCAGGGCGGTGGCCGTGAGGAGCGCGGGGGCGGCGGCGGTGCGCAGTGGTCGGGGCAGGTTCATGGTGTCGGGGGTCCTCACAACTCAGGGGCGAAAGCGCGGTGGGCGGAACGGGAGGCGGCCAGTGCGGTGGCGCGGCGCAGCGGTTCGGGGTCGGCCCAGGAGGTGATGTCGACGGGTTCGGGCAGGAAACCGTGGGCACGCAGCCCGGCCTCCTGCTCGGCGAGCAGGGCCAGACGGTCCGGGGAGAGGTCGGGGTGGAGGGTGAGATGGGTGCCCGGCCGATAGGCCCCGGCGACTCCGTCGGCGCCCGCGCCGGTCTCGGCACCGAGGATCCGGGCGACCTCGGCGGGCTGTCCGGTGGCCCAGTCGGCGGCCCCGAGCAGGACGGCAAGGAAGCGGTCGACGAGGCCGGGGTGGTCGTCGAGGAGCTGCTGGTGGACGGTGATGGGGCGCGGGGTGCCGTTGTTGATCCGGAACCGGCGGTCGGCCAGTTCGTCGAGTTCGACAGCGACCTCCGCCCCCACCCGCCGGGCGGCCTCGACGGCCAGCGCGCCCTTCACGTACACGGCGTCGACGTCACCGCGCCGCAGTGCCGCCAGTTCGGCGGCCCACTGGCCCGGGTGTCCGGCGGCGGGTACGTCGACGAACGTGACGTCGTCCGGTACGAGTCCGGCGGCGGCGAGCGCGCCCTCGAAGCCGCGCAGGGCCATGGCCCGCCAGAAGTCGATGGCGATGTCGTGGACCGGAACGGCGAGCCGCAGCCCGCGCAGGGCCTCGACGCCCCGGATTCCGGAACCGGGTCCGACGAGTACGGCCTGGCGTTCCTCGATCCAGGTGAGACCGATCAGCCGGGTCCGTTCCCCGCGTGAACGGGCCCACAGGGCGGGTACGTTGCCGCCTTCGCGGAACAGGCCCGGCAGGGCGTGGGTGAAGTGGGCGGACCGGTCGGCACCGGGCGCGGCGTCCTGGAGGGACCGCACCGTGATGCCGTCGGGGGCGAACTCTTCGGTGAGCCAGCCGCGATCGGCGGCGATGCCGGTCGCGGTGGGGACGGGACAGCGGGTGAACCAGAGCGTCCGGGGCAGGACGGCATGCGTCATGGAGGACTTCCCGAAGGGTCGACGAAGCGGAGGGTGTCGTGGCGTGGCGCGTACGCCGGAATGCGGACACCGGGTACGGCCGAGGCCCCGGCCGCGCCGGAGCGCGGCGGGGGGAGGAGGGAAAGGGAAACGCGAAGGGGAGGGGTCAGCGACAGGCGGCGCTGGAGACCCGTGCCAGGTCTATGTGACGGCGCAGCGTCAGGGCGAGCAGGACCGGGGCGGTGCGGGCGGTTGTCGCGGTTCGGCGGTCGGCCATGGCACTGCTCCCTTCTGCTCGTCGTTGCTGACGTGCTGCAGACTGCCACGCACCGAGGCCGTCCCACAACTCGCTTCCCATGATGTGGGATTCAGTGTGAACACAGTGTTTCACCACGCGGCTCTCCGGGTCCTCAACTCCCGTAATGTGGCAACCGTATGCCCCCGCACACCCTCACGAGCGGAGAGTGGACCGATATGACCGAGGCCACGGCAGTGCGTTCTCCCGGCGGAGCGCAGGCGGTGCAGCGCGCCCTGGACGTCCTGCACTGTTTCCACGACAACGGCCCCGACGTCAGCGCCTCCGACCTCGCCCGCCGTCTCGGGCTCTCCGTCTCCACGGCACACCGTCTGGCCCGCACCCTGCTCGGCGCGGGCTTCCTGGAGCAGGACGCCCGTACGTCCCGCTACCGGCTGGGCCCGGCCGTGACCGAGCTGGGCAGGCTCTCGTACCACCAGCGCGGTCTGCATCTGGCCGCCCCCGAACTCGCCGATCTCGCCGAGCGCACCGGCGCCACCGCCGACCTGGCACTGCGCAGCGGCCCCCATGCGGTGATCGTCGCGGGCGGCTCGGTCACCCCGAAGGTGGGACTGCGCAGACCTCTGCACTCCACCGCGCTCGGCAAGGTCCTGCTGGCCTGGGCCCGGCCGGGCGAGGGCGGGCCCTCGTCGCTGCCCCCGCTGCCCGCCTTCACCGACCGTACGATCGTCGAACCGGCGGCCCTGGAGGACGAGTTGGCGAAGGTACGGTCCGACGCCTACGCGCTCAACGACGGGGAGTCGGCCCACGGGGTGCGGACCCTGGCGGTGCCGGTCCTGGACGGCGCCGGTCATGCCCGCTTCGCCCTGGCGGTCCGGGCCACCCCGTCCGTGATCACCGACGCGCGCACCGACTGGTTCCTGGCGCAGGCCCGCTCCTGCGCGCGGGCCCTGGAGATCCTGCTGCTCTCCCCGGCCGAACGCCGGCCGCCCACGCCCTGAGCAGCCTGGACTGTCGGTGCCGCGTGGCACGATAGGAATCGTCCGGGCAGGTGCCGGGCGGGACGGCAGCCGGGCTGCGCGGACAGAGGGACGTACATGACACAGGCCGGAGCGACGGAGGACGGGGCGCCCACGGGAAGGGCCGCCCGGGAGCTGCTGACGCGGGCCGGTCTGCTGCTGGAGACCGCGCGCACGGTGCTGGCCGATCACACCCGCGCCGTCGACGCCGTGCACACCACGCTGACGCCGCTGCTCGACTCCCTCGTCCGCCGGGAGCTCGCGGCCATCCCGGCTTCCAGGCTCAAGGACGTCACCGAGGGCAGACTGCGGCTCGGCGCAGTCGAGCAGGCCGGTTTCACCACCGTCGGCCAGGTCCACGAGGCCAGTCGCTACGAGCTGCGGCAGATCCCCGGGGTCGGCGCGCAGACCGCCGATCAGGTGCTGGCCGCGGCCGGCCAGATCGCCCACGCGGTGCGGGACACGGTCGCGGTCCGGATAGATGTGGACGACCCGGACGACGCCACGACCGCGCTGGTCGTCGCCCTGCACCGGCTGGTCGCCGCCGGTCCCGACGTCCGGCGTGCGGTCGACGCGGCGGGTCGGCTCGTCGGGCGCCTCGAACCGCTGCTGGCGGCCGCGGGTCCCGCGCGCGGCCGGCTGCGCATGTTGTTCACCGGGCGGGAGGCCCGCTCCCGGGCGCTGGAGGCCGTCGCCGAGGTGCGGACGGCGGTGGCCGAGGCGGAGGAGCGCGAGCTGCCGCTGCTGTTCGGGCAGGTCTCGGTGGATCTGCTGCGGGCCCCGGAGTCGGACCTCGCCGCGTGGGTGGATTTCGAGCTGCGGTCCGCCGAGTACTACAGCCTGCTGGCCGAGATGTCCGGCACCGGCCCGGACCGGGACGCGGCCGAGGGGTTCCTGCCGTCCCGGATGGCGGACCGGGTGCGCGGTCTGCGGCTGGACGACGCCCATCTGCGCGTCTCGCTGCGCGGCTACCAGTCGTTCGGCGCGCGGTTCGCGCTCGCGCAGAAGCGGGTGATCCTCGGTGACGAGATGGGGCTCGGCAAGACCGTCCAGGCCATCGCCGCGCTGGCACATCTCTCGGCGCGGGGCGAGACGCACTTCCTGGTGGTCTGCCCGGCGAGCGTGCTGATCAACTGGGCGCGCGAGATCCGCGCCCGCTCCACGCTGCGCACCCTTCCGGTGCACGGCCCCGAGCGGCAGTCGGCCTTCGGCGAATGGCATCGAGGCGGCGGGGTCGCCCTCACCACGTTCGACGCCCTGCACACGCTGCCGGCCGCCGCGGACTGCGGCCTTCGGCCCGGCATGCTGGTGGTCGACGAGGCCCACTACGTCAAGAACCCCGCCACCCGCCGGTCCCGGGCGGTGTCCGGCTGGACGCAGCACACCGAACGGGTGCTGTTCCTGACCGGCACGCCCATGGAGAACCGCGTCGAGGAGTTCCGCAGCCTGGTCCGTCACCTCCAGCCGGAGCTGGCCCCTTCGATACACACCACCCATGGAGCCGCCGGCTCGCTCGCCTTCCGCAGAGCGGTCGCCCCCGCCTATCTGCGGCGCAACCAGGTGGACGTGCTGACCGAACTCCCGGCGCTGGTACAGGTCGACGAATGGGACGAGTTCAGTCCGGGCGATCTCGACGCCTACCGCGAGGCGGTGGGCGCCGGGCACTTCATGCGGATGCGCCGGGCCGCGTACGCCCGGCCCGGCACGTCCGCGAAGCTGAACCGGCTGCGCGAGCTGGTGGCCGAGGCCGCGGACAACGGCCTGAAGGTCGTGGTGTTCTCCTACTTCCGCGAAGTGCTCCACACGGTCGGACAAGCCTTGGAACCGCCCGTGTTCGGCCCGCTCTCGGGGGACATCCCGGCCGCCCGGCGCCAGCGGCTGATCGACGACTTCGGTGCCGTGGACGGCCATGCCGTACTGCTCAGCCAGATCCAGGCGGGCGGCGTCGGACTGAACATGCAGACCGCGTCGGTCGTCATCATCTGCGAACCGCAGATCAAGCCGACGATGGAGCACCAGGCGGTGGCCCGCGTCCATCGGATGGGCCAGATACGGACCGTCCAGGTGCACCGGCTCCTCGCGGCCGACAGCGTCGACGAACGGATGCTCGACATCCTGGCCCGCAAGGAGCGGCTGTTCGACCTGTACGCACGGCGCAGCGATGTCGCCGAGACGACGCCGGACGCCGTGGATGTGTCGGACGGGGCTCTGGCCCGACGCATCGTCGAGGAGGAACAGCTGCGCCTCGCGACCGGAACGGCTGGGACGGACGAGGCCTCCCGCGAGGTGGTGCCGGAGAGCTGACGCCGTCAGGGCCGACGGCCCGACGGCATCGGGGGCTCGCGGAACAGCGGCGTCAGGATCCGTGTGCCGCCGGGTCGTGCGCGGCCGTGCCCTTCGGCGCGCTTCCGGAGGCCGCCTTGTCCGGCGTTGCCTTGTCCGGCGTTGCCTTTTCCGTTGTCTTTTCCGGCGTTGTCTTTTCCGGCGCCGGCTTGTCGTGGGCCGCCATGTCGTGCGGCTCGTATCCCGGCACCGTGCCGTCCGGCTTGGCGACCAGCAGGAGTCCGGCCATCCCCATGTCGGAGTGGCTCTGCACATGGCAGTGGTACATCCAGGCGCCCGCGCCCACGTGTTCGCCCGCGATGACCTGGAAGCCGAAGGAGTCCGCCGGGCCGACGATCTTCGTGTCGATGACCCGGCTCGGGTCGTCGGGGCCGGTGAGCAGGCCGGTCCGGTTGTCCGCCCAGCGATGACCGTGGATGTGGAACGTGTGGAAGTAATCGCCGTGCGTGATCATGACCACTTCGAGCCGGTCCCCCACCGTGGCCTCGAAGTTCGGGCTCTCGTGGGCCGGCTTGTTGTTGATCGTCATGTCGTTGAAGACGATCGCGATCGTCTTGTCCGGCAGGATGTCGCCCTGGCGCCGGACGATCAGCGGACCGTAGAGGCCCTTGCGGATGCCGCCGGTGCCGTGATCCGTGCCGACGACATGGTCGTGGTAGTGCCAGTAGCCCGCGCTCCCCGGCTGCCAGGTGCCGTCCTTGCGCCGGCCGGGTGCATGGGTACGCCAGGTGTACGTACGGGTCCCGCCCGGTTCGACAATGCTCTTGTTCAGCCGGGTACCGTCGCTCGCGATGTCGTAGTCGACTCCGTGCGCATGGAGGCTGACCGGCACATCGGCCGTGTTCTCGAACTCGATGTGCAGGGTGTCGCCCTCGTTGATCTCGATGAGCGGCCCCGGCACCGTCGCCTTGCCCTTCTCCAGCCCGTACCCCATCCGACCGTCCGCCAGCTTCTCGGCGTACAGCTTGAGATGGCGGACCACACCGCCCGCCGGGGCGGTGGCCCGTGCGGGCTCCGCCGAGCTGGCCTCGATCGAACCCAGGGACAACGATGTCAGGCCTGCCGCGGCCGCCACACCGCCACCGACCAGCATCCGCCGGTTGAAGCTCCTTCTGTCCATACCGAACTCCTCACTGCACCAAGGAATTTGGAGCGCCGACTCGCCCCGGACGGCCCACACCGTAGCCGGAGGTTCGCAGTTTATCCACAGCCAGGACAAAGTTCGTGCAATTGACGCCATAGCTATTGGCGGACCACGAAAAGAGGTCTAACTTCATGCGCTGTTGCAGTGACCAAAGAGGGGTGGGTGACCACATGCAGCGCACACCACATCACAGGTCCAGATCGCGACGCGGACTCGCGGCGGGCCTCACGGCCGGCGCACTGACCGCTTCCCTGCTCGGCGCAGGCACAGCCGCGGCCAGGCCTTATCCGGAGCCGCCCGGCTCCCTGACGACAACGTTGTCCCTGCCGTCGCCGCCGGGCGGCGCCGATGTCAAGGTGCTGGTGTTCCACGCCTCGGCGACCGAGGAGTCCCCGACGGTCGACGCCGGAATCGCGGCGATCGAGAAGATCGGGCTCACCGGTCCGGAGGCCGGCCGGTTCACGACCGTGGCCACCGACGACGCCGCGGTCTTCACCAACGGCAAGAAGCTCGGCAAGTACAACGCCGTGGTCTTCCTGACCGGCGGCGGCGACGTCCTCGACCCGGAGCAGGAGGCCGGTCTGGAGGCGTACATGGAGGCCGGAGGCGGCTTCCTCGGCATCCATGACGCCGCGCGCACCGAACCGTACTCGGACTGGTTCACCGGCCTGGTCGGCGCCCGCCCGGCGAAGGACAGCCCGGCATCCGTGCAGCGCGCGACGGTCGAGGTCGGCGACCGGCAGCATCCGGCGACCAAGAACCTCCCGCTGGAGTGGAAGCGCCCCGACAAGTGGCTGAACTGGACGAAGAATCCGTCCGGTGACGTGCACACCGTGGCGCGCGTCCGCGAGATCACCTACAAGCCGGGTGCGAGTGCCAACGGCTGGGACCACCCGGTCTCCTGGTGCCGCGACTACGACGGCGGCCGGTCCTTCTACACGGCGATGGGCGGCACGGTCGACAGCTTCGCGGAGACCGACTTCCGCGACCATCTGCGCGGCGCACTGGACTGGACGACCCGGATCTCGCAGGCCGACTGCAAGGCCACGATCGACGCCAACTACAAGGCCGAACGGGTCACCCAGCCCAACCAGCCGGGGCGGAACGACCAGATCGGCGAGCCGCACGGCCTGGTCACCGCCCCCGACGGACGCGTGCTGTACATCGGGCGCGGCGGCGCCGACAGCAGCAGGCCGGTCGTCACCGACTGGAACGACCCGGACATCGGCAAGGGCCTGGGGCAGATCCATGTCTACGACCCGAAGACCAAGAAGGTCACCCTCGCCGGTGAGCTGACGATCTTCGGCAACAAGGGCGGCGGCGACGAGCTGGTCAAGGTCGAGGAGGGGCTGCTCGGCATCGAACTGGACCCGGACTTCGAGAAGAACGGCTGGGTGTATCTGCACTACACCCCGCACTCGAAGCTGGACCGCGACAAGCAGATGGCGGTGCGCCAGGTCTCGCGCTTCACCATGGACCTGTCCACGAACAAGCTGGATCTATCCTCGGAGAAGGTGCTGCTGCACTGGCCCGTCCAGGTCCACAGCTGCTGCCACGCGGGCGGTGGGATGGCCTGGGACTCCAAGGGCAATCTGTACATCGCGACCGGTGACAACAACTCCTCCGGCTTCAGCGACGGTTACTCCGGGAACAACCCGCAGCCGAACTACAAGGGCGTCTCGTTCGCCGACGCCCGCCGCACCGCGGGCAACACGAACAACCTCAACGGGAAGATCCTGCGGATCCACCCGGAGGACGACGGCACCTACACACTGCCCGAGGGCAACCTCTTCACCGGCAAGGAGCCCGACGAGGGCGGCGGCAGGACGCGCGGCGAGATCTATGTGATGGGTGTGCGCAACCCTGCCCGGATCTCCGTCGACAAGTCGACCGACACGCTCTACGCGGGCTGGGTCGGCCCCGACGCGGGCTCGCCCTCCACCACCTGGGGCCCCGCCAAGTACGACACGTTCGCCGCGATCACGAAGGCGGGCAACCACGGCTGGCCGTACTGCATGGGCAACAAGCAGCCCTACCGGGACCGCAATCTGCCCGATCCCGCCAAGCCGCTCGGCTGGTACGACTGCGACCACCCCAAGAACGAGTCGCCGAACAACGACGGCCTGGTGAACCTGCCGCCGGTCACCTCCAACACCATCTGGTACTCGCCCCAGGGCGGTGGCGTGGACTACCCGCGCGACGCGAACGGCATCCCCAGCTACAAGGTCGAGGACCAGAAGCAGCTGCTGCCGTGGCTCAAGGGCGGCGGCCAGGCCACGATGAACGGCCCGGTCTACCGGTACGACGCGGCGAGCACCAGCGCCGACAAGTGGCCCTCGTACTGGGACGGCAAGTGGTTCGTGGGTGACTTCTACGACGACACCCAGCCCCGGCACGCCGTGCTCACCGACCCGAAGACGGTCGGCAAGGGCGGGCTGCCCACGCACGCCGAGTCCCTGCGGAAGATCATCCCGGTCGGGGCGGACGGCATCCGCAACCTGATGGACTGGAAGTTCGCCCCGGACGGTTCGCTGTACGTCCTGGACTACGGGCGCGGCTTCTTCACCTCCGACTCCAAGTCCGCGCTGTGGCGTGTGACGTACAAGGGCGGCGGTCCGACCCCGGCCGCCGGTGATCTGGCCAGGAAGGCGGCAGTGCGGTGAGACATCGTCCCCTCCTCTCACGGAAGCGGTACCGTCCGGCCCGGTTGTGGCTCGCGCTGCTGGGTTCGTTCCTGATGGTGCTGGGGCTGACCTCGACGGCTGCGTACGGCCGTACGGCGGCTCCCGCCGGTGCGGCGGCCGAGCAGGTCCTCACCTGGACCGCGGGCGACCCCATCGACCACTATCTGTCCGCCCCGAAGACCGCGGTGGCCGGCAAGGCGACCATCGTCTTCGAGAACAGTGCGGCGACCGGCAACACCACGGGGATGCCGCACACCCTCACCTTCAGCGTCTCGGACCCGGAGTTCAACAACGACGTCACGCTGAACATCCTGGCCAACCCGGCCGACGACCAGGGCGGCAGGCACACCGCCGAGGTCACACTCACCCCCGGCCGGTACTTCTACCACTGCACCATGCCGGGGCACGAGGCGATGCAGGGCATCCTCACCGTGACCGAGGACGGCGGCGGCGAGGACACCACGGCACCCGGGACCTCGGCGAAGGTGGACGGTGACAAGAACGCCGACGGCGCGTACGTCGGTCAGGCGACGGTCACCGTCTCGGCGACCGACGACGGCTCCGGCGTCGACACCGTGGAGTACGCGGTGGGGGCGGACGGCGCCTGGCAGCCGTACACCGTACCGGTCGTGGTGAACGAGGTCGGCACGCACACGATCCGCTACCGGGCCACCGACAGGGCGGGCAACACGGCGGCCGAGAAATCGGTCGACTTCGCAGTCGCCGCACCGCCCACCGACGACACGACACCGCCGGAGACCTCGGCGACCGTGTCCGGCGAGAAGGACGACCAGGGGCGGTACCTGGGGATGGCGACGGTCACCGTGACCGCCTCCGACACCGGCTCCGGCGTCAACACCATCGAGTACGCGCTCGGGGCGGACGGCGCCTGGCAGCCGTACACCGCACCGGTGATGGTGCACGAGACCGGCACCCATCTGGTCCGCTACCGGGCCACGGACAGGGCGGGCAACGCGGCGGCCGGGAAGTCGGTCGAGTTCACCGTCGTCGCACCGCCGACGCAGGACAAGACCCCGCCGGAGACCTCCGCGAAGGTGACGGGCGACAAGAACTCCGACAACGCCTACATCACCAGTGCCAAGGTGACCATCACCGCGACCGACGCCGAGTCGGGCGTGGACAGGGTCGAGTACTCGCTCGACGGCGGCCCGTACCTCGCGTACACCACCACCGTCATCGTCGACCGCGTCGGCTATCACACCGTGGCCCACCGGGCGACGGACAAGGCCGGCAACACCTCCGTCGCCAAGCAGGTGTCGTTCACCGTCGCGGAGAGCGGAGGCGTACCGGCGCCGAACTGTCCGGAGTTCGACGAGCGGCTCACCGTCATCGTCGGCACGGTCGACACCGGGGTGCCCAACCGCATCACCGGCAACCGCTGCACGATCAACGAGCTGATCGAGGACGAGAAGGACTGGTCGTCGCACGCGCTGTTCCTCAAGCACGTCGACGGTGTCCTCGACAGGCTGCTCGCCGCCGGTGTGATCGACGCCCGTGAGCACAAGAGGATCTACCGGGCGGCCAAGCAGTCGGGGATCGGCATGCCGGGCCAGGACGAGGGCTACACGAAGCTCTTCGACGGCACGGCGGGGTCGTTCGCCAAGTGGCAGCAGGTCGGCGGCGGCAGGTTCGGGCTCAATGCCGACGGCACGATCACCAGCTCCACCGCAGTGGACGGCATGGGCATGCTCTGGTTCCCGGGACGGCAGTACGGCGACTTCTCGCTCAAGCTCCAGTGGCGCGACGACGCCCCCGGCACCGGCAACGCCAACAGCGGAGTGTTCGTCCGCTTCCCGAACGTCCACGACAACCCGGAGGAGTCCCGTCCGGAGTGGGTCGCCATCAAGTACGGCCACGAGGTGCAGATCCTCGACCGGCCGGACGGCGACATGTACAAGACGGGTTCGGTCTACGGGTTCGACCGGATCGGTCTGGCCGGCGCCGGGGTCACCCCCAAGGGCACCTGGAACGACTACGAGATCCGGGTGGTGGACCAGCATTATTCGATCTACCGCAACGGTGTCCTGCTGAACGAGTTCGACAACAACGGCGGTCAGGCCTTCGAGCCGCCGCGCGGCGACGACCCGGGCACCGACGGCCGGCGGTACGCCTCCGGCTACATCGGACTCCAGGTCCACAGCGCCACGGACGTGGTCTCGTACCGCGACATCCGTATCAAGGAGCTGTAGCCCGGACCCGGATCAGGTGGCCGTGGCCGCATGCTGAGGCATGTGGTCACGGCCTCCCGGGTGCCGGTGTCGCCACACCCAGAACACCGTGCACGAGACCAGCGCCCAGCCGGCGAGGACCAGGTAAGGGAAGACCCGCTGGTGTCCCTGGTAGTAGACGGCGGCGTGCTGGGCGTTGACCGAGGCGCCCGGGGGGAGCCAGCGGCCGATGAAGCCGAGCACCGACGGCAGCAGCGGCCAGGACACCGCACCACCGGAGGACGGGTTTCCGAGCATCACCATCAGTCCCCAGGTGGGGATCATCGCCCAGCGCCCCATCAGGGCGTTGAACATGGTGAAGACCATGCCCGTGGTGAACATGGTGAAGGCGAGGATCAACCACGACTGGACGAACGGCAGGTCGACGGAGCCGAGCAGCCAGTCCACCACGGCGGCGATGGAGAACCCGCCGAGCAGGGCGTAGGCGACGGTGAACCCGACCCGCTCCAGGGGCTCCAGCGCCTTGGCGTGAACACTCAGCTGGATCGCGCCGATGAACCCGACGATCACCGCGGCGAGCGAGATGTAGAAGAGAGCGAGGCCGCGCGGGTCGCCCCGCTGCAGGGGCTTCACGTCCGTGACCTTCACCGGCACATGGGCCGCTTCCCCCACCTTCAGCGTGGACTCGGCGAGCAACTGGGCGACCGAGGCTCCGGAAGCGCTCGCGACGTCCAGACCGACCCCGCCGTCCTCGGACCTCAGGACGGCGAAGACCTTCTGCTCCTCCAGCGCGAGGCGGGCTTCGGCTTCGGTGGCGTACTCGTGCAGCACCAGCGAGGTGTCGAGTGCGCCCTCCAGCCGGTCGAGGAAGACCTTGTCGCGCGGGGTGTCGAGCTCGCCGACCACAGCGGCCGGGATATTGCGCGGGGTCGGGTTGGCCATCGCGTACGTGTAGGAGCCCGCGAAGAGACCGGCCGCGGCCGCGATGATGAACAGAAGCACGACGGCGGGCAGATACGGGGACGCCTTGAACTCCGACCATCGGTCACCGCGGGCCGGGGGCCGGGCATGTTCCCCGTGCGGTGCGGCGGGCTCCAGGTCGGGCGCGCTCACCCCTCGGCGTCCTCGTCGTGCCGGGCCCGGCTCGGCTGGACGCGTTTCGGTTCGCCGGGCATCTTCGGGTACTCCGGCGGGTACGGCATGTCGCCGAGGCCGCGTTCCCGCTCGTCCCGGTCCGCCAGCTCCAGGAGCGAGTCGAGCCGGAAGGCGTGGTCGTCCATGTCCGCGTGCACATCGCCGACGTCGGCGTAGCGCTTCGGCATGGTCCTGATGTCGAAGTCGCCCGGTTCGGCGTCGTCGATCTCCTCCCAGCGCAGCGGGGCGGAGACCGGGGCGTGCGGGCGGGGGCGTACGGAGTAGGCGGAGGCGATGGTGCGGTCACGGGCGGTCTGGTTGAAGTCGACGAAGATCCGCTCGCCGCGCTCCTCCTTCCACCAGGCCGTGGTCACCCGGTCCGGCATGCGGCGCTCCAGTTCGCGTCCGGCGGCGATGGCGGCGCGTCTGACCTCGGTGAACGTCCACTCCGGGGCGATCGGGACGAAGACATGGATGCCCCGGCCGCCGGAGGTCTTGGGCCAGCCGCGCAGCCCGTGGCCGTCGAGCACGGACCGCAGTTCGTGGGCGGCGCGCACCGCGTCGGCGTAGTCGGTGCCGGGCTGTGGGTCGAGGTCGATGCGCAGTTCGTCGGGGTGGTCGGTGTCGGTGCTGCGGACCGGCCAGGGGTGGAAGGTGAGGGTGCCGAGGTTGGCTGCCCAGATGACGGCGGCGAGCTCGGTGGGGCAGATCTCGTCGGCGGGCCGGCCGCTCGGGAAGGCGATCCGTGCTGTGGGGATCCAGTCGGGGAGGTTCTTCGGGGCGCGCTTCTGGTAGAAGAACTCGCCCTCGACACCGTCCACGAAGCGCTGGAGGGTGGTGGGCCGGTCGCGCAGGGCGCGGGTGATGCCGGGGCCGACGGCCAGGAAGTACTCGGCCACGTCCCTCTTGGTGTAGCCCTTCTCCGGGAAGTAGACCTTGTCCGGACTGGAGAGCCGTACGGCCCGTCCGCCGGCTTCGAGCTCCACTGCTTTCACCGCTGCACCCATGACGGTCACGGTAGGCCGGGCTCACATATGCCGCATATCGGGAGACTTGCGCCCGGTCGTGGGTCAGAATCGGGCCATGGATCTGCCGGTGATGCCTCCTGTGAAGCCGATGCTCGCCAAGTCCGTGTCCAGGATCCCGCCCGGTATGCAGTACGAGGCCAAGTGGGACGGCTTCCGCGCGATCGTGCACCGGGACGGCGAGGAGGTGGTGATCGGCAGCCGCACCGGCAAGCCGCTCACCCGCTACTTCCCCGAGCTGGTCACCGCGGTCCGGGAGAATCTGCCGCCGCGCTGTGTGATCGACGGCGAGATCGTGATCGCGTACGACGGGCGGCTGGACTTCGACCGGCTCAGCGAGCGCATCCATCCCGCGGATTCCCGGGTGCGGCTGCTCGCCGAACGGACCCCGGCCAGTCTGATCGCCTTCGATATCCTGGCGGTGGGCGACGACTCGCTGCTCTCCGCCAGGCAGTCCGACCGCCGCGCCGTGCTGGAGGCGGCGCTCTCCGGAGCGTCGGCCCCCGTCCATCTCGCCCCGGCGACCACGGACCCGGCCCTGGCCCAGGAGTGGTTCGAGCGCTACGAGGGCGCGGGGCTCGACGGTGTGGTGGCCAAGCCGCTCGACCTGCCGTACCGCCCCGACACCCGGGTGATGTACAAGATCAAGCACGAACGGACCGCCGACTGCGTGGTGGCGGGGTACCGCTTCCACAGGAGCGGCCCGATCGTCGGCTCGCTGCTGCTCGGCCTGTACGACTCCGGGGGCGTGCTCCAGCACGTCGGGGTCTGTGCGGCCTTCTCGATGCGGCGCCGCGCGGAGCTGGTCGCGGAGCTGGAGCCGCTGCGCGTCGGTTTCGCCGGTCACCCGTGGGCGGCCTGGGCCGATGCCGAGGCGCATGAGCACGCCCGGCTGCCCGGGACGCAGAGCCGCTGGTCGGGGAGGAAGGACCAGTCGTGGGTGGCGCTGCGCCCGGAGCGGGTCTGCGAGGTGGCGTACGACCACATGGAGGGCGACCGGTTCCGGCACACCGCCCGGTTCCGCCGGTGGCGGCCGGACCGCACCCCGGCCGGCTGCACCTACGCGCAGCTGGAGGAAGTGGTGCGGTACGACCTGGCCCAGGTGCTGTCAGCCGGCGGACGGTGAGCCCGACGGCGTGGCGCAGGGGTCCTCGCTCGTCGTCGGGTCGGGTTCCGGGGACTCGGTGGTTCCGGCGGTCCCGGTCGGGTCCGGTGACGGCGAGTCCGTCGGGCAGCCGGGGCCCGGCTCCGAGGTGCCGGGGTCGGGGCTCGTGCCGGGTTCCGGGGAGGCCGGTCCGGTGTCGGTCGGATCGGGTGAGGCGGTGCCCGGGCCGGTGGGATCCGGGGAGGCGGTGGGGTCCGGGGAGCCGGTCGGCGATCCTGAGGGCTTCGGGGTGGCGGACGGCGAGGGCTGGTGCGAGCCGCCGGGCTGCGGGCCCACGATGATGCCGCCGTCCGGGGCGCCGGGACCGCCGACCGGATGCTTCGGCTCGTTGGGGCCGCCCGCGCCGGGGCTCTTCGGGACGGTGCCCTTGCCGTCGGCCACCGGGTGGATGCCCTTGCGGTAGAACTCCAGCCACGACAGCACGGTGCGCAGATAGGTGTCCGAGTGGTTGTAGCTGAGGATCGCCCGGTCCAGATCGGCCTTCACCGACAGATCGCGCGGCCCGGCACAGAGGTAGTGCCCGGCGGCGAGTGCGGCGTCGTAGATGTTGTTCGGGTCGCGACGCCCGTCACCGTTCCCGTCCTGCCCCCAGTGGGCCCAGGTCGAGGGGATGAACTGCATCGGGCCGACCGCCCGGTCGTAGGTCCGGTCGCCGTCGTACACGCCGCCGTCGGTGTCCGGGATGTTGGCGAAGCCCGCACCGTTGAGGAGCGGTCCGAGGATCGGGGTGAGCGTCGTGCCGTGGGCGTCCACCCGTCCCCCGCCCGCCTGGCCGGACTCGACCTTGCCGATCGCCGCGAGCAGTTGCCACGGCAGGCGGCATCCGGGGTCGGTCTTCCCCAGTGCGCTCTCCGCCTTGCGGTAGGCGGCGAGCACCGTGGCCGGGATGCCCGCCTCGGCCCACGACCGGGCGGCGGCCGGGGTCTGTTTCGTACCGGCCTTCGGCGGCTTCGGGGACTGCAGCGGCGGGAGTTCGGTGTGGTACGAGTCGTCGTTGGGTACGTGCGACCACTTCACCTCGTCGGTCTCCTGACGCTTGTCCGGCGTCGTTCCGTGAGCGACGAGTCCCGGTGCCTGGGACGCGGTGAGCGCGGCCATCGCGGCGACCGCGGCCGCCGTTCCGCCGAGTCCGCGGCGCATGGTGCCGTTGAACCTCATGCGTGCTCCCTCTCCCCCGGGTCACCGGGTGAACGTATCGATGGCGGAGATCCGCCAGGTGTCGCCGCGGCGAACGGCGTCCACGGCGAACATGGCCGCCGCGTAGGTCGTCTCGTCCGACTTCCCGGTACGGGTGTTGCTCTGGTCGGCGAAGATCAGCAGCCGGGCCCGGTCCCCGTCCAGGAGCTCCACGCCGCTGTCGGTGACGGTCGTGGTCAGCACCAGCTTCTGCTTCTGTCCCTGGGCCCGGACCTGGGCGAGCATGTCCTTGTGCTGCTGCACCGCCTTGCCGACCAGGTGGGTCCTGGCCGCGTCCTCGGAATTGCCGGGCGAGGCGTAGTTGTACGAGAACACCGCGCCCACGGCGTCGGCGATCTGGCCCTTCACCTCGCTGGTCCGCGCGATGTCGGTGAGCGCGGTGTTCTGCCGGGACGGGTCGTCGCGCAGACTGCCGGCCGAGGTGAACGCCCAGGCGGCGAAGGCCCCGAGGAGCACGGTGAGGGCGCAGAGGACGGCGGGCAGCCGGACGCGGAGGCGGGACGGCCGCTCGCCGCGCGGCGCCTTCCTCTCCTGCTCCCCCGCCGGACCCGCGTCGTCCGTGACCTCGTCGTCGTCGGTGGTGGTGGTGTCCTTCGCTGCGGTGGTACGCGCCGGCTCGTCCTGGGACGTGTCCGTGGTCGCGGGCCGCCGTGCGGGGGCGGTGGTGGTGGGGCGTTCCGCGGCGACGGTGGCCAGCCGGCGCCGGCGGTTGACGAGGTGACGGGTCGTCGACATGTCCGGGGGTCCTCTCGGTGACGGGGTGGGAGTCGGTGGCGTCAGCCGGCCGTGTTTCCGACGGGTGCCTGGCCGAGGGCGCTGAGCTTCCACCCCTCGGAGGTACGGGTGAGCTTGCCGAGCATCCGGCTCTCCTTCACCGCGGGCTTGCCCTTCGGCGCGGTCACGGTGACCCGCAGCGCCACCATGACTCCGGCCTTGCCGGCCCGGTCGTCGAGTTCGGTCACCGCCCCGGACAGGATCTGGGCCGTGCTGACCGTCTTCGCCTGCTCGATCTGCTTCACGAACGCCGAGCGGCCGTCGACCAGTTGCTGGTGCAGGTCGCCGGTGGTGGAGTCCTCCCAGGTGTCGAGGCCCTTCTCCAGCTTCCGGTGGTCGAGCGTGTTCATGTTCTGCACGGCCTGCTCGCCCGCGGCCAGCGCCTCGTCGCGGGACTGCGCGTACTGCGCCGACTCGTCGTGCGCGGCGTCGTACCACGACACTCCGCCCCAGGCCGCCGCGCCGGCCGCCGCGACCGCCAGTACGACCGCCGCCGCCACCAGCGGGTTCCCCGCCATCCGTACCCGTGCCATTGCTGTCTCTCCCCTGCCGGCCGATCCGTACCGAGTCGCGCGTGTGTGGGTGCTGCTATCTGGAGGCGATCTCGACCACGGTCCAGCGTCCGTCCCGCAGCTGGGCGGTGACGGAGAGCTGGGCCGCCGCCGTGGTGGCCGGTCTGCCTTCCCGCTCGTAGACCTGGTCGAGGAAGACCAGCAGATGGGCGCTGTCGTCCGTCAGCCGGGTCACTCCGGCACGCACGACATGGGTGGTGAGCGTCAGCCTCTGGTCCGCGGCCTGCTTCTCGACCTGGCCGAACAGGGCCGCGTACTGCTGGAGCGCCTTGCCGGCCAGGAGTTGTTTCGCCGACTCCTTGGTGACGGCGGTGGCCTGCGGGCTGTAGGAGAAGACCTTGCCGAGTGCGTTGCTGACATCGCCCGCGACCCGGGTGGTCGCCTCGCTGTCGGTCAGCGCGCGGTTCGAGGTGGCGGGGGTGTCGCGCAGCGCCCGGCCCTCGGCGAAGAGCACGCCGCCGGTCACGAGCAGTGCGACGGCCAGGACGGCTGCCACGATGCGCGGCCACCGCCGGGCGGGCCCGGACGCGTCCGGCCGGTCCTCCTCGGCGGCCGCGCCGGCTTCCTCGGCCTCCTCGGCGTCCCGTGTCTCCGTGTCCGTTCCGGTGTCCGTACTCACGACCGCTGTCCCTCCCCGCTCCTTCATTCGCCGCTCCCGACCGGAATCGCCGTGAGCGCCTTGACCTTCCAGCCGTCCGGGGTACGGGCCAGCGTGGCCTCGAAGCGCTTGCGTTCGGTGCCGGCCTTTCCGGAACGCGGGGTGACCTCGACATCGACGGTCGCGATCATCCCGGCTGTTCCGGTCCGCTCGTCGAGCGCGGTGAGCGCCGCGTCGGTGACCTTGCCGCGCGCGGTGGCACCGGACTTGGTCAGTTCCCTCGCGTCCTTGCTCCGGGTTCGTCCCAGCTGGTCGTGGAGCGGCCCGGTGGAGGAGTCGAGCCAGGCGCCGAGACCGCTGTCCACGCTCCTGGCGTCCTTGGCGTCGAGGGTGTTCAGCAGGGCGAGGCGGTGCTTGCCGTCGGCCAGCGCGGCGTCCCGGCTCTTGGCGTACGCGAGGCTCTCGTCGCCGCGCGCCCGGGCGTACGACCAGCCGCCGAGGGCGCAGACCAGCACGGCGGCGAGCAGCACCGCCCAACCGGTCACGGTCTTCGTACGGGTCGTCATCGGCCGCCCTCCTGTCCGAGTCCCAGCAGGCCGGCCATGCCGTCGCCGTCCGACGGGCTACGGCCGGTGACACCGAGCGCGCCCGGGAGCCGGTCCGCGTCGTCGCTCAGCAGCATCGAGCCGGGCTTGGCGGGCTCGGGCACGGCGCCGCCCTTCGGCGCGTTGGCGCTGCCGCGCACGTTGATGCCGGTGCCGGGCGAAGAGGTGCAGCGCGCCTTGGTGTTGACGGGCGGTCCGGCCGAGGTGTCCAGGCCGCTGCGGTAGACCGTGCCGCCGTATCCGGCGGTGCAGGGCAGCGGTTCGAAGAAGGTCACCGACATCCCGAACCGGGCACCGTTCTCGTCGATCGCGCTGGCCCCGGCGGCCGCCACCGCGGGCAGCTTGACCAGGAGTTCCTCCATGCCGCGCTGCCTGGTGACGGCGACCTCGGAGGTGGTGAGGAGGTTGGCGACGACGACGCCGAAGCTCGGGTCCAGGTCCCTCAGCAGTCCGCTGATCTGTCCGGTCGCGTCGGGGGCGACCGCGATCAGCTTGCGCAGATCGGTGTCGGAGCTCTTGAGCTGTGCGGCCAGTTCGCCGGCGCCGGAGGCGAATCCCTTGAGTGCTTCGCCCTGTTCGGCCTGGGTGCGCAGCACGGTTCGGCCGTCGATCATCAGCCGGGTGTTGACCGGCAGCGCGTCGTCCGCCGCCCGGACGAAATCGCTCCCGGTGTCCAGCAGCACCTGGAGGTCGTCGCCGCGTCCCTCGAACGCGGTGCCGAACTCGTCGACGACCGTGCGCAGGGATTCCAGATCGACCGAGCCTGCGAGGTCGTTGACGCTGGTGAGGACATCGGTGACGGGGGCGGGAACGGTGGTGTCGGCCTGATCGATGACGGAGCCGTTCGCCAGGTACGGGCCCCCGGTGCGGGTGGGCCGCAGGTCCACGTACTGCTCGCCGACCGAGGAGAGGCTGGCGACGACGGCCTTGAGGCCGTCCGGGATCTTCGGGGCGTCCTTCTCGATGCGCAGTTCGGCCTCGACTCCGTCGTCGGTGAGCTCGATCGGCCCGACCCTGCCCACCGAGACTCCCCGGTAGGTGACGTTGGAATGGGTGTACAGCCCGCCGGTGCGCGGGAGCTGGACCTTGACGGTGTAGTAGCTGCGCAGGCCGATGTAGTGGCCGAGGTCGGCGTACCGGACGCCGAGGAAGCCGAGTACGAGGACCGCGATGACCAGGAAGGCGATGTTCTTGAGCCGGATGGCGAGGGTGATCATCGGCTGCTCCCGTCCGTGCCCGCCGTCGGGACCGCGGGAAGGGGCAGCGGCAGTTCCCGTCCGGCCGTGCTGGTTCCGGTCCCGGTCCGCGGGGGAACCGCCGGGACGAGCGACGGGATGATCTGTGTGCCGGGCATGGCCGTCACATCCAGGTAGACGTTGAGGTAGTCGCCCTTCACCCCGCGCAGCACCTCGTCGGTGAACGGGTAGGTGAGCAGCACCTGGAGGGAGTCGGGCAGGTCGCTGCCGGAGTCGGCGAGTGCCTTGAGGCTGGGGGCGAGGGCCTTGAGGTCGGCGATCATGTCGGCCTTGCTCTTGTTGACCGTGTCGACGGCGACGGTGGAGAGGGTGTCGAGCGAACGCAGCATGGTGAGGAGCGAGCCGCGCTGATTCTCCAGGACCTTCAGGCCGGGGCTGAGCCCGGTGAGGACCGTACCGACGTCCTGTTTGCGGGTGGCGAGGGTGGCGGAGAGCCGGTTCACCCCGTCGAGGGCGTCGGTGATGTCCTTCTTGTGGCCGTCCAGGTTCGTGACGAGGGTGTTGACGCGGCCGAGCATGGAGCGCATCTGGGGTTCGCGTCCGGCGAGCGCCTTGTTGAGCTCGGTGGTGATGGTCTTGAGCTGGTTGACGCCGCCGCCGTTGAGAAGCATCGACAGGGCGCCGAAGACCTCTTCGACCTCGGGGTTCCGGTTGGTGCGGGAGAGCGGGATCCGGTCCCCGTCGGCGAGCCTGCCCCGGGCGGTGCCGCGCGCGGGCGCGGCGAGCTGGATGTACTTCTCGCCGAGGAGGCTGGACTGTTCCAGGTGGGCGTAGGCATTGGCGGGCAGTTCGACCTTCCCGTTGACGCGCATGGTGACCTTCGCGTTCCAGCTGCCCGAGCCGAGGGAGACCTTGGTGACACGGCCGACGGCGACGTCGTTGACCTTCACCGACGCCTGCGGGGCGAGGCTGAGCACGTCCGCGAACTCCGCGGTGACCTCGTACGGGTGGTCGCCGAGGTCGGCGCCGCCCGGCAGCGGGACCTGGTCGATCCCGGTGAACGACGGCAGGCCGGAGACGGTGACGACGAGGGCCAGGCCGACGCCCACGGCCAGCACCGCGGCGACGCCCGTCGTGCGGGCTCCGGGTCTGCGCAGCACTCGGCTCATCGGTTCGCCCCCTTCTTTTCCGTGGCGGTCTTCGCCGGGGTGCCGTAGACGGTGCCGACGGCCGGGAGCGGCAGGGTCGGCAGCGCCTTGCGGCGTGCGCCGTCCACCGGGGTGAGGCCGGCGAGTCCGGTGGACTCGGTGAGCGGTCCGCCCATGGAGAGCTCGTTGAGGTTGGTACGGCCGTTGAGCGTGCGGTTCACCGGGTCGTAGGCGTTGACGACGTTGCCCGCGGCGAGCGGCAGCGTGTCCAGTGACTCGGCGAGCGAGGCCCGCTGGTCGACCAGGGTCTGGGTGAGCGGTACCAGGGCGTCCACGTTCGCCTTGAGGGCGCCGCGGTTCTTCTGGATGAAGCCCTTGACCTGGCCCAGGGCGGTGCCCAGTTCCTTCAGCGCGGCACCGAGGTTCTCCTTGTCGTCGGCGAGGAACCCGGTGACCGAGTTGAGCTGCTGTTCGGCGGCGCGGACATTGCCGTCGTTGTCCTTCAGCATGGTGGTGAAGGTCTGCAGGTAGGACAGCGTGTCGAAGAGGTTCCCGCTGCTCCTGTCGAGGGTCTTGGTGGCCTTGCCGAACTGCTCGATGGAGTCGCCGATGGCCTTGCCGTTGCCGTCGAGGTTCCTGGCCCCGGTGTCGAGGAGTCCGGAGAGGGCTCCGTCGGCGTTGGCTCCGTCCGGGCCGAGGGCCTTGGAGAGCTCCGTGATGGAGTCGTACAGCTGGTCCACCTCGACGGGTGTGGCGTTGTTCGCGGCCGGCAGTACGGCGTCGTCCGCGATCTGCGGTCCGCCGTCGTAGGCGGGGGCGAGCTGGATGTAGCGGTCGGCGACCAGGCTGGGGGCGACGACCACGGCGTGCGCCCCCTCGGGGACCTTGACGCCCTTGTCGACCCGCAGCGTGACCGCGACCTCCTTGCCCCGGGGGGTGACCGATTCGACCCGGCCGACCCTGACGCCCAGGATCCGCAGGTCCGACCCGGCGTACACACCGGTGGCCTGGTCGAAGTAGGCGGTGATGGTCGTCGTTCCCTCGTCGTCCATGGCCAGCACACCGGTGGTCGCCGCGACGGCCACCACGGCGAGTCCGGCGCCGATGCCGACGATGCGCTTCATTCTCATGTCAGCGGCCGCCTTGCTGCTTGGGTGGCTTGCACTCGGGCCCGGCGGGTGTGCCCGCGGGCACGTACTCCTTGGGGACGACCCCGCAGACGTAGTTGTCGAACCAGCGGCCGCTGCCGAGGGTGTTGCCGACGAGCCGGCTGTAGGAGCCGGCGAGCGAGAGCACCTTGTCGAGGCTCTTGCGGTTCTTCACCAGTACGGCGGTGACCCGGCCGAGCGAGTCCAGGGTGGGCCCCAGCTGCTTGTTGTTGTCCTGCACGAGGCCGGTGAGCTGAGTGCCCAGGTTCTTGGTGCCGGTGAGCAGCAGGTGGATGGAGTCGCGGCGCGCCTGGATCTCACCGAGGAGCAGATTGCCGTCCTCCAGCAGGGTCTCGAAGCTGCTCTTCTTGTTGGCGAGGGTCTTGGTGAGCTGCTTGCTTCCCTTGAGGAGGGTGGCGAGCTCGGCGTCCCGTTCGGAGACGGTCCTCGAGAGGGCGGAGAGCCCGTCGGCCGCGCTCTTCACGTCCGGCGGGGAGTCCTTGAAGGTGGCGGAGATCGTCTCGAAGCTCTTGGCGAGCTGGGCGGTGTCGATCTCGCCGATGGTCTCGCCGAGTCCGTTGAACGCCTGGGTGACGTCGTACGGGGATGTGGTGCGGCTCGCCCCGATGCGTTCGTGCGGGTCCTGCGGGGCGTTGCCCAGCGGGTCGACGGCGAGGTACTTCTCGCCGAGCAGGGTCTTGATGGCGATGCCGACGGTGGAGGAGTTGCCGATCCAGACGTCCTTGACCTTGAAGCTGACCTTCACCTTGGGACCGTCGAGCGAGACGCCGGTGACCTCGCCGACCTTGACTCCGGCGACCCGCACCTCGTCGCCCTCGCTCAGTCCGGCGGACTCGGTGAAGTCGGCGCTGTAGGTGGTACCGCCGCCGATGAAGGGCAGCGCGTCGACGCGGTAGGCGCCCAGGCCGATGAGGGCGAGGACGACCAGCCCCACGACGGCCACGGCGACGGGGTTGCGTTCCCGTACGGGTTTGATCCTCATGACTGGCACCTCGGCTTCCTGACCACGATGCCGGTGGGCGGGGCGCTGCCGTCCTCGGTCGTCACTCCGCTGACCCTGGCCTCGCAGAGGTAGAGGTTGAGCCAGGAGCCGTACGAGGTGAGCCGGCTGATCGCCGCCATCTTGGCCGGGGTCTTCTGCAGGAAGTTCTCGATCTGCGGGGTTCCCTTGCCCAACTGGTCCGAGAGCCGGCCGAGTTGCTTGATGTCGCTCTTGAGGGGTGCCCGGCCGTCGTCGAGGAGGCCCGCGGTGACGGTGGTGAGCGCCCCCATGGCGGTGACCGCCTGGCCGAGCGGTTTGCGGTCGCCGGCGAATCCGGTGACGAGTTTCTGCAGGGTGTCGACGAGGTCGTCGAAACCGGCCTCGCGGTCGTTGACGGTCTTCAGGACCGTGTTGAGGTTCTTGATCACCTCGCCGATCACCTTGTCCTTGGCGGCGACCGTGCCGGTGAGCGAGCCGACGTGCGACAGGATGCTGTCGACGGTGCCGCCCTCGCCCTGGAGCACCTGGACGATGGAGCCGGCCAGCTGGTTGACGTCGGGCGGGGAGAGCCCTTCGAAGAGCGGCTGGAAGCCGTTGAAGAGCTGGGTGAGGTCGAGCGCCGGGGTGGTGCGGGAGAGCGGGATGGTGGCTCCGGCGGCGAAACTCCTGCCGACCGGCCCGGCCCCCTGGTCGAGGTCGATGTACCGCTGGCCGACCATGTTGAGGTACTTGATCGAGGCGGTCACCGAGGCGGGGAGCCTGCGTCCCTTGCGGACGGCGAAGGCGACCTCGGCGAGCCTCTTGTCGGCGACCTCGATGGATTCGACCTGTCCGACCTTGACCCCGGCGATCCGGACGCTGTCGCCGACGACCAGTCCGGTGGCGTCGGTGAACCTGGCCCGGTACGTGGTGGTGTCGCCGACGCCCGTGTTGGCGATGGACAGTGCCAGCACCGTGGTGGCCAGGACGGTCACCAGGATGAAGACGATCGATTTCGTGAGCGGAGCGGCGAGAGAGCGGCGCTTCACTTGAGCTTCACCTCCGCACCGCGGAAGGCCGGACCGATGAGCACGCTGCTCCAGTCGGGCAGGGTCTGCGGCTGGACTTTCAGTGAGGGAGCGACCAGTTCGTTGACGAGCCGGCTCTCCTGCGGGGAGTTGGGCATGCCGAGGGCGGAGTCCTTCGCCGTGGAGGCGGTGCCGGCGGGTGCGGTGCCGGGCGCGTCGACGGCCGCCGCCGTGCGGGTGTCGGCGGTCGGGACCGCCTTGCCCACGTACGGCACGGAGTAGCAGTGCGGTCCGCCGGTCGAGTCGTAGACCGGGGTGTCCTTGCCGGGCACGTACTTGCCCTTCGACTTCACGGACTTGACGGTGACGTGGAGTCCGGGCCGGTCGGTGCCCTTGCCGAGCGCCTTGTCCATGGCCGGGACGAATCCGGCCATGGTCCGCAGGGTGCAGGGGAATTCGTCCGAGTACTTCGCGAGCAGCTCCAGTGTCGGCCTGCTCGTGGCGGAGAGCCGGATCAGGTTGTCCTTGTTCTCCTGGAGGAACGAGGTGAGGTCACGCGCGGAGGCGGTCGTGGACCCGTAGAGCCCGGCGAGCTGTGCCTGCTGTTCGGCGATGGTGCCGCTGGTGGTGGTGAAGTCGGTGAGCGCGTCCAGGATGTCGGGGGCGGCGTCCCCGTACACCTTGCTCACCTTGACGAGTTCCTTGATATCGGCGTTGAGCGTGGGGAGTTGGGGGTTGAACTTGGCCAGGTGGGCGTCGAGCGTGACGAGGGTGTCGCCGAGCTTCTCGCCCCGTCCCTGGAGGGCCTGGGAGACCGCGCCCAGGGTGGCGGCGAGCTTCTCCGGTTTGACGGCGGTCAGCAGAGGCAGGACGTTGTCGAGGACCTCCTCCAGCTCGATGGCGTTGCTGGAGCGGTCCTGCGGGATGACGGAACCGGCCCGCAGCGGCTGTGTGGACGGCATCTCGGGCGGTACGAGTGCGACGAACCGCTCCCCGAAGAGCGTGGTGGGCAGCATCTGCGCGGTCACGTCGGCCGGGATCCGGTCGAGCTTGCCGGGATCGATGGCGAGGGTGAGCCGGGCCCCGTTGCCGTCGGCCGTGATGGAGCGGACCTGCCCGACGACGACGCCGCGCAGTTTCACATCGGCGTTGTCGTGCATCTCGTTGCCGACGCTGGAGGTGCGTACGGTCACGGTCGCGTCGTCGGTGAAGTCCTTCCGGTACACCGAGACCGACACCCATACGAGCACGGCGGGCACGAGGAGGAAGGCGACTCCGGCGAGTCTGCGGCGGACGGTCTGCGTCCGGTGGGAATTCATCAGCCGGCCACCTTCACCGTCGTGGTAGCGCCCCAGATGGCGAGGGAGAGGAAGAAGTCGGTCACGCTGATGAGCACGATGGCGTTACGCACCGACCGCCCGACCGCGACCCCCACACCGGCGGGCCCGCCGGTGGCGTGGAAGCCGTAGTAGCAGTGGGCGAGGATCACCATCACGCTGAAGATCAGCACCTTGAGCACCGACAGCAGCACGTCGTCCGGGGAGAGGAAGAGATTGAAGTAGTGGTCGTAGGTGCCCGCCGACTGCCCGTTGAACAGGACCGTGATGTAGCGGGACGCGAGGTACGAGGAGAGCAGCCCGATCGCGTACAGCGGGATGATCGCGACGACCCCGGCGATGATCCGGGTGGAGACGAGGTACGGCATGGACCGCACGCCCATCGCCTCCAGGGCGTCGACCTCCTCGTTGATCCGCATCGCCCCGAGCTGGGCGGTGAAGCCGGCGCCGACGGTCGCGGAGAGCGCGAGCCCGGCGACGAGCGGGGCGATCTCGCGGGTGTTGAAGTAGGCGGAGATGAAGCCGGTGAAGGCGGAGGTGCCGATCTGGTTGAGGGCGGCGTAGCCCTGGAGACCGACGACGGTGCCGGTGAAGAGGGTCATCGCGACCATCACGCCGATGGTGCCGCCGATGACACCGAGTCCGCCGCTGCCGAAGGCAACTTCGGCCAGCAGTCGCTGGACCTCGCGCAGATAGCGGCGCAGGGTCCGGGGAACCCAGATCAACGCACGTACGTAGAAGGTGAGTTGTTCACCGGATCGGTCGAGCCAGCTGAGCATCGACATCGGTCAGCTCCCCTTCGCGGGGACGATCTGGAGGTAGATCGCCGTGAGGACCGTGTTCACGAAGAACAGCAGCATGAAGGTGATGACGACGGACTGGTTCACCGCGTCGCCGACACCCTTGGGGCCGCCGCGCGGGTTGAGTCCCCGGTAGGCGGCGACGATGCCCGCGATGAAGCCGAAGATCAGCGCCTTGACCTCACTGATGTACAGGTCGGGGAGCTGGGCGAGGGCGGAGAAGCTGGCCAGGTAGGCACCGGGGGTGCCGTGCTGGAGGATCACGTTGAAGAAGTAGCCGCCGAGCGTGCCGACGACGGAGACCAGGCCGTTCAGCAGCACGGCGACCAGCATGGTGGCGAGTACCCGCGGGACGACGAGGCGCTGGATGGGCGAGACTCCCATGACCTCCATCGCGTCGAGTTCCTCGCGGATCTTCCGGGAGCCGAGGTCCGCGCAGATGGCCGAGCCCGCCGCGCCGGAGATCAGCAGGGCCACGATGATCGGGCTGGCCTGCTGGATGACGGCGAGGACGCTGGCTCCGCCGGTGAACGACTGGGCTCCGAGCTGCTGGGTGAGCGAGCCGACCTGGAGAGCGATGACAGCGCCGAACGGGATCGAGACGAGGGCGGCGGGCAGGATGGTGACACTGGCGACGAACCAGAACTGCTCGATGAACTCCCTTACCTGGAAGGGGCGTCGGAAGACCTCCCGGCTCACGGTCGCGGCGAGGGAGAACAGCTTCCCGGTCTCGCGCAGCGGGGCGAGCAGCCGGCTGGGCGGCTGGTGCTCCGGTGTCTTCGGCGTCGTCGTGTCGCCCGCCGCGCCGGCCGGGGACGGTTCGGGGGGCAGCACCGGCATGGGGGCCGTCACAGGTATTCACCGCCCGGGGCCGGGGTGTAGCTCTTCATGATGGCCGTGCGGGCGGCCTCGGGCAGCTGGCCCATCATCGACAGGACCCGTTCCCGGCGGCGCAGTGCGGCCTGCCGTACGGGCATGCCGGGCGAGGGCTCCAGCTGCGGTACGACGGTGCGCGGCGCGTTGGCGGAGCTGATGCCGACTCCGTAGCCGTTCATCTCCTCGGCGGCGAGGGTGGCGGCGTCCTTCTCCTCGGCCATCCCGATGGGCCCCTCGCGTCGTCCGGCGAGGAACTGGGAGACGACCGGCATGTCGCTGGTGAGCAGCACCTCGCGCGGCCCGAAGGTGACGAGGTTGCGGCAGAAGAGCATCCCCATGTTGTCCGGGACGGTGGCCGCGATGTCGAGGTTGTGGGTGACGATGAGCATCGTCGCGTCGATCTGTGCGTTGAGATCGATGAGCAGCTGGGAGATGTAGGCGGTGCGCACCGGGTCGAGTCCGGAGTCCGGTTCGTCGCAGAGGATGATCTGCGGGTCCAGGACGAGGGCGCGGGCCAGACCGGCCCGCTTGCGCATGCCGCCGGAGATCTCGCCCGGCAGTTTGTCCTCGGCGCCGAGGAGGCCGACGATGTCGATCCGCTCCATGACGATCCGGCGGATCTCCGACTCCTTCTTGCGGGTGTGTTCACGCAGGGGGAAGGCGATGTTGTCGAAGAGCGACATGGATCCGAAGAGGGCGCCGTCCTGGAACATGAGCCCGAAGAGCTTGCGGGTCTCCATGATCTCGCGTTCCGGGCTGTTCACCATGTCGACGCCGTTGATGAGGACGCGCCCGTGCTCGGGCTTCAGCAGACCGATGATGGATTTCAGGAAGACGGTCTTTCCGGTGCCGGAAGGCCCGAGCATCACGCTCACTTCGCCGGCGGGCAGAGTGAGGGTGACGTCCTGCCAGATGTTCTGCTTGCCGAAGGACTTCGTGAGGCCTTCGACGACTACTTCGATTCCCATCGGCCCTCCTTCGAAGTTGTGGTGAACGAAGTCATCTGTCAGCGCTCCGGCTCTGAGAAATCCAATGGCGGCTCGTCACACATGCACCAGGAGGCGCACGCTATGTCCGTCGAAACCGCCAGGACAAGCCGTTGAACAGCGGAAATCGACGAATCTGGGGCTCGGTGCGGATCACTTGTCACCGAGTGACAAAGCCACAGGGCGGCTTTGTCGGAATCTGCGCAAGGTCTCTGGCACGCGGACCTGGTCCCCACGGCCGGCGAGGCCGGATCCGTCGGGGCTCCAGAGGTACCGAACGAGCAGCCGCGGATACGTTTCGCCGCTGCTCAACCGGGACGCTACGACCCGGTAACCTGGCTTCGCAATACTGGTTCGTCAACTTTTTGCACGGCTCTCGGCGGCTCTTTTTCTTTTTGTGAGCGAGTGAGTACTGCCTATCGCGTGCTTGTCGATAAGTGAGCCGTCCGGCACACCGGTGCGAATGCGCCCGCCCCGCCCGGCGGAATGCGCCGGGCGGGGCGGGCGGCATCGCTGTTGTCCGTACTCCGGGGTGGGAGGTACGGAAGGAATTGCTACCGGGCCACTCCCGCGTGCCAGCTCTCCGACAGCAGCCGGCCGGCGCCGGGCGCCGCGGCGCTGGGGGAGGCCAGGCCCCCCGTGTACGTGGCGGCGTTGTTGAGCACCAGGTTGTTCTTTCCGGCGGCCGACGGGAGCGCTGTCTTCAGGTTGACCGCCCAGTTCAGCTCGCCGAGGGTCAGGGGTCCGCAGCCGCTCACCCCGGGGACGGCGAAGCCCGCGTCGCCCTGGTCGTTCCCGGTCAGCTCGATGCGGTTGAGCGCACCACCGGTGTTCGGTGTGCCGTTGGCGTCGAAGCGCTTGCTCGCCACGGCCGGCTGGGTGAGGTTCTGCGGGCGCAGCACGATCGGGTCGGAGGTGGTTCCGATGTAGCACTTCGACCCCAGGAAGGGGTTCTCCAGATGGATGCGGACCGGGATGTCGACGATGATCTTCCCGCTCTGCATCCCGGCGGCCACATCGAAGTTCCTGGGTGTGCCCGCCGACTGCACGGTGGCGACGACCCGGTTGAGGCTGTTGTCCGTCAACTGCTCGCAGATGGCGGAGACCACCGGAACCCCGCTCGGGCACATGATGCCGAGCAGACCGCCGGGAATCTCCGTCGGGGCTCCGACGATCGCCCCGCCCGCGGGCGGCACGACCCTGGACTCGCCCGTCGCCGTGTTCCGCACGACACCGAACTGGAGGTCGTTGGCACCGGTCGTCGCCAGGGTGTTGCCGAGCTTGATGGACCCGCTCCCGGAGTGCGAGGCCACGCAGATCGGGATGTCCGTCTGGCCGTCCGCGGCCAGCATGGCCGGGTCGTCGACCGGACACCGGCTGAAGGGTGCCCAGTTGCCGTTCATCGCCTGGTCGGAGGCGGCGCTCGCCGGCGAGGTGCTCAGCGGAATGCCGACGGCCACCGCCATCAGCGCGCCGAGGAGAGCGGGTCTGACACTTTTCGGGGCAGCTCGCATGGTTCGTCCAGCCTTTCTGGGGGTCCGGGAAGTCAGCGCGTGCGGAACAGCTCTCAGCGTTCGGGCTTGGGCTTCGGCGGCTCGGGACAGTTCGCCGGAACACCTTCGACGCACAGCGGGGACTGCATCATTTTCGTGTAGTTGCCTTTTCCGGAGACCGAGGCGGTGAAGAGGTCGTCGAGATCCTCCGTGACACCGCATCCGGTGAACGGCGGCACGTCCGCGTAGCCGGTGAGGGGCCCTCCGGTCTTCACGGTGTAGCCCTCGGGTCCGCCCACGCCGGACGCACCCTTGCCGACCAGTTCCAGCGTCATCGAGTTCGCGCTGCGGCAGTCGGGGCCGACATCCAGCGGCTCCCCGTTGACCTTCACGTCGTAGAGACGCACGTGCGCGGAGGCGATGGCGGTCGTCGTCTCCTTGTACTTCTTGGTCTCGGGGTCGGGGGCCGAGTCCCCCAGCGTTCCGATCTCGATCCTGCCGTCGAGGATCAGTTCCATCTTCGCCGTCGTCGGCATGAAGCCGAAGGTGAGGAAGGTGCCCTCGGCCGGCGGCATCTGGGGCCGCCCCCGGTAGTCGAGCGTGCCGTCGGTGGTCAACCAGCTCTTCACGCCCGTCGGGCATTTGAGGAAGGAGACGGACGTGTTCAGGTTGAGGCGCAGATGTCCGGGGTCGTCGAACCTGATCGCCTCGGCCAGCTTGTTGACGTTGGAGTATCCCGCCATGTAGCCGTGCGCCGCCTTGGGCACCTGCGCGATCGGACCGGTCATGAGCGTGCAGTCGGCGGGTGGTTGCACTCCTCCCGCGGACAGGGCCTCCGCCCGCTCGGACTTCGTGCCGCCGGACCGGTCGGGGGTGGTGCCCCCGGACGGCTCGGGAGCGGTCCCGTCCGGGGGCGGGGTTCCGCTCTCCGCGGGAACGGTGACCGTGGCCAGCTCCGCGTTCTGGTCCGGATCGACCTTGCAGGAGATGGCCAGCGGGGACGGCGCGTCACCGGCGCCCTCCGCGGCGCTCGGGGCCAGGCCCACGTCCAGCTGCCCCAGGGCGAAGACCACGTCGCCGCTCGATCTCGGCGTGATCGTCGGAACCTCGCCCGTCGCCCTGAGCGCGAGGTCGCCCGTGGCGGGGAGGGAGGTCTCCGGGATCTCCAGACCCTGCCAGGGCACATCCGTCGACTCGCCCCGCTGCGAGACCTCGGTCAGCATCCGCGCGGATCCCGAGACGGCCGCCGGTTCGGTGCCCGGCGAGGCGGTGAGGGCGGAACGCGGAAGCTCGAAGGAGAGGGCCACGTCTTGGGGCTGGATCGCGGTCCCGACACTCGTGGTCACCGGCAGCTCCGTCGCGATGTGCACCGCGACCGGCTGCTCCCCGGAGGGAAGGTCACAGGTGTAGGCGATGTCCGCCTCGGCGGTCCGGGTGTCCGCCGCGGTTCCCGTTCCCGGCATGAAGCCCGCCACGAGCGCCACCGCACCGACTGCGGCGATGCGTGCGGTGCGCCGCGGGTCCGTGGTCCTTGTTCTCATCTCGACATACCTGCCGTCGTCTCGGTGCTCGGCACTCGTGCGTGGGATGCGAGGGCGCCGGCCGACGGCAGACCGCGAAGAGGAGGAGAACCCCCGCTCCGCGGCCCTTCCTTGCCACCGGCGCCGGTTCGGTTACGGCGAGGTGATGGTGAGCGGTGCGGCGACCTTGTACGTCGCCTTGAACGTCGCCGAGTCACCCGCGTTGAGCAGCCCCGCGCAGTTGACGGCGCTGTCCACCTTCAGGCCGGAGCCGGTGTTGATGTTGAGCTCGCCCGTGGAGTTGGTGTAGGTCACGTTGCTCACGGTTCCGGAGATCACGGCCTTGCAGGTGCCCAGGATGGTGTCACCGGTCAGGTTGACCTTGACCCCGGACAGGCTCCCCGAGGTGACGCCCCCGCTGTAGCTGCTCGCGTCGATGCTGATGACAGCACCCGGTGCGAGTACGGCCGTGAAGTTCGAGCCGAGCGGTCCCGGGCACGGGCTGGCCGTGGATCCCCAGGCGGCGGCAGTGATCTTCGCGAGGCCGACGCCGGTGGGGTACGTACCGCTCGGAGCGGTGCCGCTGGCGGTGCCCACCGAGCAGTCCACCTGCTGGCTGGTGTTGGTGTCGACCAGGGTCGCCACCGTGCCGGCCTTGAGCGAGGCCGTGAAGGTGCCGTTCGCGTTGGGGTTGGACACGGTCCACTGCGCGAGGGCGGTGGCCGAGGCCGATGTGGCGGCGAAGCCGAACGCGGCTGCGGCGACGGTCGTGGCGAACAATGCTCGTCTGAGGGTGCTTCTCACGGAACATACCTCCGGGAAGTGGAGTTGGACGTACCCGATTAACCCGCACCAGGCCCTGGGAATGGGCCCGGCACGAGGGCGGCTCACATCGTGGAACGCAGAAGTCGATGGACTCGACTGCGTGATCGAACTCCGTGCGGATCGAACGTTACGAGCCAGTAGCCCAACGCTGCAATACCCGGCGCAGAAAATCCCCGGCCCTCGCAGCGAAAGCAATCCGCCTTAGCGATAACTCAGCAGATCGCCGCGATTTTCTATACGAAAGTGAGTAGTTACGGCCGTGTCATGCGCCCTGGACCCCGCAGGACACTCACCCCGGGCGCAGTCACCGGCGACGGGGCGGCCCGCCGACCGGCGATGTACCCACCGGTAAGATCGTCCGGCCCCGGCCGAATGACACCCTGACGCGGCGCGCGCATCTCGCAACCGAACCTCACAGGGGGCCGAGGAACCCGCCCCCGGGCCATCGAACACGCCATCGCGGACGAGCCGCCGATGAATTATCCATTCCGGCCGACCGGTTCCGATATCGGTCCACCGATCCCGAAGGATTTCCCTTTTCCGAAGAATATGCTCGCCTTCGGATATCACATCACCCGGGCGCGCGAATGACCGCGGTCCGGCACGGTCGCACCGCTCCGGGAGAATACTCACCACCCGCACGAATCGACACCAATCGCCCGGAAGAAAATTCGTTACCCACGGTTACTTTCTTGTCGCCGAAGGAGTAGATGTCCGAAAAACATTGTCCTGAAGTGAGCACTGGCGTCCCACCTGCACCGAAGCACCACAACGGGGCCGAGATATGTGCCCCTTGCACTTCGATCTTGTCCAAGTAGTGGGCACAACCGCTGACTTGGTCTATCTTCATCGCGAACTTGGTACGCACCTGTCGGTTCGTGGGAGCGCTTTCCCCACCGCCTGACCCCCCACCGGGCGCCGGAGAGCAAGGGGACAGTCATGCCAGAACTCATTCAGCCGTCGGACACGGGGGATCCGCTGGGGCCGCTCCCCCAGGAATTCGCCGCCATCATGAGGCCCGAACTGCCGAGCCTCATCAAGGAGATCGGTGTGGAGGTCACCCGGGCCTATCCGGAATATGCCCGGCTGCTCAGCGGTCCCAACGGGCAGGCCATCCGCGTCGGTGTCGAGCAGAGCCTCTCCTCGTTCGTCGACCTGGTCGCCGAACCGTCCACCTCGACCTCGCTCCGCGACGACATGTGCCGGCGGTTCGGGCGCTTCGAGGCGTACGAGGGGCGCACCATGGAGACACTCCAGGGCGCCTACCGGCTCGGGGCCCGGGTCGCGCTGCGACGGGCCAAGAAGGTCGGCCGGAGCTACAACTTCTCACCGACCCTCATGCTCAGCTTCGCCGACGCGCTCTTCGCCTACATCGACGAGCTCGAATCCCTGTCCCGGGAAGGGTTCCTGGAGGTGCAGTCGCAGACCGGCGAACAGACCGAGGCCATGCGCCGCCGTCTGCTGCACCTGATCCTCGCCGGGCGCCCCGCGCCCCGTTCCGCCATCGCCGAGCTCTGCGAACAGACCGGATGGGCCCTCCCCGAGGAGGTCACCCTGGTCGCCGTCCGCTCCCCCGCCACCCTGGACCGGGCCGTGGCGGACCGCGACGTCCTCGCCGATCTCAGCGACCCCCAACCCCACTTGCTCATCCCCGGAGCGTTCGACGACGCCCGGAGACACATGCTGGACGAGGCGCTCCTCGGCACCCACGCCGCCATCGGCCTGACCGTGCCCACCGCCCTGGCCTCGGACTCGATCCGCTGGGCCCGGCGCGTGCTGGAACTCGTCGACACGCACATCATCGACGACGCGCCCGTCGTCCTCTGCGAGGACCATCTCATCACCCTGTGGCTGCTCTCCGACCCGGTGCTGGTCGACCAGTTGGCCCAGCGCGAACTGGCCCCGATCTCCGGAATCAGCGCCACCCGCCGGGAGCGGCTGGTGGAGACCCTGCGGATCTGGCTGGACACCCGTGGCACCGCTGCCCACATGGGCGAGCTGCTGGACGTCCACCCGCAGACGGTTCGCTACCGGATGCGCAATCTGGAGTCCATCTTCGGCGAGCAACTGACCGATCCCGAGAGCCGGTTCTCCACCGAGGCCGTGCTGCGGGCGCTCCAGTTGCGGGCCCGCGGCGAGGAAGCACCGCTCTGAGTCCGCCTTCAGCCGGATCACGGTCTTCACCATGAGTCAACTTACTTGCAAGTAAGGCGAAATAGACGGTCACTCTCAAACGGTTGCCACACGGAGACGCTCTCAACGAGAAACCCGGAACTGCGTCCCGTACATATGGAGATGTCGGCCGCCGCACCCGGCGGCCGAGCCGACCACCGCCTCCTGGCCGACCATCGCGAGAGGGAAACCCCCATGACCGCCTCACACCTCCTCGTCCCCGTGCCGATCCCGGACCGGGTCGCCGCGCTGATCGGATCCTGCATCCCGCAGCACATCCTGCAGGCGGAATTCGACGCCGAGTGCGCCGCGCGCGAGGTGCGACGCTTCCGCGGTCCGCGGCTCTGCGACGAGGACCGGGCCGACCGTGAGCAGGCGCTCTCCGAACTGGCCCGTGCCAACAAGATCCTCGCCGCCCACCACCCACGGCTGGCGGTCCGCCCCGGCAGTTCCTGGTGACGCCCCCGCAGGTGCCCCGGTCTCAGGCTGCGACCGGGGTGAACCGCACCGGCAGCGAGCGCGGGCCCCGGGTGAAGACGCCGTGCTCGACGGGGGTGAAGCCGTCCGCGAGCCGCAGATCGGGCATCGCGTCGAGCAGTTGGTTCACGCCCGTCTCCACCTCCGCCCTGGCCAGCAGCGCGCCGACACAGAAGTGCCGGCCGAGCGCGAACGCCAGGTGGTCGGCGGCCGCCGAGAAGGCGGTGGTACTGGTCAGGTCGGAGCGGAAGATGTCGAACCGGTCGGGTGCCTCGTAGCGCGATTCGTCGCGGTTGGCGGAGCCGATCAGGCAGGTGACGGTGGCCCCGGCCGGGACCGTACCGCCGCTCAGCTCCACCTCGCACGCCGTCTGGCGCATGATCATGTGGACCGGCGGGGTGTGGCGCAGGGTCTCGGCGAAGGCCCGGTCGATGAGGGTGCGGTCCTCCCGTACCGCCGCGAGCTGTTCGGGGTGGGTGAGCAGATTGGCGAAGACGGAGGCGATGGCCTTGTCGGTGGTCTCACCGCCCGCGGCGAGCAGCAGACTGCAGAAGGCCTTGATGTCCTCGTCGCTCATCCGAACCCCGTCGATCTCGGCGGCGCAGAGCGTGGAGAGCAGGTCGTCGCCCGGCGCGGTCCGGCGCCGCCGGATCACCGGGATCATGTACTCGGCGAACTCCCGGCGGGTCCGCTCCCCGGCCGCCGCCACCTCCGGGTCGCCCGTCAGATTGCCGAGGAAGGCGATGACGGTGGTGTACCAGCCGTGGAAGCGCTCGTGGTCCGCCCGGTCCAGGCCGAGCATGTCGGCGATGACGAGGACCGGGAAGCGGGTCGCGAAGGCGTCGACGAGATCCGCCTCGCCGGTGTGCCGGAAGGCGTCGATCAGCTCGCGTGCGTTGCGCTCGATGACGGGCAGGAACTTCTCCCGGAGGTCCGTGCCCCGGAAGGCGGGAGCGACCAGGGCCCGGCGGACGGCGTGCTCGCCTCCGCCGAGCTGGAGGATCGTCCTGCCGTGGACGGGTTCGATCTGCCAGTCGTAGTTGTCGGTGGTGAATTCCCCCGCCCGGTCCTTGAAGACCCGCTCCACATCCTCGTACCGGGAGACGAGGTAACTGTTCGTGGCCTCGTGCCGGATCAGCGGCGCACTCTCGCGCATGATCCGGTACGCCCCGTAGGGATCGGCCGCGAAGGCGGGCGAGAGAATGTCGGGCAGCGACGGCGATTGCGATGCGAACGGCTCGTGCGGGGCAGGTGTCATGACGCTCCAGGGTCGTGAACGGGCAACGCCGTCAAGGTTATTGATCCGCTGCCCACCGACGCATCCCCTGGGAGAACGCCATGCCCACCGGCCCTCGACCCTCCGTCCTGTTCGTCACCGACCTCGCCTACGAGGCACGCGGCCGGCGCTACTGCGACGAGGACATCCATCTGACGGCTCGGCTGCGGGAGGATTTCGATGTCGCGCTCTGTCACCCCCGGGACGCCGCCGCGCTGCTGGAGGGCTTCGACACGGTCGTCATACGCAACAGCGGTCCGGTGCTCCACTACCAGGAGGCGTACGACGCGTTCCGGGCCCGGGCGCGGGAGCTGGGCACCCGGGTCTACAACCCGTTGCACGGCCGGGGGGACATGGCGGGCAAGCAGTACCTGGTCGATCTCTGCCGGGCCGGACATCCGGTGATCCCCACGGTGGACCGGGCGGCCGATCTGGGGACGCTGCCCGAGGCGCCCGAGTACGTGGTCAAGCCGAAGCTGGGGGCGGACTCGGCCGGACTGCTGTTCGTACGGGAGGCGGAGCTCCCGGAGGGCGAGGACGGCACCATGCTCGTCCAGCCCCGGATCGACTTCCGCTACGAGGTGTCCTTCTACTTCGTCGACCACGACTTCCAGTACGCGCTGTACGCGCCGGACCCGGAGCGGCGGTGGGTGCTGGAGCCGTACGCGCCGGACGCGGCGGATCTGGCGTTCGCCCGCGGTTTCGTGGAGTGGAACAGTCTCGACCACGGCATCCAGCGGGTCGACGCCTGCCGGACCGTGCGGGGCGAGCTGCTGCTCGTCGAGTTGGAGGACCTCAATCCGTATCTCTCGCTGGACCGGGTGGCGGAGCCCGTACGGGAGGCGTTCGTGGCCCGGATGAAGGCTTCCGTGCGGGATCTGCTGGCCTGACGACACGTCCGGCCGTCCCCCACATGCGCGAAGCGCGGGCCGGTGTGATGGTGCAAGCGTGACCACTGCCAGCGAGACCGCCCCCGCCGCGCAGAGTGCCGCCGCGCCGCCCCTGCTCGATCCGCGCCGCCGGAACATCGTCTTCGCGACGATCGTGCTGGGAATTCTGCTGGCCGCCCTGGACCAGACGATCGTCGGCACCGCGCTGCCGACGATCGTCTCGGATCTCGGCGGCGCCGCCCACATGTCCTGGGTGGTCACCGCGTATCTGCTCGCGGAGACGGTGGCGACGGTCCTGGTGGGCAAGTTCGGCGACCTGTTCGGCCGGAAGATCATCTTCCAGCTGTCGGCGATCATCTTCATCACCGGCTCGTTCCTCTGCGGTCTCGCGACCAACATGACCCTGCTGATCGTCTGGCGCGGATTGCAGGGCATCGGGGCCGGCGGTCTGATGGTCACTTCGATGGCGCTGATCGCCGATGTGATCCCGTTGCGCGAGCGCGGCAAGTACCAGGGCGCGATCGGCGCGGTCTTCGGGGTGTCGACGGTGATCGGGCCGCTGCTGGGCGGGCTCTTCACCGACCATCTGAGCTGGCGCTGGGCGTTCTACGTCAATGTGCCGATCGCCGTCGCGGTGGTGATCGCCGCGGCCCGGACGATCCCCTCGGTCAAGGCCGCGGGCCGGCCCGTCATCGACTACCTGGGCATCGCGATGGTCACGGTCGGCGCGAGCGCGCTGATCCTGGCGACGAGCTGGGGCGGCAACGAGTACGCGTGGGGCTCGCCCGTCATCCTCGGTCTCTTCGCGGGCGGCCTCGTCGCCCTGGCGCTCTTCTGCCTCGTGGAGTTCCGGGCCGCGGAGCCGATGCTGCCCATGCGGCTCTTCCGGAATCCGGTCTTCACCGTCTGCTCGGTCCTGAGCTTCATCGTGGGCTTCGCGATGCTCGGCGCGATGATCTTCCTGCCGACGTATCTGCAGTACGTGGACGGGGACTCCGCGACCCTGTCGGGCGTACGGACGCTGCCGATGGTTCTCGGGCTGCTCGTCGCCTCGATCTTCAGCGGCAACGTGGTCTCCAGGACAGGCCGGTACCGGCTGTTCCCCATCATCGGCTCGCTGGTCATGGCGGTGGGGCTGTATCTGCTCTCCCGGATGGGCCCGGGCAGCGGGGTGTGGCTGGAGTCGCTGTACATGCTGGTGCTCGGAACCGGCATCGGTCTGGCCATGCAGGTGCTGACGATCGCCGTGCAGAACACGGTCGACTACGCGGACCTGGGCACGGCGACGTCTGGCGTGACGTTCTTCCGCACGCTCGGCAGCTCCTTCGGCACGGCGGTCTTCGGCACGATCTACGCCAATGCGCTGAAGCCCAATCTGACCGACGGGATCGCGGCGGCGGCGCGGGCCGGCGGCGACCCCGCGACGCTGGCGAAGGCCGCGCAGAGCCCGGCGGGGCTGCACGCCCTTCCCCCCGCGCAGTCGGCGCCGCTGGCCCAGGCGTACGCGGACACGCTGCACACCGTGTTCCTGTGGACGGTGCCGGTCGCGGTCCTGGGGTTCTTCGTGGCGCTCTTCCTGAAGGAGGTGAAGCTGCGGGACACGGCCCGGGCCGGCTCCACGGACATGGGCGAGGGCTTCGCGCAGCCCACGACGGGTGACCCGGCCAGGCTCCTGGAATTCGCCGTGGCCAAGATCCTGCGCCAGGCGGGCCCGGACACGGCCCGGCGGATCGTCGCGGGCTCGGACACCCGGCTGGACATGGGGGGCGCCTGGGCGGTGATGCAGGTCGAGCTGTTCACGCGGATGGTGGGCCACGCGGGTCTGCGGCTGATCGCGGCCCGGCACCGGCTGCCGCCCGAGGTGCTGGTGCCGGTCTTCGACCGGATGATCGAGGAGGGCTATCTCACCGGCGACGGTCATCTGTTCACGCATACCGCCGCCGGGAGCCGGGAGGCCGCCGCGATCACCGACGCGTGGGCGCGGTGGCTGGGCGAGCGCCTGGACGAGCACGGGGCGCGCCCGGACGACCGGCAGCTGCGGGCGGCGGTGGACGTGATCGCCAAACGGCTGCTGGCGGAGGACCTGGCACAGCAGCTGTCACCGGAGAGGGCCCTGGCGGGGACGGCGGGCTGAGGGGGCCGGCCGCCGTACCCGCGTGTCAGTCGGCGAAGACCGCGGTCGCGTACACCCAGGCGCCCTCGTGGCGGACGAAGCGGCTCTTCTCGTGGAGCGAGCCGGGCCGCCCGTTGTCCGTGTAGTGCGCACGGAAGGTGACCGTGCCCGTGGTGTGGAACGCGCTGCCCTCGGTCGTCTCCAGCACCTCCAGACGCACCCAGCGCATCGCGGGGTCGAAGTCGACGGCGGGCGGCCGGGTGTCGGGGTGCCAGGTGCGCAGCAGGTACGCCTCGTCCCGGACGACGAAGGCGGCGTAGCGGGAACGCATCAGCGCCTCGCAGCTCGGCGCGGCGGCGGTCCTGGCGTGCAGGCGGCCGCAGCACTGTGCGTAGGCGGCGGGCAGGCCGCAGGGGCACGGTGACTCCGCGGTGACGGCGGGGGTCCGTGCTCCGGCGGCGGGGCGCCCCGGTCGTGTGGTGCGTCGTGACATGCGTCCATTGTGGCCCGCGGTGCGGCCGGCCCGGGGAGCCGGGGGTGCTGTCCGGCCGGTCGGCCGCCTGCGGGGCGTGGTCAGGCCTTGCGGGCGACGCCCGCGTAGCCCGGGATCGGGTCGTCGCCGGTGACCTCGACGACCTCGCCGAGCTCCGGGTGCCAGTCCGCGGAGAGCGAGACCCCGGGCCCGACGAGTTCCAGCCCGTCGAAGAAGGTGGTGACCTCGGCGTGGGAGCGCAGGCGCAGCGTCATCCCCCGGGCCCGGTACATGGCGGACGCCTGCGCCGCACGCTCGGGGTCGAAGTCCCCGGTGGTGTGCGAGAGCACCAGGTAGCTGCCGGGGGCGAGGCGCTCGACGAGGCGGTCGACGAGTTCGGCCGCGCCGTCCTCGTCGTCCAGGAAGTGCAGCAGGGCGAGGAGCGACAGGGCGATCGGCTTGTCGAAGTCGAGCAGTCTGCCGGCCTCTTCGAGGATGGCTTCCGGCTTGCGGGCGTCGGCCTGGATGTACTCGGTGGCGCCCTGCGGGGTGGAGCGCAGCAGGGCCGCCGCGTGTGCGAGGACGATGGGGTCGTTGTCGCAGTAGACGATGCGCGCGTCCGGGGCGGTCCGCTGGGCGATCTGGTGGAGATTCGGCTCGGTCGGTATGCCGGTGCCGATGTCGAGGAACTGGCGGATGCCGTTCTCGGCCAGCCATCGGGTGGCCCGGTGCATGAAGGCCCGGTTGACCCGGGCCATGTCGCGCCCCCGCGCGTCGAGGGCGAGCAGCTGGCGGGCCATCTCTTCGTCGACCGGGTAGTTGTCCTTGCCACCGAGGAACCAGTCGTACATCCGGGCGGGATGGGGCTTGGTGGTGTCGATCTCGATGGCTTGGGGGTCGTGCCCGGTCATAGCGCGCTCCATGGGTCCATAGGTCGGCGAACAACAAGAGTGTGAGGCCCGGCCGGCTCCGGCACTGCGGGTTCGGGCAAGAAACCCGGTCCGGGCGGCCCGGCCGCGAACTCAGGTGAGCAGGAAGTCCGCCTGGCCGGACTTGGCTCCCTGGATGAACGCCGCGATCTCACGGGGGGTGTAGATCAGGGCCGGGCCGTCGGGATCGGCGGACTGACGTACGGCGATTCTGCCGTCGGACAGCTTCATCGCCTCGACGCAGTTGCCCCCGTTCCCACCGCTCCACGGCTTGTGCCAGCCCTCGGAGCCGAGTTCGGCGGCCGGCATGCCGTTGTATATGGGATCCATCACAGCTCCTTGCGGAAGTCCCGGAGGATTTCCTTCGTGCGTTGTGCAGTTGCGGCCTGAGCCGCCATGCGGTCCATGACTTCGAGGTAGGAGGCCACCTCGGGGCGCGCGTCGAAGTAGACGGCTCCGGTCAGGTACTCGCTGTAGACCATGTCGGGGAGTTCGGGGACGCCGAAGCGGAAGAGGACGAAGGGGCCGTAGGTGCCCGGGTGGTGTCCGGTAGAGAACTCCGCGATCTGGAGCGTCACATGCGGCATCTCGGTCGCTTCGAGCAGCCGGTCGATCTGCTCCCGCATCGCTTCGACGCTGCCGACGGGGCGGCGCAGCACCGTCTCGTCCATCACCACCCACAGCCTCGGGGCGTCCGGTCTGGTGAGCAGGGACTGGCGCTGCATCCGCAGCGCCACATGGCGTTCTATGTCCTCGGGTCTGGTCTGGCCCACGGCTCCGGTGCGCATCACCGAACGCGCGTAGTCCTCGGTCTGCAGCAGTCCGGGGACGAAGTGCGGCTCGTACATGCGCAGGAGGCTCGCGGCGCCCTCCAGGCTGACGTACATGCTGAACCAGTCGGGCAGCACGTCGTGGAACCGCTGCCACCAGCCGGGTTTGTTCGCCTCCTCGGCGAGCTCCACGAAGGCCTCGGCCTCGTCGTCCGGGACCCCGTACGCCTTCAGCAGCATCTGCACATAGGGGATCTTGAGAGCGACCTCGGCGGTCTCCATCCTGCGTATCGTCGCAGGTGCGACCCGTAGCACCTTGGCAGCCTGGTCACGGCTCAGGCCGACGCGCTCCCGCAGATCCTGCAGACGCTTGCCGAGAACGACCTGACCCACGGTCGGGGCGGACCGCGGTTCGCTCACTTCAGACCTCCCCATGCGCTGTTTGCGAGCAGTGTGCCATGCGCGGGCCACCCAGAACACAGCCACTCTGAAAATTTCAGAGTGCCCCTTGCCAAGTGTTCGCGACAGGGGGAGAGTTGGTGAGTGAACCAGTTCACGAAGTCTCGCCCGCCCTCATTCGCGTGGGAACGCGGAGCGTGACGCAGCCCCCACTGTGAGGAATCGGTTGTGGCACCTGGCAGTGCGCTCATCCCCCGGCTCATGGATCTCAGTCCCGGGACGGAGGCGCTCCGGTACTGCTTCGCCCTGCCCGCGCACCCCGAGTCGGTGGCCGGTGCACGCAGGCTGACCCGCGCCCGGCTCGACAAGTGGCGGCTGGACGCGGACGCCCATGAATCCGCGCTCCTGATCGTTTCCGAGCTGGTCACCAACGCGGTGGTGCACACCCTGAGCTCCCGCGTCGTGTGCGAGCTGCGCCGCCTCGACAGACGGCTGCGCATAGCCGTACAGGACCAAGGACACCAGCCCGGTGGGCCGCAGCTGCGCCGGACCTCCGACGACGAGCACGGACGCGGCCTGCTGCTCGTCGACGCGATGTGCAGCTCCTGGGGTTCCCGCGACGCGGGCAACGGCTCGGGACGCATCGTCTGGGCGGAACTGCCGCACGGCTCGGAGCCATCATGCTGAAGAACGCGATGTCCCATCTGCTCGGCACGCGGCGCACCCGTGAGCCCCGGCCGCCGCTCGGCGCGGCCGGCACGGTGCGGCTGCCGCTGCCGCCCGCGCTGTCGGCGAGCCTGGGCTGCGACGCGGTGGGGGTACCGGCCCGGTACGGCTTCCGGCTGATGTCGCACCTGCCGCGCACCGGCTGCGTGTTCGCGGACGCCGAGCGCTGGTGGTGGATCGTGCCCAGCGGCTCCGATCTCGATCTGGACTGGCCCCCGCAGGCCGCCTACGCGAAGGGGGCGTACGTCCCCGCGGTCCGGCCCCGGCTGATCCACCAGCCGGACAACCGCACGCCGTACACCCCGCCCATCCCGCTCTTCCTGATGGTGTGCCAGGTGACCGGGGTGGCGCCGTCGTGGGCGCCGTCCGGCGGCGAGCGCGCCGTCTCTGCCCCCTGACCTGCTGATTCATCCCACCGGGCCCCGGTCACGCTGCGTTGTCAGTGGCCCGTTCTACTGTGGCACCACTGATCGAAAAGCCCGCGGCGGAGCGGGCTGCGGGCGGGAAGGGGCGGAGCCGTGCGCCGCTGGGAATACGTCGAGGGCACTGCGTCGAAGTTCTGGGAGACCGAGGCCGAGGGCGCCGTGGTGACGGTGCGTTACGGCCGGTGCGGAAGCGACGGTCGTACGCAGACCAAGGAGTACGCGTCGGCAGAGGCCGCGGCCGCACAGGTCGTCAGGACGATCGCGGAGAAGGAGAAGAAGGGGTACCGCGAGGTCGCGGCGTCGGCTTCGGCCCCCGCTGTCGCTGTCGCCGCCCCCGCTGCCACCGCCACCGCCCCCGCTCCGGACGACGCCACGACAGCCGCGGCCGCTCCGGGTGCGGTTCCGCCGGAGGACGCACCGGTTCTCCCGGACGAGGACACCTTCGCCCTGCCCGCCAACTGGAAGCGGGCGCTCCACCCCCGGCGCGGCGGAGTGCGCCGAGGGCCGGGCAGGATCCGGCGGGAGACGTTCGACACGATCGAGGCCAGGCTCGCGGAAGACGCCTCCTGGATCAAGGAGTTCGCGGACTCGTCGCGTTCGGACGCCGCCTCGGCCGAGTCGCTGCGCGCACACCTCGGCGGAAGTCCCTCACCGGCCGGTGCCGCCGCGCTGGCCTCGATCGTGGACGTGTCGGGGTGGGCGGACTTCTGGTCCGAGCGCTACGGCCTGCCGTTCGCCGCGGTGACCGCGACCGAGGTGTTCTCGGTCGACGCCGACTGGCAGCAGAGCGGTCTCCAGCGGGGCGCACCCCGGCTGCTGGCGCTCGCGGGCCCCCGCCACTCGTACTGGTCCTGGCATCACCGGGCGCCGATCGACCGGGTCCGTTCGCTGCTCGCCTCGGCCGACGAGGAGACCTACCGGGCGGCGGTCGAGGCACTGGCCCGGTGCCGCACCGATGTCATGCGCAAGATCATCGTTTCCTACCTGGTGCCGAGCGAGACCCACTGGGTGGACGAGCTCTGCGCGGATCCCGCGGTGGGCGCGGAGCAGGACCGCACCCTGCGCGCCATGGTGTTCAGCTCGCTCTACTCGGCCCACCAGCTGACACTGCTCCCCTACCGCCCCGACTTCACTCTCGGCATCGCGATCATCGCCACGGTGGCCGAGGGCATCGGACCGGCCGTCTCCCAGCCGCTGGCCGCCACCCTCGACGGCAACCACTACTACTCGGACGACGTGAAACTCGCCGCCGAGGCCCTGGCGGAGCTGCCCACCGACGAGGCCTTCCTCGGCCTGCTGGCACATGCGGACTCCAAGCACGTCCGCCCCTCGCTCCTGGAAGCCATGCGCCGCTATCCGGTGCGTGCGGTGCGTCTGCTGGCCGCGGAGGCGGGTGGCGGTTCGGCTGCGGCCTCCCGGTCCTTGCAGCTGCTCCGGAGTCATGTCGGCGCCTGCCGTGAGCTGCTGACGCCGGTGCTCGGCGATCTCGGAGCCGAGGTCGTGGCGATCGTCGAACCGCTGCTCAATCCGGCGGACCTGATCACCGACGCGCCGGCAGAGGCCCTGCCGGCGGTGCTGACGGCCCCGCCGTGGTCCCGGCCCCGCACCACCGTCAAGAGCAAGGCGGTGACAGGGCTCACGGCGGTGTCCGAGCCCGCCCTGGAGTGGCTGCCCGAGGAACGGGCCGCCTGGGCGGCCACCTCCTCCTGGTACACCACCAAGCAGAACAGCGGCGATCTCGACGAGTACCTCGACGTTCTGCGCCACAACCCGTCCGGGGAAGGTCTGCGACCGGCGTGGGTGTTCGTCCACGGCGACGAGGAAGTGGTCGCCCCGCTGCTCGCGGCCTGGGATCCGACCGACCTGTGGGACGCCGAGGACACGCTCAAGCCGATCGCCGCGCGTTTCGGCCTGGCCGCGCTGCCGTTGCTCCTGCGCGCCGTACCCCGGCAGCCGAGTACGCTCGCCCCGCTGCTGCTCCCGTACGTCGATGTCGAAGTCGCCCGGGCCATGGCCGACTGGGCGGTCCGGCTCAAGTCCACCGCGACGACCGCCCGTGCCTGGTTCACCCGGCACGGCGTGGCGGCCGCCCCGCTCCTGGTGCCGGACGCCGTGGGCAAGACGGGCACCGCGCGGCGCTCCGCCGAACAGGCGCTGACGCTGATCGCCACGGTGCACGGCGACGCCGTGGTGCGCGAGGCCGCCCGGGGGTACGGCCCGGAGGCGGCGTCCGCGGTGGACGGGCTGCTGGCCGCGGACCCGCTGGAGCGGGCGCTGCCGGCCAGGATGCCGGTGCTGCCGGGCTGGGCGGAGCCCTCGGTGCTGCCGCAGATCCTGGTCCGGTCCGGCGGCGCGCTGCCGGTGGCGTCGGCGCGCCATGCCCTGATGATGCTGGCGCTGTCGAAGCCCGGTGAGGTGTATCCGGGAATCGCCGCGCTGACCGGAACGGCCACAGCCGATTCGCTCGCCGAATTCGCCTGGTCCCTCTTCGAGCAGTGGCGGCTGGCGAACATGCCGGCCAAGGAGTCGTGGGCCCTGCACGCGCTGGGTCTGCTGGGTGACGACGGGACGGTCCGCCGGCTCACACCGATCATCCGTGCCTGGCCCGGTGAGGGGGCACACCACCGGGCGGTGGAAGGGCTCGACGTGCTGGCGTCCATCGGCAGCGATGTGGCGCTGCTGCATCTGCACGGCATCTCGCAGCGGGTGAAGTTCAAGGCGCTCAAGGTGCGGGCCCAGGAGAAGATCGCCGAGGTCGCCGCAGGGCTGGGGCTGACCGGGGAACAGCTCTCCGACCGTCTGGTTCCGGACTTCGGCCTGGACTCGGACGGCTCGACGGTCGTCGACTACGGCACCCGTTCGTTCACGGTCGGTTTCGACGAGCAGCTGCGCCCGTACGTGCTGGACGGTGACGGCAAGCGCCGCAAGGACCTCCCGAAGCCGGGCGCCCGGGACGACGCGGAGCTCGCCCCCGCGGAGCGCAAGCGGTTCATGGCGCTCAAGAAGGACGTCCGGACGGTCGCCTCGGACCAGGTGAGGCGGTTGGAGGCCGCGATGGTGACCGCACGGTCCTGGACGGCCCAGGAGTTCCAGGAGCTGTTCGTCGGTCATCCGCTGCTGTGGCACCTGGTGCGCCGGCTGGTGTGGCTGAGCGGGACGGACGGTGCGGCGCGCACGGCGTTCCGGGTCGCGGAGGACCGTACGTTCGCCGACGTCGAGGACGATGTCTTCGTCCTGCCCGACGACGCGACCGTGTGGCTCGCGCACCCGCTGCACCTGGGCGACGAACTGACCTCCTGGGCCGAGGTGTTCGCCGACTACGAGATCCTCCAGCCGTTCCCGCAGCTCGGGCGCACCGTGCTCACGCTGCCCGAGGAGGAGGCCGGGGAGTACCGGCTCACCCGGTTCGAGGGCCTGAAGGTGCCGATCGGGAAGGTGCTCGGGCTGGAGCGGCGTGGCTGGCGACGCGGTGTCCCGCAGGACGCCGGGGTGGAGCGCTGGATCTCCAAGCGGCTGAGCGACGACTGCTACCTCGTGATCGCACTGGACCCCGGCATCGCGGTCGGTGTGGTCGACATGTTCCCCGAGCAGGTTCTGGAGACGGTCTGGCTCGACGATCGGCCCGACGACCACTGGACGCGGCGCACCCACTCGCTCCGGTTCACCGGGCTGGACGCGGTGACCCTGTCCGAACTCCTCGTCGACCTGGCCGAGCTCACCGAGGGCGTCGCATCGTGACCGGGCGGGACGAGATCCGGGGCGAAGCACCGAACGGCGATGCGGTACCGGTGCAGCGGCCCCCGGCCGAGGTGCGGTACGCCGAGGAGCTGGCGGCCCTGCGGGCGGACGACCGCGATCCGCGTCCGCCCGGCTGGGAGCTGAGCCTGCGTGCCGCGCGCCGGTTCGTCATCGGTGACGTGGAGACGGGCATCAGCCGGAAGTTCGTCGGCAACCCCTCCCTGGTGGACCGGGCTCTGGTGACTCTGGCGACGAGCCGCGGCCTGATGCTGGTCGGGGAGCCGGGCACCGCCAAGTCGCTGTTGTCCGAACTGATCGCGGCAGCGGTCAGCGGGGACTCGACGCTGACGGTGCAGGGCGGTGCGGCCACCACCGAGGACCAGATCAAGTACGGCTGGAACTACGCACTGCTGGTCGCCGAGGGGCCCTCCACCCGGTCGCTCGTCCCCGCCCCGATGCTGCGGGGCATGGCGGAGGGCAGGCTCGTCCGGTTCGAGGAGATCACCCGCTGTCCGCTGGAGGTGCAGGACTCACTGCTGTCGCTGCTCTCCGAGCGGGTGGTGGCCATCCCCGAGCTGACCGGGCCCGACGGCATGGTCTTCGCCCGGCAGGGGTTCAATGTCATCGCCACGGCCAACACCCGGGACCGGGGTGTCAACGAGATGAGCGCTGCCCTCAAGCGGCGGTTCAACTTCGAGACGGTCTTCCCGATCCCCGACCTGGACACCGAACTGGCTCTGGTCGAGGCCGAGGTGACGACCCTGCTGCGACGCTCCGGGGTGGAGCCGCCACCGGACCGGGATGTGCTGGAGGTCCTGGTCGGTACGTTCCGGGAACTGCGTGCGGGGGCCGGTGAGCGGGGCGGGTCCGGCACCGGTCCTGACCGGCCCTCGGCGGTGATGAGTACGGCCGAGGCCGTGTCCGTCGCCCATGCCGTGGGGGTGCGCGGCTGGTTCCTGCGCGGCGAGCCCGGCAGTGCCGCCGATGTGGTGGCCTGTCTGGCCGGTACGGCGGCGAAGGACAGTCCGGAGGACCTGGCCCGGTTGCGCCGATATCTGGAGCAGCAGGTGCCGCACCGTCGCGGTCCGCAGTGGAAGGCGCTGCACGACGCACGCCATCTGCTGGCCGGCTGATGTCCGCGGTGTTCCTGGGGGTGCGTCACCACTCCCCCGCCTGCGCACGGCTGGTCGAGCGGACCATCGGTGAGCTCCGGCCCGCCCAGGTGCTGATCGAGGGCCCCGCCGAGATGAACGGGCGGCTGGACGAGCTGCTGCTCGGGCACGAGCTGCCGGTCGCGGTGTTCAGTCACTACCGCGACGGGGAACGGGCCGCGACGTCCTGGGCCCCGCTGTGCGACTACTCGCCGGAGTGGGTCGCGCTGCGGGCGGGGCGGGCGGCCGGGGCGGAGGTCCGCTTCATCGATCTGCCGGCCTGGCATCCGGCCTTCGCCGAGCGCACCAATCGCTATGCCGACGCGGAGGCGCGCTATGCGGAGGCCACGGAGCGGCTGTGCCGGCACTTCGCGGTGGACTCCTCCGACGCCCTGTGGGACCGCCTGTTCGAGGTCGAGCCGGACGAGGGTCTCGCCGAGCGGCTCGACGCGTACTTCGCACTGGTCCGGGGTGACGCGGAGGCCGACGCGGGGGACCGGGCCCGGGAGACGTACATGGCCGCGTGGGTGCGCGCGGCGGTGGATGCCGCCGGGGACCGGCCGGTTCTGGTGGTCACCGGTGGGTTCCACCAGCCCGCGCTCCGTGCACTCACCGGGTCCGGTGAGCCGGACGGCGCGGCCGGCGACGGCTGGGAGCGGGGCGAGGACGGCTGGCCCCGGGTGCCCGCCGCACCGGACGGCGCCATGGCCGGGAGTTTCCTCGTGCCGTACTCCTTCCGGCAGTTGGATGCCTTCTCCGGGTACCAGTCGGGGATGCCGTCGCCCGGCTACTACCAGCGGGTGTGGGAGGCGGGTACCGAGGCCGCGGCGGACGGCTTGCTGCGGGTGGTCGTCGAGCGGCTGCGGGCGCGGAAGTTCCCGGTGTCCACCGCCGATCTGATCGCCGCCCGGAGCCTGGCCCAGGGGCTCACGGCGCTGCGCGGCCATCCGCGCCCCGCCAGGATCGATGTGCTGGACGGCCTGGCGGGCGCCCTGATCACGGACGACCTCGACCGCCCGCTGCCGTGGACGGGCCGGGACACCGTGACGGCGGGCACCCATCCCGTGGTGGCCGAGATGGTCGCGGCGTGCGGCGGCGACCGCACCGGGCGGCTCCATCCCGGCACTCCGGCGCCGCCCCTGGTCCACGACGTCGCGGCGCAGCTGGCCGGGCTGGCGCTGGACGGCGGCCCGGAGGCCACGTACCGCCTCGACCTCACGGACGCCACCGGTCTGGAACGCAGCCGGACGCTCCACCGGCTGCGGGTGCTGGGGATCCCCGGCCATGTCAGGACCTCCGGTCCCGCGCACGGTGCCGACCCGGTGTTCACCGAACGCTGGGAGGCGCGGTCCGTCGCGGGGCGCGAGGCCGCGCTGGTGGAGGCGGGAGCGTACGGGGCGACGCTGGCCGAAGCGGCGGCTGTCGCGCTCACCGGGCGGACGCGGGCCGGCTCGGCGGAGGCCGATCACCTGGCGGGGGCGCTGTTCGACGCCGTGCTGTGCGGAGCCGACGGCCTGTCGGACCAGCTGCTCGGCGAAATCGCCGGCCGGGTACGCGAGTTGCCCATGCCCGGCCCGCTCGGGGCGGTACTCGCCACGGCGCTCGGGCTGTGGCGGCACGACCGGGTGTTCGGCATGGCGCGCGGTCCGTTGCTCGGTACCGTGATCGACGGGGCGACGGAGCGGCTGCTGTGGCTGCTGGAGGGTGCGCGCGGTTCGTCGGGGGTGGACTTCTCCCGGCTGCGGGCCGTGGTCGCGGTGCGCGACGCGGTGCTGCACGCACCGGAGCTGCTCTCCTCGACCCGGGAGACCACGGCCGGCATCGCCCGGCGGATCGCGGGCGACCCCGAGGCACCGATCGATCTGCGCGGGGCCGCGTTCGGACTGCACCGCTCGCTCGGGCGGGTCCCGGGCGCGGCCGGAGACCCGGCCGAGGCGGTGCGTACGGTGGCGAGGGCCGGTACGGACGCCCTCGGCGACTGGCTGGCCGGGCTGTTCGCACTGGCCCGCGACGAGGTGACGGGCGCGGTGGGCAGCGAGGACGGCGAGGATGCCGAATCGCTGATCGATGTGCTGGACGCCCTGGTCTGCGCACTGCCCGACGACGCGTTCCTGTCCGGGCTGCCCGCGCTGCGGCAGGCCTTCGCGTTCTTCCCGCCGCGTGAGCGGGACCGGATCGCCGGCCGTCTGCTGGAACGGCGTGGGGTGCGCGGCTCGTCGCGTTCCCTGCTGCGTACCACCGCGGACCCCCTGCTGATCGCCCGGGCCCGCGCCCTGGAGGAATCCGTCTCCCGCCTGCTGACCCGTTACGAACTGGAAGCCACCCCATGACCACGCCCGAACAAGCCCCCGGCCGGGCACCCGTGCCCGGAGAGGGGACCGGCACGGCTCCCGACGCGGGCCTGGAGCGGTGGCGGCTGGTCCTCGGCTCCGCCGCCGAACGGCACACCGGGCCGCTGGGGCCGGCCGACGCCGGTCGCGACGCCGCCCTCGACTGGCTCTACGGCCGCGACCCCGACCTCGCCCGGAGGGGGGTGCGCCGTTCCGGCACCACCTCCCGGGAGGGCGGCGACGGCCCGTCCGCGGTGACCGCGATCGACTGGCTCGACGACATCCACCGGCTCTTCCCGAAGGAGACCATCGAGCGCCTGGAGCGCGACGCCGTCGAGAAGTACGGGATCCAGGAGATCGTCACCGACCCCGCGGTACTGGAGCGGGTCGAGCCGAGCCAGACCCTGCTCCGTGCCGTGCTGCGCACCAAACATCTGATGAACCCGCAGGTGCTGCGGCTGGCCCGGCGCATCGTCGAGTCGGTGGTGAAGCAGCTCCTGGCCCGGCTCCAGCCGGAGATCCGCCGGGCGTTCCACGGCACCCGCTCCCGCAGGCCGAGCCGGGTCCCGCTGGCGAGGGACTTCGACTTCCGGCAGACCGTGAGGGCCAACCTCGCGCACTACCGGCCCGCCGAACGGCGCCTGCTCATCGAGCGCGCCCACTTCCACTCCCGTACCCGGCGCCATGTGACGCAGTGGCAGCTGATCCTGCTGGTCGACCAGTCGGGTTCGATGGCCGGATCGGTCATCCACTCCGCGGTGACCGCCGCCTGCCTGTGGGGTCTGCCCGGCCTCAAGACGCACCTGGTCGCCTTCGACACCCAGGTGGTGGACCTGACCGCCGATGTGACCGATCCGGTGGAGCTGCTGATGCGGGTCCAGCTGGGCGGCGGCACCGATATCGCACGGGCGGTGGAGTACGGCGCGGGCCTGGTGGAGAACCCCCGGCGCACGATCGTCGCGCTGATCACCGACTTCTACGAGGGCGGCGACCCCTACCGGCTGGTGCGGGCGGTGCGGGGGCTGGTGGAACAGGGCTCGACCGTGCTGGGGCTGGCCGCTCTCGACGAGGACGCCGAGCCGGACTACGACCGGCTGACGGCCGGGCAGCTCGCCTCGGCCGGGGCGCACGTCGGGGCGATGACACCGGGCCGGCTGGCCGGGTTCGTGGCCGAGAGGCTGGGCCGATGACCGACGCGGGAACCGGCGCCGCAGTGCGCGCCGATCTGCTCGCCCTCACTCCGGAGACCCTCGCCGCACTGGCCAACCGCGGTCTCGTCAAGCGCGCCACGAAGGAGCTGGACGCGGGGACGGTGCCCGCTCTCACGACCGATCCGGACACCACGGTGCGCGCCCACTTCGCCGACGGCACCACCGCGGCACTGCCTCCCGGCACCGGTCTGGACGACGGCGACTGCAGCTGCGCCGCACCCGGCGTGTGCCGCCACCTCATCGCCCTGGTGCTGGCCCATCAGCGCGGCGCCGCGGCCGGTCCGGACGGCACCCCCGCCACGTTCACCGACTGGTCCCCCGGCGGCACCGGCGACGCGGCTCTGACCGAGGCCGTCGGCGCCCGCCCACTCGCCGCGGCCCGGCGCACCTTCGAGCGGGGATACGCCGCCGTGGTGCACCGTCCGTCCCCCGATCACCCCGAGCCCCGGGTCGATCTCCCCACCTGCGCGGTGCGTTTCCCGGTCCCCGGCGAGATCGCCCACGCCTTGACGGACGCTGCGGCCGCGTTGCGCGGCGAGGTGGTGGCGCTCGCGGTATGGGCGTTCCGGGCCGCCGACACCATGGGCACCGCGGAGCGTTCCGTACCGGTCCAGGTCGGTGGCCGTCCCACCGCACCGGCCACGGCCCTGCCCGCGCTCGACGCGGCCGTGGGGCTGGCGGACGAACTGCTCACGGAGGGCGTGGCCCATGTCGGGCCGGTGCACGGCGGAGCCCTGGCACGTGCCGGTGCCGCGCTCACCGCCGCGTCCATGCACTGGCCGGCGGGCGCACTCGCCGAGCTGACGGACCAGCTCACCGCGTACGCCGACCGCACCGCGCACTACCGCCCGGAGTCGGTCGCCGCCCTGCTCACCGAGGTGCACGCCCGGCGGCGGGCCGCCGCGCACCCCGGTGTGCTCGGTACCCGCGAGGCCGGGGACACCCCGCTGCGCCGGGTCCGGCTCGTCTCGCTCGGCTGCCGCGTCCACGGCACCGCGCAGTCCCTGGTCTCCGAGGTGTACTTCGCCCACCCCGGCGCGGGCACGGTCCTCGTACTGCGCAAGGCCTGGACGGCCCCCGAGGGCAAGGAGCTCTCCGCCCACCAGCTGGCCACCCGTCGTCTCCTCGCCACACCGCTGGGCTCGCTGGCCACCGGAAGCCTGGTCAGCGAGAGCGTCCGGCGCACCCCGAGCCGAGCGCTGACGGTCGCCCGGGGCAGACTCGGCACGACCACCATCACCCCGGTCGGCGCCGCCTGGACGGAGCTTCCCGACCCCTTGCTCGTACAGGATCTGACCGCCCTGACGGCGGGCTGGGACGGCAGGCCGCCCCGGCTGATCCGGCCGCGGGTCGAGGCGGAGGCGGTCCATGTGCTCGCGCTGTCGCAGGTGGAGAGCGTCGGTTACGACCCGGCCGAGCAGCGCCTCGAAGCCATGGTGCGCGACGCGGCGGGGAACCGGGCGCTGGTGACGTCGGAGTACCGGCCGGAGTGCCCCGGCGCGCTGGACACCCTGGCCGACGCGCTGGAGGGCGGCGCCACCCACATCAGCGGTTCGCTGCACCGGTCCGGCGGCGGAGTCCGGATCGATCCGCTCGCGGTGCTCACCCCGGCGGGGACGGTCGTGCCCGATCTCGCCGCGGGTGACGGCTCCACGGCACTGGCGGCGATGGGGCGACGCCCGTCCGAGCCGCTGACGGCGGCGCTGGACGAGGCGATGTCCGCCATGGCGGCGGTGCCGCACAGCGGGCTGCGCCATCTGAACGTCCCCGCCCGCGCCCGGATCGACGAAGCGGCGACCGCGTTGTCCCGCACCGGCCTGACCCGCGCCGCGACCCTGCTGCGCGCCTTCACCGAAACCCTGGACGACGGGGCCCTGCCGGACGAGGAGGCTCTCGCCGCCCGCTCCGGGGCGTGGCTGTCGGCCCAGCTCCACCTCCTGGTCAGCAGCGAGCTCCGCTCGTCCGGAGCGGGCTGAGGGGCCTGAGGGGCGTCAGGGCCGGTTGAGGTAGGCGAGGCCGGGATGGACCTTGATGTATCCGTCGACGAGGCGGCCGGCCACGGTCACCGAGTCGACCAGCGGGTGCAGCGCGAAGGCCTTCACGGCAGCGGCCCGGGACCCGCTCTCCGCCGCGTCCAGCACCGCGCGCTCGACGGCCTTGACCGCGGTGACCAGCCCGACGGCGTGGTACGGGAGCGGGTCGGCGGCGACGGGACGGGCGCCGTTGGCGTCGACCATGCACGGCACCTCGATCACGGCGTCCGCGTCGAGCACCGAGAGCGTGGTGCGGTTGCGGACGTCGAGGATGAGCGAGGTCCGTTCGTTGCGGGCGACGGCCCGCATGAGGGCGAGCGCCACCTGCTCGTAGCCGCCGGACTCCAGATCGCTCTCGTCCCGCTCGCCGACCCCGGCGACCTCCCTGTTCTCCGACATGTAGGTGGCCTCGCGCTCGGCGCGGGTGCGGTCCCAGGCGGACAGGGCGGGGGTGGCGGGGTCCTTCATCCGGGCGTAGAAACCCTCCTGCTGCTCGCGGAGGAAGGCGCCGCGGGTCTGCTCGGCGTCCTGGTAGGCGCGTACCGCTTCCCGGTTGAAGTAGTAGTAGTGCAGGTATTCGTTGGGGACGGCGCCCAGCGACCGCAGCCAGTCGGTGCCGAAGAGCCTGCCCTCCTCGAAGGAGCCGAGGAGTTCCGGGTCCGCGAGCAGCCCGGGAAGTTCGTCCCGGCCGTCGACGTACAGTCCACGTACCCAGCCCAGGTGGTTGAGCCCGATGTAGTCGATCCGGGCCCGGTCGGGGTCGGCACCGAGCACCCGGGCGATGCGGCGGCCGAGGCCCACCGGCGAGTCGCAGATGCCGATGACCCGGTCGCCCAGGTGACGGGACATGGCCTCGGTGACCAGACCGGCCGGGTTGGTGAAGTTGATGACCCAGGCCTCGGGGGCGAGTCTGGCGATGCGCTGTGCGAGGTCGACGGCGACCGGCACGGTGCGCAGGCCGTACGCGATGCCGCCGGCGCCGACCGTCTCCTGGCCGAGTACGCCTTCGTCGAGGGCGACCCGTTCGTCGGCCGCCCGGCCTTCGAGTCCGCCGACCCGGATCGCCGAGAACACGAAGTCGGAGCCGCGCAGTGCTTCGTCGAGGTCGGTGGTGGCGGTGACGGCCGGCGCGTCGGGTACGCCGACGGCCTGTTCACCGAGCACCCGGGCCACGGCGGTCAGCCGGTCGGCGTCGGTGTCGTAGAGGGTGACCGCCGTTACGCGGCCTTCGGCATGGTCGGCGAGCAGCGCCCCGTACACGAGTGGAACCCGGAATCCGCCGCCGCCCAGAATTGTCAGCTTCACGCTTGTGGATGGTACGGCCCGGGGCCGTGTCCGCGAAGGAGCGCCGTCTGCCCGCGGGGCAGGCGGGACTTCATGGACACGGCCCCGGAGCGGCTCGGATCAGCCGCCGCTCCACCAGCGCGAAACGGCCCGCCACAGCCGCGTCGGCGCGGACTCGCCGCGCTGCTGCGGGATCCGTCCGACGGCGGCCGGGGCGAAGGCCGCGCCCTCCGGCTCCTCGACAGCGGTGGCTGTCGCGGCCGTGGCCGGGGCGCGCCCGGGCGTGGGTGCGGTGTGCCGGACGGTCGACTGCACCTCCCAGTCCTCGCGCGGCGGGTTGGGCCTCCCCATGGACGGCGGCTCCTTGTCGTCCTGCGGGGCGCGCGTGGCGAAGTCCGCCGGGAGCTCCACCAGGTGCCGGCCCATGATGTTCCCGATCCAGCTCAGCTCGCTCTCCTCGACGGCGAGTTCGAGGTCCGGCAGTCGCATCAGCAGGGCGTCGACGCCGACGTCCGCGATGGCGCGCCCGATGTCCTGGCCGGGGCATTCGTGGGGGCCGCCGCTGAACGCGAGGTGGGCGCGGTTGCCCGCCATGTCGGCGGTCAGATCGGGCCGGACCACCGGGTCGGTGTTGGCCGGTGCGATGCCGACGATCAGCGCGTCGCCGGCCTTGATCTGCTTGCCGCCGAGCTCGGTGTCCCCGACCGCCCAGCGGCCGAAGACCGCGGTGAACGGCGGCTCGTCCCACAGTGTCTGCTCGACCGCCTCGGGCACCGTCATGTGCCCGCCGCTGAGCCTGGCCCGGAAGCGCGGGTCGGTGAGCACCATGCGCAGGACGTTGGCGATCAGGTTGGCGGTCGCCTCGTAGGAGGCGATGAGGATCAGCCGGAGGTGCTCGCTGACCTCCTGGTCGTTCAGCCCGGCGGGGTGTTCGACGAGCCAGGTGGCGAAGTCGTCCGCGGGTTCGCGCCGGCGGCGCTGGACGAGCCGGGTCAGCGCGTCGAGCACATAGGCGTTGCTGGCGACCGCGGTCGCCGTGCCGCGGGTCATGTCGCGGGCGGCCTGGACCATCCGATCGTTGTACTCCTCGGGCATGCCGATGATCGCGCACATCACCATCATCGGCAGCCGCTCGGCGAACTGGCTGACCAGGTCGACGCGCCCCTGCTGGCAGAACTCGTTGACGAGCCGGTTGCTGTAGCGGTTGACGTGGCGGCGGACGCCGCGGGTGTCGATCCGGCCCATGCTGTCGGTGACGGCGCCGCGCAGGCGCTCGTGGGTGGCGCCGTCGGCGAACACGCACATCGGCTGCCAGGTGAAGATCGGGGCCAGCGGGTGGTCCGGGGCGACGCTGCCGTCCTGCAGGGCCCGCCACCGCCGGGAGTCGCGGGAGAACTGCGAGGGCGTACGGGTCATGTGCAGGTTCTCGCTGTGCCCGAGGACCAGCCAGGCGGGCACGTCCCCGTGAAGCAGCACGGGGGCCACGGTGCCGTGTTCGGCTCGCAGCTTGTCATAGAGCCCGTGGGGGTCCCGCTCGGCCTCCGGGCCGTAGAACCGGCGCAGCCCGCCGGGGCCGATGCCGAGGCCGTGGGCCGGGCATCCGGGGGGCGGAACCGGCCCCTGGGCCGCTCCGGGCTCGTAGTGGAATGGGGTTGTCACGATCGCTCCAGGGATCAGGCTTCCAAGTACCGGACTGATGGGGATGCGCGCGGGGGGTTCTGGTACTGCGGTCAGGCGAGCGGGAGGGCCAGACTGTGCAGATAGCGCATCAGGGTCATCAGCACGTCGCGGCTGGAGCCGCGCAGTCGGGCGTCGCAGTCGATCATCGGGACCTCCTCGGGGAGGTCCAGGGCGCTCCGCAGCGCCTCGACGGGGTGTTTCGGGGCGTCGGGGAAGGTGTTGATGGCGACGACGAACGGCACGCCGCGCTCCTCCAGTCTCCCGATGACGTCGAAGCTGACTTCGAGACGCCGGGTGTCGATGAGGACCACCGCGCCGAGGGCACCCTCGAACAGGCCGTTCCACAGGAACCAGAACCGTTCCTGGCCCGGGGTGCCGAACAGGTAGAGGATCAGTTCCTCGCTGATGGAGATCCGGCCGAAGTCCATGGCGACCGTGGTGGCGGTCTTGCTCTCCACCCCGTAGTTGTCGTCCACACCGACACCGGCCTGGGTCATGGTCTCCTCGGTGGTCAGCGGCCGGATCTCGCTGACGGAACCGACCATGGTCGTCTTGCCGACCCCGAACCCGCCGACGATCACGACCTTCACCGCGGCTGTCGCCGTGGTGGGAAGGACGTCCTCGCGCCGGGGGCCGGTGATCGTGTCAGAGCTTCTGAAGTCCATGCATCACCGCTTCGAGAAGGGACCTGTCCGGGAGAGTGGCGCGGACGATGGGTGCGCGCGATTCGATGAGTCCGGCAGCGAGGAGCTCGGTGAGGAGCGAGGTCACCACGCTGAAGGGCAGACTGAGGTACGCCGAGATCTCGGCGACGGATAACGGCGCCTGGCACAGCCGCAGGATCACGGCCTGCTCGGGCTGGACCGTCGGCGTCGGCTGTGCCTGCGCGACGATCATCGTGACCAGGTCGAGCTGTGCCCGCTCGCTGCCGTCGGGATCGCCGGTGATCACATAGAGCCGTTCCGGATCGCTCAGAGCCGGATCGGCCTTTCGGCGTTCTCTTCGGGGAGAGTTCATCCGGCCTGCCCGTCATGGCGCGGCGGACTCGTCAGGTGGGCACCGATCCTGACGACCATGTCGCGCATCCGCGATCCGACGAGTCCCGCGTCGACCGTCTCGCCGGCGAGGACCGCGAGGTACGCGCCCGTTCCGGCCGCCATCAGGTAGAAGAATCCGCCGGTGACTTCGATGACGACCAGTCGCATCACGCCGTCGCTGTACGGGATTTCGGAGGCGACCGCGGCGGCCAGGCTCTGCAGCCCGGCGCAGGCCGCCGCGAGGCGGTCGGCGACATCGGGGTCGCCGCCGTGCCGGGCGATGCGCAGACCGTCGGCGGAGAGCACCACGATCTGGTGGATGTCCGGTACGTCGTCGGCCAGTTCCTTGAGCATCCAGTCCATGTTTCCCCGCTGCTGGATCACTTCAGGTCTCCCTTGTCCCACGCATCGTCAGAGTCTTCGTCGGTCGTCGGGTCCTGCGGCACGCCGTTGACCGCGTTGGTGAAGGCCTCCAGCCAGAGTCCGGGGGGCTGCTCCTTGCCGCCGGGTCCGTGACCGTTGGTGTGGCCGTTCGCGTGGCCGTTTGTGTGGCCGTTGGTGTAGCCGTTGCGCTGTCCTGCGGCGGGGTCGACGGGCTGGGCCGGGAGGTTGTGCGAGCCCAGGGGCGCCCGGCCGCGGCTGCGGCGCTGCGGGAGCCCACCCGCGGTCCACTCGGTCACCACGGGGACGTCTTCCTCCATGGCGGCCGCGGGAACGACCGGCCGGGTGACGGGCGCGACCGGTCCGGTGGCGGGTCGCTGGGCCACTGGGGTACGCGGCTTGCGGCGGGCCGGCACGACGTGCTTCATGGCCTCCTGGTCGATGTCGCTGGTGGGCCTCGACGTGGCACCGATGCCGTGCGCGATCCCGGGAGCGGGCCCGGTGGTGATCATGGCGCGGGGCACGATGAGCACGGCGCGGACACCGCCGTACGCGGACTGCCGCAGCGAGACCTGGAGGTCGTACATCCGCGAGAGCCGGCCGACGACGGCCATGCCGAGGCGCGGGGACTCGCCGAGGTCGTTCATGTTGGAGCCGGCCTGGGCCCTGGCGAGCATGTTCTCGGCCCGCGAGCGGGCCTCCTCGCTGAGCGAGACGCCGCCGTCCTCGATCTCGATGGCGATGCCGGTCTGCACCTCGACGGCGGTGACGTGCACCCGGGTCTGCGGGGGCGAGTAGCGGGTGGCGTTGTCGAGGAGTTCGGCGCAGGCGTGGATGAGCGGTTCGACGGCGGTGCCGATGATGGCGACCTTGGCGATCGAGTGCAGATCGACGCGGGGGTATTCCAGGATCCGCGACATGGCACCGCGCAACACGCTGAACAGCGGTACGGGCTTGGGCCACTGACGGCTGGGCCGGGCACCGCCGAGTACCGCGATGGAGTCGGCGAGGCGGCCGATCAGCGCGGTGCCGTGGTCGATGCGGAGCAGGTCGTCGAAGACGTCGGGGTTGCGCCCGTGGTGCTCCTCCATCTCGCGCAGTTCGCTCGCCTGACGGTGGACGATCGCCTGGACGCGCCGGGCGACGTTGACGAAGGCGCGCTGCGCGGAGTCACGCATCGCCTCTTCGTTGTCGATGATGTTCAGCACCGTGTAGACGAGGGTGCGCTGGGCGTCGGGGAGGTCGCGGTACAGCTCGTCCGCGTCGACGACGTCGCGGAGCACCTCTTCGGGCGAATTGCCCACGCGCAGCCGGTGGATGGCGGCCGGCAGGAGCTCCTTGCTGATCCGCACGGTCTCGTCGTCGTGGGTGGCGATGCGCCGCTCCAGCTCGGCGAAGCGCCGTTCGTACACCGCGCGCTGGCTGCGCAGGTCGCGCGCCCGGCGGGCGAGTTGGACGCTCAGCACGACGACCGCGACGGTGGCGACGGCGCCGCACCATACGACTGGTATGCGCGCGGCCGCGGAAACCAGTGCCACCGCGGCGGCGGTGGCGCCGCCCATCAGGAGCACGGGCAGCAACACGGCACGAGCGACGCGGACTTCTCGGTCGATCGGCGGTGATTCAACACGAACCATCTAGGACCTCTGGCGGTTGATTCGGGAGGTATGCACACTTGCAGGGCAGTCGGGAACAAGCGCTCGAATTCATATCAACTCGACTTCACTGCGCGTGAGCTTAGTCAGATCGAATCAGTGCTTCGGCACATTCACCCAACCCCCTGCGCGAGCGCTCCAGCGGTAATACACTCACGAGTTTTTGCACGCACCGCCGTCAGGCGCACACAGGGAGTGATGTTCGGGGTGGTCCGGCGAGACATCGAGTCATCCGTACCGGAGAACGGGACGGTTTCCGAGTCCGTCATGGCATCCGGTCGGGTCAACCCGCCCATCTCGTACGGTGGTTAAGGCGAAGGTGGCGCGATCCGCCCTGGTCTGCCACTCCATCGCGTCCCGCATCGCGGGACAGACGTACATGTGATCGAACCGGATCGAAAGGAGCACATTCATGTCGCATCGGCGGGTGGACGGCCCGGTCACCGAACTGACGTCGGAGCCGGAGGGGAAGGGACACCTCCCGGGGCCCGGCCGTGGCTGCACCATCGAATCGCTGGACACCGGGCTGCGGCTGATGCGGCTCTTCCTCACCCATGACATGCTCACCGTCTCCGAGGCCGCCGGGCTGCTCTCCGTGGGCCGGTCCACCGCGCACCGGGTGCTCAGCACCCTGGAGGGACGCGGTTTCGCGATCCGGGACTTCTCCGGCCGCGGTTACTCGGCCGGTCCGGAGCTGGTCCGGCTCGGCCGCCCGGCGGGATTCGGCACGGCCGTCCGCGAACGGCTGGGAGCGGTACTGGAGGACGCGCTGCGCCGCACCGGCGAGACGGTGCAGAGCACGGCGCTGATCGGCGACCGGATCATCGTCACCGACGGCCGCGAGTCGCCGCATCCGGTGCGGGTGATGCCCGGAGTCGGCGGTACGCACCCGGCCCACGCCACGTCGGGCGGCAAGATGCTGCTCTCCCGGATGGCGCCGGAACAGGTCTGCGCCCTCTACCCGCACGAGGAGCTGCCCGTGGCCACGCCGGCCGCCCCCGCCTCGCGCTCCGCGCTGCTCGCCGAGCTGGCAGAGGTCCGCTCCCGCGGATTCGCGGTCAGCCGGGGGGAGTCGGTCCGGGGCATGCACACGGTGGCCGTGCCACTGGCGGGTTCGAGCTGGCGCGACCGGCTCGCCCTGATGGCCTCGGCGCCCGCCGACCGCGGCGACGACGCGGCTCTCGCCCGCCGGGCCGGGGAACTGCGCCTGTCCGCCGCACTGTTGAGCGCGGACTGACCGTCCCCCGCGGTGCGGGAGGCGGCAGCGGACCGCCGCGCCGGGCGGGCCGCCGCCGCATCCGTCGGCCCTACGACCGGAGTTCGATGCTGTGCGCGTCCACCAGCGCGGCGATCCGGGCGAGAACCTCGTCCGCGGGCCGCGGATCGAGGCGGGTTCCGTCGCGCAGGCGCAGGGCCACGTGCCCCTCGGCCGCTTCCCTGGCCCCGATGACCGCCTGGCCGGGCGCCAGGCGGGCCTCCCGGATACGGGCTCCCAGGGTGCCGCGTTCCGGTCCGGCGATCTCGGCCCGCAGCCCCAGGCCGGCACACTGCCGGGCGAGCACCTCGGCCTCCGGCAGTTCGGCCCCCGAGACCGGGAGGATCGCCAGCTGGACGGGGGCGAGCCAGGCGGGAAGGGCCCCGCCATGTGCCTCGATCAGATGGGCGACGGCCCGCTCCACACTGCCGATGATGCTGCGGTGGACCATGACGGGCCGGTGTTTCGCGCCGTCGGCGCCGATGTAGTGCAGTGCGAACCGGACCGGCTGGTGGAAGTCGATCTGGACGGTGGACAGGGTGGACTCCCGGCCCGCGCCGTCGACGACCTGGACATCGATCTTGGGGCCGTAGAACGCGGCCTCGCCCTCGACCGCCTCGTAGGGCACTCCCGAGCGTTCGAGGACCTCGGCCAGCAGAGCGGTGGACCGCTGCCACATCACGGGGTCGTCGACGTACTTGCCGCCCGCTCCCGGGAGGGAGAGCCGGTAGCGGGCCGCGCTGATGCCCAGGGCGCGGTACGCCCCGCCGATCAGTTCCAGCGCGGCCCGCGCCTCCTCGGCCACCTGGTCCGGGGTGCAGAAGATGTGCGCGTCGTTCAGCTGGATGGAGCGCACCCGGGTCAGTCCGCCGAGCACTCCGGAGAGTTCGGAGCGGTACATGCCGCCCAGCTCGGCCATGCGCAGCGGCAGTTCGCGGTAGCTGTGCGAGCGGGAGCGGTAGATGACCGCGTGGTGCGGACACAGGCTGGGTCGCAGCACCATCTGCTCCCCGCCCAGGTCCATCGGCGGGAACATGTCGTCGCTGTAGTGCGACCAGTGCCCGGAGATCTCGTACAGCTCCCGCTTGCCGAGCACCGGCGAGTACACGTGCCGGTAGCCCGCCCGCTGTTCGGCGGTGCGGATGTACTCCTCCAGGGTGTGGCGCACGGCGGCGCCGTCGGGCAGCCAGTAGGGCAGTCCCGCGCCGATCAGCGGGTCGGTGTCGAACAGGTCCAGCTCGCGGCCGAGCTTTCGGTGGTCGTGCACGGTGGTCTCCTCGCGGTCGTCGGGCGGGTGACCGCAAGGCGAAGCCCCGGGGCACTCGCCCCGGGGCTTCTCACTGCACAGCTGTCAGCGCGCCGGGACACTCTCCGGCGTCGTCGTCATGGCAGCGCGCTTCATGCGGTGGACGCTAGCAGTGGCGCACCGGCGTCCGCGCGGCATTTTCCCGCGCGCTGCCGGCAGGGCCCGCACACCTGGCCCGGTTCAGCGCCGGCCGCCGCCGATCCGTCCCTCCAGCTGCACCAGCAACTCGCTGAGCTGGGCGCTGAGCCGAGTACGGGACTGTTCGTCGAGGCCGGAGAGCACCGCGCGTTCGTACGCGAGCTGCCGGGGCAGCAGCATGTCCACCAGCTCGCGGCCCTGCCCGGTGAGGCGGATGTGGTTGACGCGGCGGTCGCGGTCGTCGCCGCGGCGGTCGACGAGACCGCGCTCCTGGAGGATCCGCAGGCGCTTGGTGACCGCGGCGCCGGACGAGAAGGTCTCCCTGGCCAGTTCACCGGGGGTGAGTTCGCGGTCGGTACGGCGTACGGCACCGAGCAGGTCGAACTCGGCGCGGGTCAGCCCGGCGGCGCGCAGCGGGGCGTCCTCCGCCTGCTGGAGCAGGGCCGCGCAGCGGTTGATGCGGCCGATGAGTTCCATCGGTCCGGTGTCCAGTTCCGGGTTGACGGCCTGCCACTGCCGTACCACCGAGGCGACGATGTCGTCGGTCACACCGCTCCGTTCTCCGGGGCGTGGGCGATCGACCCCCGCCGTGTTGCTGTAGCGGCGAGCGTACGGTGTCCGGCCTGCTCGGCGGCGAGGACCTGCTCCTGGGGCAGGGCGCGCTGCCACCACTCGCCCGCCGCGGTGTCGTCCGCCTCGCGCAGTTCGACGAGCGATCCGGTCAGCCCGCGGTGGGCGGCGTCGAGCGCGGCAAGTGTGGCCTGCGGGGCGGCCAGTGTGCGTACGGCGTGGGCGCGGGCCAGGTCGGTGGCGGCCAGGGCCTTCTCCAGGCGCCCGGCGGCCCGGCGGTTGGTCACCAGCATGGCGGCGAGCAGGCCCGCGGCGGCGCCGATGACGGTGTCCAGCACCCGGTCGCCGATGAGTTCACCCGCCGGGTGGGTGCCGGCGAATTCCAGGACCAGCAGGGCCATCGGGGTGACGGCGACGGAGCCGAGCCAGTAGTTGCGGGTGATCAGGGCCTCGGCCGCGAAGCCGAAGAACAGACAGAAGCCGATGAGGGCCAGCGGTCCGGTGCGGCTGACCGGGAGGACGGCGGCGAAGACGAGGACACCGAGCAGATTGCCGAGGGTGCGCTGGAGGGCCCGGTTCCAGGACAGCGTCACGTTCGCCTGGTACAGGGAGGCGGCGGTGACGATCGCCCAGTAGGGACGTCCGACGCCGACCGCCTGGGAGACGTATCCGGCCAGGGCGCAGCCGACGAGCGCGCGGGCGCCGATGGGCAGCAGCGGGGAGCCCGGGGCGAGGCTGCGCAGCAGGGCGCGGCGGGCGTCGCGGCGGCCGCCACCGTGCCGGGCGGCCCGTTCGGCGGCGATGCCGGACAGTTCCTCGGACGTGCCGGGGGCGGCCGGCGGGGTGGGGACGGGGCCGCGGGCGCGGATCTGCCGGGCCCAGGTCCGGAGCCGGTCGGGGTCGGGTGCGAGCGGGGAGGCGCCGGGGGCGCCTCCGGCCAGGGCGGCTTCGGCATGGACCACGAGGCGTTCGAGAGCCCGGCGTGCGGGCGTGGGGCGTCCGGCGGCGAGCAGGGTCTGCCAGGCCCCGTGCACGGCGGCGGCCGCGGCGTGCCGGGTGCGGTGGCCGGGGCGGGCGAGGTACGCCGCGGCGGCGTCGAGGGCGCGCGCCGTCGCCCGGCGCTCCGGGCCCTCCCGGCGCAGGAGTGCGGGGCCGGCCGTGACCAGCCAGGCGATCGCGCCCGCTGCCAGGGTCAGCGCGAGATGGCCGGGCACCTGGCCGAGACGCTGTGGGGCGAAGAGCGCGGCGGAGGTGACGAAGGTGAAGATCACCGGTCCGGGCGGTCCGATGCGGGTGGCGTCGCAGAGCGTCTTCTGCCCGGCGGCGAGCAGGGCCCCGACCGCGATCAGCACAGCGGTGGCCCCGGTGAGAGAGGCCGCGACCAGGGATATCGCCATGCCGATGACCATGGCCACGACGACTCCGGCGACGGCCCTGGCACGGCGGGCGTACGGCAGGTTGTGGCCGTACAGCGCACAGAGCGAACCGGCCATCGTGTACATCACGAGGTCGAGCCGGTCGACGGCGAGGAGCAGCAGATCGGGTACGGCAGTGGCGACGACCACGCTCAGTGCCGGTTTGAACCACATGTCCGAGGGCCGGGCGAGACGCAGCGGGGACGCCAGCGGGAGTCTGCGGACGGAGGGCTGCCGGGACCAGGTAGTTGTATCGCTCACCCAAATACTTTAACAGGTATTACACCCGTAAAACATTCCTCCCCGATGGCCGCACCGGGCACGAGGTCATAGCGTTTCGACTGCGCAAGGACGGACAGGTTCGAACGCGCGCACGTATCCCTGTGTCGGCGTCTCACGGAGGAACCCGAATGAAGCTCACCGAACCGGTGACCGGCGGCCCCTGCTGGATCGAGCTGAGCACCTCCGACATCCCGGCCGCCAAGTCGTTCTACACGGCCCTCTTCGGCTGGCGCGCCGAGACCGATCCGCGCGAGGAGGCGGGCGGCTACACCATGGCGCACCTCGGCGACGCACGGGTGGCCGCGCTGAGCCCGATCTACCAGCCGGGTCAGCCGACCGCCTGGACGGTCTCGTTCGCCACCGAGGACACGGACGCCACGGTCGAGCAGGTGAAGTCGGCGGGCGGCTCCCTGCTGGTCGGCCCGATGGACGTGTTCGACCAGGGCAGGTTCGCGGTCGTCACCGATCCGTCCGGCGCGGTGTTCTCGCTGTGGCAGAAGCGCGCCTTCGCCGGTGCCGAGCGGCTGAACGACCCCGGCGCACTCGGCTGGGTGGAGCTCGTCACCCGTGAGGCCGACCCGGCGCTCGCTTTCTATCCCGCGGTCCTCGGGTGGACGGTGAACGCCGCGTCCGAGCGGTACACCCAGTGGGGCGTGGCCGGTGACGACTTCGGCGGGATGCTGATCATGGACGACAGGTTCCCGCCGGAGGCGCCGCCGAACTGGCTGCCGTACTTCGCCGTGACGGATGTCGACGCGACGGCCGCCACGGCGCAGGGGGCCGGCGGCGAACTGCTGATGCCTCCGACGGACATCCCGGACGGCCTGCGGATCGCGGTCGTCCGGGACCCGCAGGGCGCGGTGTTCGGCATCCACCGGACCGGCAGCGAAGGCTAGGGCCGAGTGGCCCCGGGGTTCCCTGGAGTTCAGCCGATGCACGAGAGCGACGCCGGACTGCTCGCCCCCGGGCGCGCCGGCTCCCCCGCCGAGACGGCCACCGGCGACAGCGCCCTTCTGCAGGCGATGCTCGACGCCGAGGCGGCGCTCACCCGCGCCCAGGCCGCGTGCGGGCTCGCTCCCGCCGAGGCGGGCCGGGCGGTGACCTCGGCGGCGGCCGACGCGGGCCGCTTCGACGTACGGGACCTGGCGCTGCGCGCACGAGCGGGCGGCGATCCGGTCGGCCCGCTGGCCATGACCCTCGCCGCCGCGGTGGAGCCGGACGTCCGGCCGTATGTGCACCGGGGCGCGACCGGCCAGGACATCCTCGACACGGCCGCCATGCTCGTCGCCGCGCGGACCCTGGCCCCGCTCCTCGACGACCTGGCACGGAGCGCGGACGCGGTGGCGCGGCTCGCCGTCGCGCACCGCAACACCCCGATGGCCGGCCGGACGTTCGCCCAGCACACCGCGCCGACCACCTTCGGGCTCAAGGCGGCGGGGTGGCGGTCACTGATCCTCGACGCGAGGGACCGGCTCTCGGCCGTACGGGAGTCGCTGCCCGTACAGCTCGGCGGCGCAGCAGGAACGTTGGCCGCCTTCGAGGCGTACGCGCCCGCCGAGGACGTGGACGGGATCGACCCCGGGCTGCCCCTGGTCCAGGCGTACGCGGGTGAACTCGGTCTCGCCGAACCGCTGTTGCCGTGGCACACCCTGCGCACCCCGATCGCCGATCTGGCGGGCGCCCTCGCGTTCACGGCCGGTGCGCTCGGGAAGATGGCGGCCGATGTGCTCGTTCTGTCCCGTACCGAGATCGGTGAGGTAACCGAGGGACAGGGCGACGATCCGTCCGTCATGACGCACCGGGCCGAACCGGTGCACGCCACGCTGATCGCGGCGGCCGCCCGTCGCGCCCCGGGACTGGCGGCGACGCTGTACGGCTCGCTCGCCGCCGAGGACGAGCGGCCGGCCGGGGCCTGGCACGCCGAGTGGGAGCCGCTGCGCGAACTGCTGCGGCTGGTGGGCGGGGCCGCGCACCACGCCGCCGAACTCACCGGCGCACTGCGCGTCGTCCCGTACGCCATGCGGGAGAACCTCCAGCTCACCGACGGGCTGATCGTCTCGGAGCGGCTGGCCGCCGTGTTCGCCGAACGGATCGGCCGCAGACGCGCCGAGGAAGTCCTGCTCGGCGCCGCCGACCGGGCCCGCGCGGAGACCACGGACCTGGCCGACGTGCTCGCCGACGTGCTCGACGAGGAGCCCGAACTCGCCGGCCTCGACCTGGGCGAACTGACCGACCCCTCCCGGTACACCGGCTGCGCGGGCTCCCTCACCGACCGCGCGCTCGACCGCGGCTGACCGGTCCGGTACGCCTCAGACCAGCCGGCCCTCGCGGGCGATGACCCGGCCGGCGCGGACGACCACGGCCGGAACCGGACGGTCCACGACGGCCTCGGGCAGCGAGCCGGCCGCCACCAGGACGAAGTCGGCCGGGTCACCGGGCTCCAGCCGGGAGGCGGGCAGGCCGAGCAGGGAGGCGCCGCCCTGGGCCACCGCCTCGTAGCAGGCGGCGAGTTCGGCATCGGTGCGGGCGTCCGTGCGGTAGGCGAGCAGATGGGCCCGGGCGATCATGTCGCCGTCACCGAACGGCGTCCAGGCATCGCGCACCCCGTCCGAACCGACGGCGACCCGCACACCGTGCGGGGTGAGCCGTGCGGGGTCCAGGACCGGGTCGCCGCCCAGCGCGCAGGTGACCAGGGAGACACCCGCATCGGCCAACTGCGCGGCCACACGGTCGCGTTCGGCGCCTTCGAGCTCGGCCACGGCGAAGGCGTGACCGAGGGTGACGCGTCCCCGCATCCCGGCGGCGACGGTGCGCCGGGCGATCTCGGCGACCTGGCGCAGGCCGTCGGGCCCGCCGTCGTGCAGATGGATGTCGAGCGGTACGCCCTTGCGCTCGGCCAGTGCGAACACGAAGTCCAGCTGGCCGTCCATGTCGGCGTCGATGCCGACCGGGTCGAGGCCGCCGACGACGTCGGCGCCCTCGGACAGGGCCTGCTCCATGAGCTCGGCGGTGCCGGGCTCGCTCAACAGGCCGAGCTGGGGGAAGGCGACGATCTGGACGTCGAGGAGGTCCTTGCGGGCGTCGGCCGCCGCCCGCACCCCGTGCACCCCGGAGAGGCCGTGGACGGGGGCGACATCCACATGGGCCCGCATCGCGCGGGTGCCATGGGCGATGGCCCGGTCCATGAGCGCCCCGACCCGCTCCTCCACCGGAGTCGTGAAGGCGTTCCTGGCCCGTACGTCGCCCTCGATCAGGTCCCGCAGCGTCCCGGCGGGTTCGCGGCTCAGCCAGGGCCCGCCCCAGGTCGACTTGTCCGGGTGGATGTGCGCGTCGACGGGCGAGGGCAGCGCGAGGGCTCCGGCGGCGTCCACGGTCGCACAGCCGTCGGGCAGCTCCGCCGGGTCGTACGCGGCGATCCGGCCGTCGGAGACCAGCAGCTCCCGGGTGCGGCCGTCGAGGGAGCGGACGGCGGTGAACAGGACGTGGGGGCGGGCGGGGGCGGGCGTCGCCATGGGGCGGGGTCTCCTTCGGTGGTGCGCGACGTCGCGCGCGGGACGGTCGTCTTGGTCAGGGCCGGCGCCGGGAGCCGGGCTCCGCCGGTTCGTCGGTGGCCGCGGTGGCGGCGGCGAGCATCTGCATCGCGGTCTCACGCGTCCCGGCCACATGAGTGCGGGCGATCCGTTCCGCCGCCTCCGCGTCGCCGCTCCTGATCGCCTCGTAGAGCAGTTCGTGCTCGCCGCACATCACCGGACCGTCTCCCGGCTCGGAAGTGAGGCTGAAGAGCCGGCGCAGCCGGCCGTCGAGCGGGGCCATCAGGCCCTGGAGCAGCGGATTGCCGGACATGACGACGATCTGCTGGTGGAAGTCGGCGTGGACCGAGCCCAGTTCGCGGGTCCGGCGGGAGGAGTCCGCGACGCGCCGGGCGCGGTCCAGGAGTCTTTCCAGGGTGCGCAGTCCGTCCCGGTCGGCGCGCCGGGCGGCCAGCGAGGCCGCCAGCGCCTCCAGGTGTTCGCGGATGTCGAAGAAGTCCGCGGCCTCGGCCGGGCCGAGCGGGGCGACGAACGCGCCCCTGCGCGCCTGGGCGGCGATGAACCCCTCGGTCTCCAGCCGCTGGATGGCCTCCCGTACGGGGATGCGGGACACCCCCAGCTCGTCCGCGAGTTCCCGTTCGACGATCCGGTGCCCGGAGGGGTAACGGCCGTCGATGATCCTCTCGCGCACTTCCACGTACACCTGGTCACGCAGGGACTGATGTGCCGCACCGATGGTGCCGGTGGCGGTGGGGCCGGCGGTTCGGCTGCTGCTCATGGACTCGCTTCCTGCCCGTCCGAGCCGGTCTCTTCCGACTCCCGTGCCGTGATCATCGCAGATTCCGGAAAGGTTCCGCAGACCCTTGCTTGGTATTCGGTATACCAGATAGCTTGAGCGCCGCGCCCAATCCGGCCGCCCTGAACTGGTCTTTTGCGCTGACCCATGCCTGGTGCAGGCAGCAGCTTCGGCGTCCAGTCGCCCGTTCGCACCTGAGGAACCACCGATGACGCAACCCTCGACGGCCGTCCCGCCGCCCGCCTCCCCCTCCTCCGACCTCCCGAACGCCGCCCCGCCGTCCGGCGGTCCGGCCGGGCGCCTCGCCAAGGGGCAGATCGGCACCTTCGATCTGGTCTTCTTCGTCGTGGCCGCGGCCGCGCCGCTGACCGTGCTGGCCGGTGTCGCACCGTTCGCCATCGGCATCGGCGGTCCCGGCACCCCGCTCGGCTATCTGGTCTCCGGCGCGCTGCTGGTGCTGTTCGCCGCCGGGTTCACCGCGATGAGCCGCTACGTACGCAACGCCGGAGCCTTCTACGCGTACGTCGCCCGAGGTCTCGGCCGGGCGCTGGGCGTCGCCACCGCCTACCTGGCGACGCTCTCGTACAACCTGGTCGCCCCGGGTGTCGCCGCCGGATTCGGCTACTTCGCCTCGACGACGCTGAGCGATCTCACCGGTGCGGAGCTGCCCTGGTGGCCGCTGTCGACCCTCTGCGTGCTGGGTACCGGGGTGCTGGGCTGGCTGCGGGTCACGCTGAGCGCGAAGGTGCTGGGGGTGGCGCTGGTCCTGGAGGTCCTGGTGCTGCTGGTGATGGATGCCGGGGTGCTGGCGGACCGGGGCACCGCCGCCCTGGACCTCACGTCCTTCGACCCGTCCGTGCTGGCCTCCTCCGGCGGTATGGCCGGGATGTTCGTCCTGGTCATCGGCGCGTTCACGGGCTTCGAGGCGACCGCGATCTACGCCGAGGAGGCACGCGACCCGGAACGCACGGTGCCGCGCGCCACCTTTGTCGCGATCGGGTTCCTGGCGCTGTTCTACGCCGTCGGGGTGTGGATCCTGATGGGCAGCTTCGGCACGGACGGGTCGGTCGCGATGGCCCGGTCGTCGGACGGCCCGCAGCTGACGTTCCACGCGGCCGACCGGTTCGTCGGGCCGTGGCTCGCCGACTCCATGCATGTGCTGATCGTGGTCAGCGCGTTCGCCGCCACCCTCGCCTTCCACAACGCCGCGGCCCGTTACCTCTACGCCCTGGGCCGCGAGGGCCTGCTGCCGCGCCGGCTGGGCCGGGTGTCGGCCCGGCAGGGTTCACCGGTGACGGCGGTCGTCGTGCAGAGCGCCTTCGGCCTGGTGATCGTGGTGGGCGGTGCGCTGATCGGCGCGGATCCGTACTCCGAGATCTTCCTGTGGACCAACAGCACCGGCGTCCTCGGCATCATGATCATGCAGGCGCTGGCCGCACTCGCCGTCTGTTTCTTCTTCCGCCGCGACCGGTGCGGCATGTCGGTCTGGCGGGTCGCGGTCGCGCCGCTGATCGCCTTCGTGGGTCTCGCGGTCCTGTCGGTGCTCGCGACGCTCCACTTCGATCTGCTCACCGGGCGCACGGGTGCGGTCAACACGGCGCTGCTGGTACCGCTGCCGGTGGCACTGGTGGCCGGGTTCGTGGTGGCACTGCGGATCCGCCGCACCGATCCCGGGCGGTACGCGCGGCTCACCGAGGTGGACGTCGAGCGGGACTGAGCAGCGGAGCTGCGCGGGGGTGACGCGCACGGCCGTCGCCGCGTCCGCCGCGGTCAGCCGCTCGCCCCGTCCCCGCGGAGCCTGGCGTGCAGATGCATGTCGTGCCAGCCGTCGGCGTGCAGGTGGGAGTGGCGCCGGGTGCCTTCCAGGGCGAAGCCCGTCTTGGCCGCGACCCGGCAGGACGCCTCGTTCCGCACGGAGTGCGCGAGTTCGAGCCGTTCGAACCCGATCTCGTCGAAGGCCCAGTGCGCGAGCGCCGAAACGGCCCGGGGCGCCACACCCCGTCCGCGGGCGGCAGGCAGCACCCAGTAGGCGCATTCCGCCTGACCGATCTCCGGGATCAGGGAGCGGAGCGAGGCCCGGCCGAGCACTTCCCCGCTCCCGTCGCCCGCTCCCCCGGGGCGCACGACGGCCCAGTGGGCCGCGGTCTCGCTGTACCAGGCGTCCTGCCACTGCTCGATCCAGTCGCGTGCCTCGTCCTCGCTGTCGGCCCGGCGCAGATGCCAGTGCTGGATCGCAGGATCGGAGAAGGCGGCCAGGACCGCCGGCGCGTCCTGACGCCGCCACGGCCGCAGGAGCAGGTCGTCGGCGACGGGCAGAGCCGGTTGGGCGGAGTCCGCGAGGCGGCCCGGAGGAAGGTGGGGCGGCACCAGGTACGGCATGGACGCATCTTCGCACGGGGGCGGATGCCGGCGGGGCCGGTCGCACACCGGCCGGCCCGCCCGTCAGCCCACCTGCTCGTCGGTCGCCTGGACATGATCGGCGATGCCGACCACGAGGACCCTGGTGTCCGGTTCGATGGGCCGCCACCGGTGGACGAGGCCGCCCGCGCAGTAGAGCGTGTCGCCCCGTTCGAGGCGGTAGAAGTTGCCGTCCGCCTCGACCTCCGCCGAGCCGTCGGCGACGTACAGGATCTCGTCGTTGCGGTGCCGGAACTCCCGCCCCCAGTCGTGCGCACCGGTGAACTCCAGGGCGTGCAGTCGCTGATGGCCCCGGACCAGCGGGCGCATCCGGCCGTCGCTCTCGCCCTGCGCCCCGGTCTCGCGCACGGCGGCGGAGCTGTGGCGCACCACGTCGACGGGGCGCGGGGCCTCCGCCGCCGACAGCAGCTGGACCGCGCTGGTGTCGAGTGCGTCGGCGATCCGCTGGAGGGAGCCCATGCTCGGCCGGGAGCGGCCGTTCTCGATCTGGCTGAGGAAGGGGACCGAGAGTCCGGCCCGCCGCGCGACCTCCGCGAGGGTCATCTCCAGGGCGCGGCGCCGTCGGCGAATTCCCGGGCCGACCAGCGGGGTGTCCGCCTCGCTCATCTCACTCACTCCGTGTCCTGAGTGCCGCACACCACAACCGGCGGGGCGGAGAGCAGCCTACCGGGCCGGTTAATCTTTTAAGTCCCACCTAAAAAAGTTAACCGGGAGGACCGATCCATGCCCCTCGTGGACCAGAACCAGCGACGACGCCGCGGCACCGGACTCATGGCCCTGGACGAGGAAGCCAGCTACGGCGGATACACCCTCTTCGCCCCGCTGACCGGCAGCGGCGAGGTGTACCTCATCGACATGCGGGGCGAGGTCGTCCACCGGTGGAACCTCCCCTACCGACCCGGCCGGCACGCCCGGATCCTGCCCAACGGCAACCTGGCGTACAGCGGTGTCCTCCCGGACGAGCCGGCTCTCTTCCCGATGTGGCACAAGTACCGCGGCGGGATCATGCAGGAGATCACCCCGGACGGCACGGTGGTCCGCGAGCACCGTGACCGCTACCAGCACCACGACGCGTACCACTACGGCGACGGCCGTCTGCTCTACTCCGCCCTGGAGCCGCTGACCGGCGAGGCCGCCGCCGCGGTCAGGGGCGGGGTGCCCGGCTCGGAGCCCGGGGGCACGGTGTGGGCGGACACCATCGTGGAGGTGGACGCCGAGGGCAGGACGGTGTGGGAGTGGAAGGTCTCCGAGCACCTGGACCGCGAGGCGTTCCCGCTGCACCCCGACTACTCGCGCGAGCACTACCCGCTGATCAACAGCGTGCTGCCGACCAGCGACGGCAACATCCTGGCGAGCTTCCGCTCCGTCTCGGCCGTCGTCGTCATCAGCCGTGGGACCGGCGAGATCATCTGGCGCAGCGAGCCCGGTGTCGTATCGCAGCAGCACTGCCCGACGGAGCTGGAGAACGGCAACTTCCTGGTCTTCGACAACGGCGTCTTCCGCCCGCACTGGGACGTCCCCTTCAGCCGGGTCATCGAGATCGAGCGTGCCAGTGGCACCATTGCCTGGGAGTACCACGACCCGGCGCGCGAGTCGTTCTTCGCCCCGTTCATGGGCAGCGCCCAGCGTCTGCCCAACGGCAACACGCTCGTCACGGACTCCCCGGCCGGCCGCCTCTTCGAGGTGACCGCGGACGGATATCTGTGCTGGGAGTACATCGTGCCGTTCTTCGGCGGCTACCAGGAAGAAGAAGTGCGCAAGCTGTTCCCGTCGGAGCCCAACGCCGTGTTCCGCTCCTACCGCTACTCGGCCCAGGAGCTCCCCTGGCTCGACGTCCCGAAGGGCTGAGCCGGACCATGGCCTCCGCCGACACCGCCGCCCCCGTCGCACCGGCCGCCTCCGTCGCCCCGGTCGACGAGCGGCTTCCCCTCCCCCGGCTGGCGCCCCTGGCGTTCCAGCATCTGCTCGCCGGGATCGCCGCCCCCGTCTCCTCGGTGATCCTGATCGGCACCACGCTCTCGCTGACGGCCGCCCAGACGGCTTCGCTGCTCAGCGCGACGCTGGTGCTGTGCGGTGTCGGGGCGCTGCTCCAGTCGCTGGGAGTCAGGGCGCTGCGCATCGGTGCCCGGCTCCCGTTCCTGATGCTGCCGGGCGGGGCGGCGGTGGCGATCTTCCTCCAGGTGGCGAAGGAGCACGGGCCGGCCACCGCCTCCGGCTCGGTGCTGATCGCCGCGGTCTTCCTGATTCTCGTACTGCCGCTGTACGGGCGTCTGGTGCGGTTCTTCCCGCCGCTGGTGATGGGGACCACGGTGGTTCTGATCGGCATCAACATGATCAAGATCACCGCGCCGATGATCGCCTCGGGACCGGGGCTCGGCTTCGCCACGCTCGGCATCACCGCGCTGTTCTTCCTCGTCATGCGGGGCGTGTGGCGGCAGATGTCGGTGCTGTTCGGCCTCGCGGGCGGCACCCTCGTCGCCGCGATCAGCGGTACGGCGTTCCACATGGCGCACGGCAGCACCTTCGCGCTGCCCGACCCGTTCCCGTACGGCACTCCGCATTTCGACCTGCTGGCCGCCGTGCCGTTGCTGGTCTTCGCGCTCGCCTCGCTCGCGGAGGCCACCGGCCAGACCGTGCTCAACAGCGAGGCCGTGGGCCGGACACCGGACGCCGCCCGTGACGTTCCCCGGATCTCGCGGGCCGACGCGGTGACCTCGCTGGGCGCCGGGGTCTTCGGTACGTCGCTGATGGTGACGAGCGCCGAGAACATCGGCATCGTCCAGCTCACCCGGGTGCGCAGCCGGTTCGTCACGGCGGGTGCCGGGGTGCTGCTGATCGTGTGCGGTCTGATCACGCCGCTCACCCGGCTGCTCGCCGCGATTCCGGAGCCGGTGGTCGGCGCCGCGGGGCTGATCATCTACGCGGTGATCGCGACGATGGGGTTCGGCATGCTCAGCCGCGAGAACCTCGGACACGGCACCAACGGCATCGTGGTCGCGCTGGCGCTCTGCGTCGGTCTGCTGCCGGTCTTCGCCCCGGAGATGTACGCGGACCTCCCGGTGTGGGCGCGCACGGTCTTCGGCAGCGGTGTCGCGGCCGGGGCGCTGGCCGCGGTGGTCCTCGCGGCCGTGTTCGCCAGACTCGGCCCGGACGAGGAGAAGACGGCGGAGCAGAAGGCGGAGGAGCGGACCGGGGCCGGAGCGGCCGCGTAGCGACCGGCCGCTGCCGCACACCCCGGGTGCCCCCTCGCACGGACGATCGCGCGAGGGGGCACTTGCCCGGCATCCACCCCCTCCACCCCCTCATTGAAACTTCACACACCGCGTACGATGGCGGGATGACCGGGCCGAGCGAAGAGACGCGCCGACGGACGCAGGGCATCTGCGCGTCGGCCGTGTTCGGCTGGCTGTTCGTGCTCTTCGCCATGGTCTCGTGCTGTTCGATCACGGCCCCGGCCGCGCACGCCTCCGACAACCGGCCGGCGGCCGTCGCCCGGACCATCACACCCACGCACCAGGCACTCGCGCGGATCGTGGTGGCCGACTCCCCCGAGGACCGGGGCATGGGCAGCTCCTGCCACGGAACCTCCGAGCACTCGACCCCGGTCGTGCTGCCGGGCCAGAGCGCCCCCGCGGCCCTTCCCGGCACGACCGTCACCGTTCCGGTCGCCCCGCTGACCGGCGCGGCCGCCATCCGCGGCCCGTCCAACGACGCCGTGCGGGAAGTCGACCATCTGCGTCTGCAGGTTCAACGGATCTAGAGGCAGGCCCCCGTTGCCCGGGACACCCGGACAACGGCCTCCGCATGCCCTCGACCCGATCATTTCCGTTGAACCGAAGGACTCCCCCATGGCATCCGCCAAGCAGCAGAACACCTCCGCACGCCGCGCCAAGCTGGAGGAGGCCCGCCGCAAGGAGCGGGCCCGCGAGCGGCGCGGCCGCGTCATCACCATCACCGCCTCCGTCGCCGTGGTCGCGGCGCTCGTCGCGGGCGGCGGCTATCTGATGTCCGCCGCCGACGACAAGGAGAAGGCCGAGGTCGAGGCCAAGTCCTCGCCGGTGAAGGGCGAGCGGACCTGGGGCAAGCTCACCCAGAACCATGTCGAGAAGAAGGTCGACTACCCGATGAACCCACCGGTGGGCGGCGATCACAACCCGGTCTGGATGAACTGCAACGCCGATGTCTACACCAAGGCGATACCGAAGGAGAACGCCGTCCACTCCCTGGAGCACGGCGCGGTCTGGGTCACATACACGAGCAAGGCGAAGCCGGCCGACATCGAGAAGCTCCGTGAGCGCGTCGGGTCGACGCCCTACTCGCTGATGAGCCCGGTCGAGGACCAGGCCGCCCCGCTCATGCTCAGCGCCTGGGGCAAGCAGGTGACGGTGACCGGCGCCGCCGACGCGCGCGTCGGGCAGTTCTTCACCAAGTACGTGCAGGGCCCGCAGACCCCGGAGCCCGGCGCGGCCTGCACGGGTGGGGTCGCCCAGTGACGTCCGCGATCCGTTCCTCGCGCCCGATGATGCTGGCCGGCGGTGTGGTGCTGCTGCTGGCGCTGGGCCTGGTCGTGCTCATGCTCGTACGGCCGTCCTCGTCCGCGGGCTCCGCGTCCGCCAAGGGCTCCGCCGCCGCCTCGGCGGCGCCCTCGGACACCTCGGTGGATGTCGGGTTCGCCCGTGACATGTCGATCCACCATCAGCAGGCGGTCGAGATGTCGTTCATCGTCCGGGACCGCACGTCCGACGAGGCGGTGCGCCGGCTCGCGTACGACATCATCAACACGCAGGCCAATCAGCGCGGCATGATGCTCGGCTGGCTGGAGATGTGGGGCCGGGCGAAGTCCTCCTCCGCTCCGCCCATGGAGTGGATGGGTCACGCCTTCACCCCGAGGGGCGACGGTTCGCTGATGCCCGGCATGGCGACCGACACCGAGCTCGACAGGCTGCGGGCGGCGAAGGGCAGGGACGCCGAGGTGCTGTTCCTGAAGCTGATGACCTCGCACCACCGGGCCGGCGCCGAGATGGCTCAGGCCGCGGCCGGCTCCGCGGACACGGATGCGATCCGGAACCTGGCGGCGGGCATGGTGCGGGGCCAGCAGTCGGAGATCGCGCTCATGGCGGACATGCTGGAGGAGCGCGGCGCGAAGGCCTGAGTGCCGGACGTTCCGGCACCCCACGCGCCCGGCTCGTTCGCGGCGGGCTCCTGCGCCGCGAACGAGCCGGGCCCGGTCATGACACGGCGACCTCCACCCGCGCGGGTACCAGCGCGGTCCCGTCCGGCAGCCGGAAGGCCAGCGTGATCCGCTGCGCTCCGGCCGCTGCCCCGGCGGTGGCGCGCACCGTCACCCCGGCGGCCGCGCCCCGGGTGCCGTGCACCTTCAGCGTGCCGCTCGCCGGTTCCAGTACCACGCCGTCGGGCGCGGTCGCCGTCCAGTGGACGGTGTGACCGGTGAAGTCGACATCCTGTGCCTCGACAACGAGTGCCGAGGCGTCTCCGTACCGGCCGAGCGCGAGGAATCCCGGGTCGCCGAACCCGGCGGCGGGGGCCGCGTAGGTGTCGACGACGTCCTGGCGGACCCTGGCGTCGTCGTACGGCGTCTGGGCCTGCCGGACCGTTCCAGCGCCACCACACCCGCTACCGGGTGGCCGCCCGCACCTCCAACACCCCGGACAGCACGACGGGCCACGGCGGATTCCTCTGCGCCCTCTGGGCGGGGGGCGGGGGCATCGCGGAAAGGGATCGCACAGGGGATCGCATAGGCTCGGCTCCGACATGAAGAGCAACGTCACACCGCTGGGGCCCAAGGCCGACAAGGACACCGTGCGCCGGAGCAACCTCAGCCTGGTACTGCGGGCCGTCCGCGACGAGGCCGAGGGCGGGGCGACCAGGGCCACGGTCGCCGCGCGGGTGGGACTGACCCGGGCCGCGGTCTCCTCGCTCGTCGAGCAGCTGCTCGGCATCGGTTTCCTCACCGAGTCCGGCAAGACCTTCAGCGGGCAGGCGGGCCGCCCCGGGACCGCGCTCAAGGTGGCGCGCACCGGGCCCGCCGGGCTCGGTGTGGAGGTCAACATCGACTACGTCTCGGTGTGCGTCGTCGACCTGGCGGGCACCGGACGGGTGCGGCTGACCGAACACCTCGACAATCGCGGCGCACCACCGGCCGAGGTCCTGGCGCGGGCGGCCGGGATCGCCGCACGCACCCTGGAGTCGGCGCGCGAGCAGGAGTTGTTCCCGGTGGGGGTGGCGCTCGCACTGCCCGGGCTGGTGTCCGGCGGTGCGGTGCGCCAGGCGCCCAACCTGGGCTGGAACCGGGTTCCGGCCGATGAACTCTTCGCCGCGGCGCTCGCCGCCGAGCGGCCCGGTGGTGCGGCGCTGCCGGTGCGTTCCGAGAACGAGGCCAATCTGGCGGCGCTGGCCGAGCTGTGGTTCGGCGGGCTCGACGCGGTCCGCAGCTTCCTCTATCTGACGGGCGAGATCGGTGTCGGCGGCGCCCTGGTCATCGGCGGTGAACTGCTGCGCGGCGCGCATGGGTTCGCCGGGGAGATCGGGCATGTGGTGGTGGACGCCGAGGGGCCGGAGTGCCGGTGCGGTTCGCGCGGCTGTCTGGAGCAGTACGCGGGACAGGCGGCGCTCCTGCGGGCCGCCGGGATCGGGGAGCCGGGCGGCGGGGCCGGGGTGGCGGAGCTGGAGCGGCGCGCCCGGGCGGGGGACGAACGGGCGGTGGCCGCGGTCGCGGAGGCCGGCCGGATGCTGGGGCGGGTGCTGTCCGGGGCGGTGAATCTGCTCGACCCGGACGCGGTGGTGCTCGGCGGGATCTACCGGAACCTGATGCCGTGGCTGTCGCCGCCCGCCGACGAGGAACTGACCGGCCGTGTGGTGTCGGGGCTCTGGTCCCCGGGCGGCGGGCGGCTGCGCGCCTCCTCCGTCGCGGGTGACGCGGCACGGGGCGCGGCGGCGCTGGTGCTGACCGAGGTGCTGGCCGACCCGGTGGCGTACGCGGGCCACGCGACCGGCCCAGCGGGCTGAGCGGGACACGGGAGGCGGCCCGTCCGGCCTCCCGTGTCCCGCGGGCCCCCCGGCTCAGCGGACCCCGAGCAGGTGGTCCATCGCCAGCTGGTCCAGGGCCTCGAACGCCATCCCCCGCTCCGCGGCCGCGTCCACGTCGAACTCCTCGAACGCCGACCGGTCGGCCAGCAGCCCGGCCACGCCGTCCTGTGCGGTGGGGCGGGCCAGTTCGTCGAGCCGGGACGCGCGCAGCGCCTCCCGTACGGCGGGATCGGCGCGGAACGCGGCGGCGCGCTCCTTGAGGATCAGATAGTTGCGCATGCAGCCCGCGGCCGACGCCCAGACGCCGTCGAGGTCCTCGGTGCGCGGCGGCTTGAAGTCGAAGTGGCGCGGGCCCGTGTAACCACCCGTCTCCAACAGGTCGACGAGCCAGAACGCCTGGCGCAGATCGCCCGCGCCGAAGCGCAGGTCCTGGTCGTACTTGATGCCCGACTGGCCGTTCAGGTCGATGTGGAAGAGCTTGCCCGCCCACAGCGCCTGCGCGATGCCGTGCGGGAAGTTCAGCCCGGCCATCTGCTCGTGCCCGGTCTCCGGGTTGACGCCGACCAGCTCCGGGCGCTCCAGGCGCTCGATGAAGGCGAGGGCGTGACCGATGGTCGGCAGCAGGATGTCGCCGCGCGGCTCGTTCGGCTTGGGCTCGATGGCGAACCTCAGGTCGTAGCCCTGCTCGGTGACGTAGTCGCCGAGCAGGTCGAAGGCTTCCTTCATACGGTCGAGGGCGACCCGGATGTCCTTGGCGGCGCCGGACTCGGAGCCCTCGCGACCGCCCCAGGCCACATAGGTGGTGGCGCCCAGCTCGACGGCGAGGTCGATGTTGCGGAGGGTCTTGCGCAGCGCGTAGCGGCGTACGTCGCGGTCGTTGGCGGTGAACGCGCCGTCCTTGAACACCGGGTGGGTGAAGAGGTTCGTCGTCGCCATGGGAACAACCATCCCGGCCGCGTCCAGCGCCTGCCGGAACCGCTTCACGATCCCCTCGCGCTCGGTGTCCGTCGAGCCGAACGGGATCAGGTCGTCGTCGTGGAAAGTCACCCCGTACGCGCCCAGCTCCGCGAGGCGCCGCACGGATTCGGCCGGGTCGATCGGTGCGCGGGTCGCGTCACCGAACGGGTCGCGCCCCTGCCAGCCCACCGTCCAGAGCCCGAAGGTGAACCTGTCGTCGGGGGTGGGCGTGAAGCGTTCCGTCATCTTCTGGCCGCCTTCGGTGCCGTCGGGCCCAGGGCCGGTCGAGGCAACCGGGCCTTATTTGTTCAGTGCCATGACTAATGATGCACGGGCCGCGCCGGACACGTAACCCCTCGCCGCGAATCACTGTCGGGCAGGCCCTGTGTGACGTAATTTGTTCTGCACACGATCAAATCCCGCGCCGCACACAGCACAGGAATGAGGGCCCATGCCGCCGCGTACCGTCGTCATCGGTGTGGACAGTTCCACCCAGTCCACCAAGGCGGTCTTCGTCGACGCCGAGAACGGACGGCTGCTCGCCGTCGGCCGCGCCCCGCATGCGGTCAGCGGCAGGGCGGGGGCCCGCGAGAGCGACCCGGAAGGGTGGTGGCAGGCCCTGTGCGAGGCCGTCGCCGCCGGGCTCGCGCGGTCCGGAGCCGCCGCTTCGGCCGTGACCGGCATCGCGATCGCCGGCCAGCAGCACGGGCTGGTCGCCCTCGACCGGTCGGGCCGACCGGTGCGCCCCGCGATGCTGTGGAACGACACCCGCTCCGCCCCGCAGGCGGCCGCGCTGACCGAGGCCCTCGGCGGACCGGGCGCGTGGACCGCGCGGACCGGGTCGGTGCCGGTGGCCGCCGTCACCGCGTCGAAGTGGCGGTGGCTGCGGGAGAACGAGCCGGAGAACGCCGCCGCGACCGCGGCCGTGCGCCTTCCCCACGACTTCCTGACCGAACGGCTCGCGGGCACCGCCGTCACCGACCCCGGCGACGCCTCGGGCACCGGCTGGTACTCCACGGCGACCGGCACCTACGACCCGAAGATCCTCGAACTCCTCGGTCTGGACGCCGCGTTGCTGCCCGAGGTGGCCCGGACCGGCGCGATGCGCGTCGGCTCGCTGACCGCCGAAGCGGCCGAGGCGCTCGGGCTGCCCACCACGACCGCGGTGGCCGCGGGCACCGGGGACAACATGAGCGCCGCCGTCGGCCTCGGGCTGGGCGGCGCCGGACTCCTCGACCACCCCGTCCTCAGCCTCGGAACCTCGGGCACGGTCTTCGCCGCCTCCCGGGCCCGGCCCGACTCACCGGCGCTCTCCGGCTTCGCCGCGGCGGACGGTACGTACCTCCCGCTGGCCTGCACCCTCAACTGCACGCTCGCCGTGGACAAGGTCGCCGCACTGCTCGGCCTGGACCGCGACGACACGTCCCCCGGCGGCGAGGCCGTGCTCCTGCCCTACCTCGACGGCGAACGCACCCCCGATCTGCCCACCGCCTCTGGCCTGCTCACCGGACTCCGGCACGACACCACGCCGCGGCAACTCCTCGGCGCGGCCTACGAGGGCGCCGTCGTCACCGTGCTGCGCGCCCTCGACGAACTGCTGCGGGCCTGCGGCCTCGACCCCGCCGATCCCGAGGTGGCCGCCCGGCCGCTGCGTCTGATCGGCGGCGGCGCGCAGGGGCGGTCCTGGGTGGAGACGGTACGACGCCTCTCCGGCCGTCCCGTGATCGTGCCCGGCGGCGGCGAACCGGTCGCGATGGGCGCCGCCGCACTGGCCGCGGCTGCGGCCACCGGAGCCGACCCGGTCGCGACCGCCGCCGTCTGGGGATCCGGCGAGGGCACCCAACTTCCGCCCATGGAAAGGGACTCGGCCACCTGGGAGCGGATCGGTTCGGTGCTGGACCGGGCCTCGGGCCCACTGCTCGGAGGTTTCTGACGGTCCCACGGCCGGCCCCGGACCGGTTTGGGGTAGCGAAGCGATCTTCACTACTATCCGGCGATGATCATAAGAAAAAGGCTGACGGTCGGGGTGGGCATCCTGCTCGCCACTCTGACCGCCGGGCTCGGTTCGGCGCTCCCCGCCGCCGCCGACGAAGCCCCCGCCAAAGCCTCCCCCAAGGTCGAGCTGGTGCTCGACGTCAGCGGCTCCATGCGGACCCGTGACATCGACGGCCAGTCCCGGATGACAGCCGCCAAGCAGGCTTTCAACGAAGTCCTGGACGCGGTGCCCGAGCAGGTGGAGCTCGGCATCCGGACCCTCGGCGCCGACTACCCGGGCAACGACCGCAAGGTCGGCTGCAAGGACACCAGGCAGCTCTACCCGGTCGGCCCGCTGGACCGCACCGAGGCGAAGACCGCGGTCGCCACCCTGGCCCCCACCGGCTGGACCCCGATCGGCCCGGCCCTGCTGGGCGCCGCCGACGATCTCAAGGGCGGTGACTCCACCCGCCGGATCGTACTGATCAGTGACGGCGAGGACACCTGCGGCCCGCTCGACCCGTGCGAGGTCGCCCGCGACATCGCGGCCCGCGGCATCCACCTCGTCATCGACACCCTGGGCCTGGTGCCCAACGCGAAGATCCGCGAACAGCTGACCTGTATCGCCGAGGCCACCGGCGGAACGTACACCGCGGTCCAGCACACCGATGAACTCTCCGGCCGCGTCAAGCAGTTGGTCGACCGGGCCGCGGAGCCCGTGGTCACCCCGGTGGCGACCGAGGGCGCGGACAGCTGCTCCTCGGCACCGCAGCTCAAGCCCGGCCTGTACACCGACCGCGAGAAGTTCGGCGAGCACCGCTGGTACCGGGTCGATGTGCTGCCCGGCCAGGAACTGCGCGCCTCGGTCAGCGTCTTCGCCGACCGCGCCGTGAACAACGACTACGGCGTGCTGCTGCGCGCGCTGACCGTGCACGGCCGGGAGATCGTGCGGGGCTCGGAGTCGGGCACCGGCCGTACGGACGCGATCTCCTCCGGCCTGCGCTACCCCAAGCCCGAGGTGGACGGCGCGGACAGCGATGACAAGCCGGCTGCCGAGACCGTGTGCATCCAGGTCGGCAACTCCTTCTCGGCCCCCGCCTCGGTGAAGACCTCGCCCGGCATGCCGGTCGAGCTGACCGTGGACCTGGTGGACGCCCCGGACGCCGCCGCGGACGCCGCAGCGTTCGGTCTCGGCCGCGGCTGGTGGCTGCTGGGCGTGCTGATCCTCACCGGACTGATCGCGGGCCTGCTCTTCGGCTGGATCTCGCGCTGGCGCGTCGCTGTCTGGAGGACCAACTGATGATGCGTAGAACACGTGCGTTCGCGGGTGCGCTGCTCGCCGGGCTCGCCCTGCTGACCTCGGCGGGCGCCGCGGCGGCCGACGACCCGTCGGCGAGCCCGGGCCCGAGCGCCTCCGAGGACGGGGCCGGCCCCACCGAGGCCGGCACCACCTTCCGTACGGCGACGGCCCTCCAGCAGAACCAGCGCGCCACCGCCGGGGCGTCCACGGGCGACTACCTGTACTGGGTGTTCCCCGCCGACGCCGGCCAGCGGGCCACCGTCAAGGCGAAGATCACCCTGCCCGAGAGCGCCGCCCGGCACGGCGCGTCGACCTGGCAGGTCGACGTGTACGACGGGCTGCGGCGCCGCCAGGCCTGCATGTACGGCCGCCAGACCGGCAAGGCCGCCGCCGACGCGACGGCGGTCGAGCTGACCTGCGTGCTGCGGACCGTCCGCGCCTGGTCCGAGCCGTGGGCCAACGACCCGCTGCCGGGCAGCTACTACGTACGCCTGACGGTCGTCGATCTGCCCTCGGCCGACCTCGGCCTCCCGGTGCGGACCGAGGTCGAGATCACGGCCGCCGACAAGGGCGGCGCCGCCGATGTCGACGGCACGCTCGCCAAGCCGCTGGTACCCGGCGTGTCCTCCGTCGAGCAGGCCTCGGACGGCTCGGCGGACGGCGGCGAGGACACCTCGTCCAAGGTCTCGCTCGGCAGCGAGCCCGAGGACGGCTGGGCCTCCGGCTGGTGGACCGACCGCTGGCTGTGGACGGTCGGCGGCGGGGTCCTGGGGGCGCTGGCGGCGCTCTTCGGCTACTCCCTCACCCGCGGCAACGGCCGCCCGTCCCGGGTTCCGCCGGGCGTCTGACCCGCGCACCTCGCGACACGGCCCCGGACCGGGCCCGTGTCGCGAAACCGCACCGCCGGACGGGCCCGGGGCCCGGGGCCGTCCGGCGGTGGCGGACCGTCTCTTCTCCGCCATCCCTGCCGCCCGCCCGTCCCCGGGAACGGCACCACGCGACTAGTCTCGACAACTCACGTACCGCACAGGGCCGATGGCATGTTCCACGGCAGGCGGTAGCACTGATGTCAGGTCGCCGCGCACCGAGTCGGGTGCGCCACAAGGAGCGGAGACTCTCATGTCCACGGAGACCGGCCCGGCCGTCGTCGCCGAGCCGCGGAGCCACAGGATCGTGCCGGGCCCGAAGGGGCTGCCGTTCCTCGGGAACCTGCCGCAGTTCGGAAAGAACCCCCTCGCCTTCTTCGAGCGGCTGCGCTCCCACGGGGACATGGTGGGCTGGCGATTCGGCCCCAACTCCTGCGTGTACATAGCCGATCCGGACTGCATCGGCGAGCTGCTCACCGAGACGGAACGCTCCTTCGACCAGCCGGCCCTGGGCATCGCCTTCCGGACCGTGATGGGCAACGGCGTGGTCGTGGCCCGGGGCACGGACTGGCGACGGAAGCGGTCGCTGGTGCAGCCCTCCGTCCGGCCCAAGCAGGTGCGGTCGTACGCGGCGACGATGGCGGGCAGCACGGTGGAGCTGGCGGACACCTGGTCGGGCGGTGAGCGCATCGACGTCAAACGGGAGATGGCGGCGCTGACGCAGCGGATCGCGGTGCGCACCATCTTCGGCGTCGACACGGCGGCCGACGCCGAGGCGATGGGCCGGGCGATGGATGTGGCGCAGCAGGAGATCGGCAAGGAGTTCGCCGGGATCGGCGCCCTGTTGCCGGACTGGGTCCCGACCCCCGGACGGGCCAGGATCAAGAAGGCCGCGGCGGTCATCGACGCGGAGGTGGGCCGGGTCGTCGCCCGTCACCGCGACGGCGGGGACGAGCGGCCCGATCTGCTGAGCCGGCTGTTGACCGCGGTCGACGAGACCGGTGTCCACCTCACCGACCGGGAGATACGCGACGAGACGGTCACGCTGTACATCGGCGGCCACGAGACGACCAGTTCCACGCTGGTGTGGGCCTGGTACCTGCTGTCCCGAGATCCGCGGGTGCGTGCCGCGCTCACCGAGGAACTGGACCGGGTGCTCGGCGACCGGGAGCCGGAGTTCGACGACTACGCACGGCTGACGTACACCCAGTCCGTGGTCAAGGAGACGCTGCGCCTCTACCCGACGATCTGGCTGGTCACCGGTGTCGCGAAGGAGGGGGCGCACATCGGCGGTGTGCCGATGCCGGAAGGCACCCGGGTGTGGACCAGCCAGTGGGTGACACAACGCGACGCCCGGTGGTTCCCCGAGCCGGAGGAGTTCCGCCCCGAGCGCTGGGATCCGGAGGAGGGCGACGACATCGCGGAGTACGCCTGGTTCCCGTTCGGCGGCGGCCCCAGGGTCTGCCTGGGCACCCGGTTCGCGATGGTCGAGGCGGTGCTGATCCTGGCGGTGCTGGCGCGCCGCTTCGAGCTGGACGTGGACCCGGGCGACATCGGCCCGGTGCCCTCGCTGACGCTCCAGCCGGACCGGGAGGTGATGGCCACGGTCCGGGCGCGGTGACGGCGCGCGGGACGGGGCTCGGCTCGGCTCGGCTCGGCGAGCAGCGGGCGGCCCGCCCCGGTCCACGCGTGCGACCCGCTCCGGCACCGCATACAGCGAAGCGACATGTCCGATCTGTCGCGGAGATCGGGTCATACGGTTCACACTGTCCCTGTCGGCCGCACGGGCCGGCAGGGCCGTCCGGCCGCTTCCGCAGGCTGTCGATCCAACGGGAGAAACACCATGCGCCTCCGTTCCGCACTCACCCCCGCGCTCTCCGTGACGGCCTTCCTGGCCCTGGCCGGCACCGTTGCCCCGACAACGGCCGGCGCCGCGCCCGCCGGCACCGCGAGCCGCCTCGGAACCTGCCCGGAGAAGGCCCTCGAAGTGCACGCCGAACCCGGTGGACAGCGGAACGTCGCCCGGATCAGCGTCACCAACAACGGCGCCCGGGACTGTGTGGTGGACCGGATCCCCACGATCACCTTCAGGGGCCTGGACGGCTCCGCCGAGGCGGTCCCGCCCGCCGGGAGCGGACCCTACGTACTGGCCGGCGGCGAGCGGGCGTACGCCGCCGTGCGCACCGCGGACCCGGCGGCCGGCGAGGGCCATGTCGTCGGCAGCCTGTCCGTCGCGGCGGACCCCTCCCATCTGGGCGTCACCTTCCGCGGGGCCTCCGTGGGCATGCCCGCGGGAGTCCACGTGTGGGAACCGGTGACCACGCTGTGGCAGGAGTCGCGCGCCGCGGCGGACAGTGCGCTGGCGGACGCGCTGGGCTGACGGGCCTGCCGGACGGGCGCCGCGGGCCGCAGGACGCGCCGCCGACTCCCACGGACGGCGGTGCCCGACGGGTGGCCGGGTCTCAGCCGCGCAGCAGGGCCGGGAAGGCCTCCATGTCGTTCTGCGTCATCACCGGGAGCTTGCGGACCTCTCCGTCCGCGACGGCCGCCCGCAGTCCGGGGAAGCGCGCGAACAGTGCGGGCAGGGCGATCCCGGCCTCGACGCGGGACAGGGCCGCCCCGGGGCAGATGTGGGGGCCGTGGCCGAAGGTCATGTGGCGGATCGGGGTCGGCCGGGTGATGTCGAAGTCGTCGGCGTCGGGCCCGTGGTGCTCGGTGTCACGACCGATGGCGCGGTAGGAGATCACCACTCCCTCGCCCTTCGCGATCACTTCGTCGCCGACCTGGATGTCCTCCGTGGCGAACCGCATCAGCAGATGGGTGGTGGGGGTGTCCCAGCGCAGGGTCTCCTCGATCACCGTCTCCCACGGGATCTCGCCGTCGAGCACCTTGCGCAGCTGCTCGGGGTGGGTGAGCAGGGCTCGTACGGCGTTCAGGATCAGCCCGATCGTGGTCTCGTGCCCGGCGGCCACCATCGCCTTGAGGGTGCCCACCACCTCTTCCTCGGTGAGCGGTTCGCCGCCCTCCTCGGCAAGGATGAGCGCGCTGGTGAGGTCGTCGGCCGGACGCGCTGCCTTCTCACGCACGAGAGCGGTGTAGAAGACGTCCAGCTCGGCGAGGAGCGCCAGGCGTTCCTCCTGCGGGGTGAGCATGGAGAAGAACGCCTTGTACCGCTTCATCAGCATGGGGTGCTCGGCCTCGTCCACCCCCATCAGCATGCCGACGACCCGCATCGGCAACGGCTGGGCGAACACGGACTTGAGATCGACCACACCGTTCTCGCTCCTCTCGCCCTGTTGGGCGAGGGCGTCGAGCAGTTCGTCGGTGAACTTCTCGATGTCCGGGCGTATTTCCTCCAGTCGGCGCGGTGTGAGCGCCTGGGAGGTCTTGGTACGCAGCCGCCGGTGCTCGGCGCCGTCCACGGTGAACATGGAGCGTCCGGCATCGATCATGCCGATCAGCGGCCACTCGTGGGTGACCTCGCCGCGCTGCCAGAGCCCCCAGGCGTCGAGGTCCTTCACCAGGCGTGGGTCGACGAGCAGTCGGCGGGCGAGGGCGTGCCGGGTGACGGCCAGGGCCGGGACGCCGAGCAGTTCGATCCGGGCGAGCGGACCGGCGTCACGCAGCCGTGCGGTCTCACCGTCCAGGTCCTGGACCAGTGGGTCGATGACGACGGCCGCGCCGCTCGAAGCGGTCTCCCGGGCTGCTGCGTGCGGGCAGTTCAAGACGGGTCTCCTGTCGGACGTACGGGGGCGAACCGAACGGGCAGCGCGGTCGTTCCCCGCAGGAAGGCGGACTGTCTGCGGACCAGTTCCTGCGCGGGGACGGCCAGTTCGAGGTCGGGCAGCCGGTCGAGAAGCACCTCGATCCCGGTGCGGGCGATGATCTCGGCGATCTCCTGCGCGGGAAAGGGGCAGCGGTACTCGCCGTGGCTGAACGCCAGATGCGCGCTGTTGCCGCTGTGGCCGGACGGACCCGGCGAGGCCGAGAGGTGCTGCCGGATGTGCGGATCGGCGTTGGCGGCGCCCAGACCCAGCAGCAGCATGTCCCCGGCCCGGATGTTCCGGTCCCCCAGCCGGGTGTCGCGGGCCGCCCAGCGACCGGCGAGGATCTGCGTGGGACCCTCCTCCCAGAGGACCTCGTTCATGGCCTCGGCCACGCTGTGCCGGCCGCCGGAGAGCGCGACGGCGAACTGGTGGTCGGTGAGCATCAGCCGCAGCGAGCTGCCGATCCAGTCGGCCGTGGTGAGGTGTCCCGCGGCCGTGATGGCCATCAGGTCGAGTACGTACTCCTCGTCGGTGAACTCCCCGCCGTACGCCAGCATGCGCGAGGTCACGTCGTTTCCGGGCGCGGCCCGGCGGGCCGCCAGCAGCCGCTGCATGTGCCCGCCGAACCGCAGATGGGCCTCCTGCGCGTCCGGCCCCCCGTCGGCCAGGTCCCTGAGCACCTCGGCGATCCGCGGCCCGTCGGCATCGGGGAATCCGAGCAGCCGGGCGAGGACGAGTACCGGCAGCGGTACGGCGAAGTCGGCGATCAGGTCCGCCGTACCGCGGTCGCAGAACCCGTCGGTCAGACGGTCCGCCAATTCCTCGCAGACTCTGCGGAGTTCGAAGTGCTCGACGTCCTCCAGGGCCTGCCCGACCATCGCGGCGTGGCGCCGGTGCTCGGCCCCGGCGGTGAAGTAGATGGAGGGCATCGGGCGGCCGACCATCGGTAACAGCGGCCAGTCCTCGGGGATGTTCCCCCACTGGTTCCACAGCCCGACGTCCCGGGGGAACAACTCGCCGTCGCTGGTGACCTGGTGGAGTTCGCGGTAGCCGATGACCAGCCAGGCGGGAACCCCGCCGGGCAGTTCGACAGGTACGACCGGGCCGTGTTCGCTCCGCATGGCGCGGTAGACGACCTGGGGTTCGGTGTGGAACCCGGGACCGCTCAGCGGTACGGCGGCCGTGCCGCCGCTCACCGGGCAGCCCCCGGCCGCGGGCGGCGGGGACATGGACGGTCGCTCGGGCACCGCGGATGCGGGCGTCGTCATCGTACGGAATCTCCTGCGACGAAGGCTTCGCTCGGTGCGGTGGTCGGTTGATCAACGCGGCTTCACTATAAGGAAATTCAGTGAGCCTTTCGGCACTGTTCGCGACCGTTCTCGCCATTTTTTCGATCTCGCGAGACCGTTTTCTGAGCATGGCTGACCAAAAGGATGAGGTTGTTCCCCACCCCGCCCGCATCGGCGCAACGCCGCGGGCGAGGCGGTCATCACCCACCGGAACGTTGACATGCACCGGTCGGGCGGTGAATTCTGATGCGCGAATCTCCGGAGTTTCAAGCATGTCTGCGCAGGCATCACCTACTTAACTGTTCGGTACGAACGGAGAACACTCCTTGCGGATCCTTCAGAACCGTTCCAGCCAGGCGGCGGCCGGCACGCTGTCGGTGATCGTCCTCGCACTCACCGCCCTGACCGCACCGGCCCCGCAGGCGCACGCCGCGGCCACGCCCTCGGGCACCCTGGACAGCACCACGAAGAGTGTGACCTGGCAGAGCCCGGTCTACGCCGAGGGAACCGTCGACTCGCCCGCCAAGTGCGGCACACCCGACGAGGACCCCGACAACGCGGTCTGCGCCCGGTTCGACCTGACCGTCGACCCGCCCGCGGGCCAGTGGGACGACAACCCCGAGGGGGGTGTCCCCGTCTCCATCCAGTGGGAGACACCCACGGACGACTTCGACATGTACATCTACGACTCGGCCGACAAGCAGGTGGCCTCCAGCGCGGGCACCGCCGACCCCGAGTCCACGGTCATCCCGAAGGCCTCCGGGACCTACCACGTGGTCGTCGTCCCCTACGACGTCCACAACAACTCCTTCACCGGCAAGGCCTACCTCCGAGAGGCCACCGACGCCGGGAACCTCACCGGATTCAACGGCTCGCACGGCAGGTACGAGTTCGAGGCCGGTGCGCTCAGGGCCCGCGCCGAGTTCTTCACCGACGACACACTGCGGCTTCAGGCATCCCCGGACGGCGTGATCGCCGACCCGAAGGACAGCCACATGATCCGGCGGCAGCCCACCGCCCAGCCGCACACCACGTCCTTCGACGCGGGCGGCTATTACGGCATCCGCTCCAAGGGCGTGGTGCTGCGCGTGTACAAGAAGCCGCTGCGCTTCGCCCTCTACAAGGCCGACAACCGCACGGCCGTCTGGCAGGAGGCCGATCCGCTGCGCTGGACCGGCGGCGGCATGCGGCAGAGCCTGAAGCGCGGCACCGACGAGCAGTTCTTCGGCGGCGGCGAGCAGAACGGCAGCTTCTCGCACCGCGGCCAGGTGATGAACGTCGGCAACAACACCAACTGGAACGAGGGCGGTTACAACAACTCCCAGCCGTTCTACCTCTCCACGGCGGGCTACGGCGTGTTCCGCAACACCATGACGCCCGGCATCTACGACTTCGACTCACCGGTACGCACCGGTCAGCAGGAACGGCGCCTGGACGCCTACTACTTCACCGGTGACACCAAGACGGTCATCGGCAAGTACACCTCGCTGGTGGGCAAGCCGTTCATGCCCCCGGTGTACGGGCTGGAGCCCGGGTCCGCCGACTGCTACCTCCACAACGCCAACCGGGGCGAGCGCCACACCCTCGACGCCCTGAAGGTCTCCGACGGCTACGTCGACAACGGGATGCCGCTCGGCTGGATGCTCGTCAACGACGGCTACGGCTGCGGATACGAAGACCTTGCCCAGACGGGTACCGGCCTCAACAAGAACCATGCCCAGCTCGGCCTCTGGACACAGAACGGACTGCCCGACGAGGCCGCGGAGGCCAAGGCCGGGGTACGCGTCCGCAAGCTGGATGTCGCCTGGGTCGGCGGTGGCTACGGCTTCGCGCTGGACGCCTGCGACCAGGCGAAGGCCGGCATCGAGAACAACAGCGACGCCCGCGGTTTCGTCTGGCTGCCGGTGTCCTGGGCCGGTGCGCAGCGCTGCGGTGTGCTGTGGAGCGGGGACCAGAGCCTGTCCTGGGACTTCATCCGCTGGCAGATCCCGACGTACGCCGGCGCGACGATGTCCGGCATCGCGTACAACACGGGTGACGTCGGCAGCATCTACCGTCACGACCCCGAGATGTACACCCGTGACCTGCAGTGGAAGGCGTTCCTCCCGGCCATCATGACCATGGACGGCTGGGCCAGCGACATCACCACCAAGAAGCCGCACGACCAGCAGCCGTGGCTGGACGGCGAGCCGTACACCTCCATCAACCGCAAGTACCTCCAGCTGAAGGAGCGGCTGCTGCCGTACATGTACACCCTGTCGAAGGAGGCCACGAGGACCGGCGTCGGCCCGGTCCGGCCGCTCTCGCTGGAGTACCCCGACGACCCGGCGGCGCTCGGCCCGGACGCGAAGTACGAGTTCCTGGCCGGACCCGACTTCCTGGTCGCGCCGGTGTACAGCGACACGGACGTCCGCAATGGCATCTACCTGCCGAAGGGCACCTGGACCGACTACTGGACGGGCAGGACCTACCAGGGCCCGACCACGGTCGATGGCTACAAGGCACCGCTCGACACCCTGCCGCTCTTCGTCAGGGGCGGATCGATCGTGCCGATGTGGCCCGAGGGCACGCTGTCCTGGGAATCCCGGGACAAGTCCCGGCTCGGCTACGACATCCACCCGCAGGGCACCTCGGAGTACACGCTCTACGAGGACGACGGTGTGACGAGGAAGTTCGCGGAGGGAGCCTCGGCCACCCAGCAGGTACGGGTCCAGGCACCGGCCCGTGGCAAGGAGGGCAGCACCACCGTCAGGATCGGTGCGAGCGTGGGGCATTACGACGGCAAGGTGTCCACCCGCTCTTACGACCTCACCGTGCACGGCGGGAAGGCCCCGTCGCAGGTGGTCATGGACCACAGCCGGCTGCACCGGGTGAACTCCGCGGCGGAGCTCGCCGCGGCCGGATCGGGCTGGTTCACCGACCCGGCGACCGGGGTCACAGAGATCAAGACGCCCTCCGTATCCACCGGGCGCGGCTTCACCGTCGAGCTGCGGAAGTAGCCGGCGGGCGGAGCACCACAGGGCCGGGGCCGTCCGCGGACGGCCCCGGCCCATGTGCCCGGCACGCTACGGCTTGCCGGCGACCGCTCCGTAGATCGGCACCGGCTGCGTCTCCACCGGGAGTTCGCCGATGCTGAGCTCCGGATGCCAGTCGACGACCTGGACGAGCCCCGGCTCCACCACGTCCAGCCCGTCGAAGAAGCGGGCGACGCCGCGGCGCGACCTCGGCACGAGCGTGACACCACCCGCCGCGTACGAGGCCACGCCCTTCTCCACGCTCTCGGGGTCGAAGTCACCGGTGAGCTGCGACAGCACGAGGAAGCTCCCGGCGGGAAGTCGCTCCACCAGCCGTTCCACCAGTGCGTACGCCCCCTCCCCCGCCCCGTCGCCGTCGCCGTCGCCCACGAAGTGCAGCAGGGCGATGAGGGAGAGCGCGACGGGCCGGTCGAAGTCGATCACATCTGCCGCGAGTCGGAGGATCTTCTCCGGCTCGCGCACGTCGGCGTCGAGATACGCCGTCACACCTTCCGCGCTCCCGCTCAGCAGCGCTTCCGAATGGGCCAGCACGATGGGGTCGTTGTCCACGTACACGACCCGTGCGCCGGGAGCCGAGCCCTGGACGATCCGATGCAGATTGGGCTCGGTGGGAATGCCGGAACCGATGTCGAGGAACTGCCGTATCCCCGCCTCGCCCGCGAGCCAGCGCATCGCACGGTGCATGAACCACCGGTTGTGGCGCGCGATGCGCTTCGTGTCCGGTGAGAGCCCGGTGATCTGCCTGCCGAGTTCCTCGTCGACGGGATAGTTGTCCTTCCCGCCGAGGAACCAGTCGTACACCCGCGCGGGATGCGGCCTGGTGGTGTCGATGCGGTCCGCACCGGATCCGTACCCTGTCATATGGCACTCCCCCTGGTACTGATCGGCTTCCTGCCCCGGCATTCAGCATCTTGCAGCAAACACCCCGCCGGACAGCGGACATCCGCGGTCCGGCGGCCGGATCCGGGCTCGGGCTCCGGGACGCGTCACTCCTTGACGCCGATGCCCCCGAAGGCGTCGACCTCCGCGGGCACGGTCGCGCTGTCGGCGTCGGGCCGCCACTCGCTGAGCCGGACGAAGCCGGGGTCGAGGATCCGCAGCCCGTCGAAGAGCGTGACGATCTCGTCGGGCTCGCGCACGTAGTACGGCACCGCGCCGCTCTCGATGTACGCCTTCTCCGCGGCGATCATGCCCTCGCTGGTGCGCGTCCCGTCGTACACCACGAGGAAGCTGCCGGCCGGCAGCCCGGCCATCAGCCGGCCCACCACCTCACGGGCCTTCGAGAAGTCTCCCGCGTGACCGAGGATGCCGAGCAGCATCAGCGCCACGGGCCGGTCGAAGTCGAGCGTCGTCGCCGCCTGGGCCAGGATGGTGTCCGGGTCGTAGAGGTCGGCGTCGATGTAGTCGGTGACGCCCTCGGGGGCACTGGTCAGCAGCGCACGGGCGTGCGTCAGCACGAGCGGATCGTTGTCCACGTACACGATGCGCGACTCGGGCGCGATGCCCTGGGCCACCTGATGGGTGTTGTCCGCCGTGGGCAGGCCCGTCCCGATGTCCAGGAACTGCCGGACCCCCCGGTCCTCCACCAGATGGGTCACCGAACGGCGCAGGAACTGCCGGCCCGCCACCGCAACGTCGACGAGCCCCGGGAAGAACGCCTTGATCTGGTCACCGATCTCGCGGTCGACCTCGTAGTTGTCCTTGCCGCCCACGAAGTAGTTCCAGAACCGCGCGGAATGGGGCCTCGTGGTGTCGATCCGGTCCGGCACCGGCCCGGCAGGAGGGGTGACGGACGGCTGCTGCTCACTCATGGAGACCTCCGGACACGAGAACGATCAAGTTCTGGCCTTAACCTACCTGGGCGTGGCGGGACTTATGGCCGGATACGTATCGGATCCTGTCTCCCGTGGCCGGCCCGGGGTCGTTTCCGGGCCGCCCCTCACCGGATACGAGGTTTATCCGGTCGCCCGGACGTCGCCGACTCCGTAGGTTCTGGGGTGGATTCGAATCACCGTTCCCCACTCAGCTTCCGGAGGCCGGCCCGTGACCGCCCCGACGCGTCGGCAGACGCGCGACTTCCGCCCACTCCTCGCGGCCTTCGTGCGATTCGTCGTATGCGGCGGCGGAGTCGGACTGGCGTCGAGCGGGGCGGTCCTGCTGCTCAGCGAGCAGCTCCCGATGGCCCTCGCGAACGCGCTGGTCACCGTCGTCTCCACGGTCGTCGCCACCGAGTTGCACCGGCGGATCTCCTTCCGGAGCGGGCGCAAGGGGTGGCGAGTCCACCTCCAGTCCGGGGTGACGGTCGCCGTGAGTTACGCGTTCACGACGGGGGCGCTGCTCTGCCTGTCCGCCGTACGGACCGATCCCTCGCCCCTGCTCGCACAGTCGGTCTATCTGTCGGCGTCCGCCCTGGCGGGCGCCGGGCGGTTCGTGTTGCTGCGGGTCGTCGTCTTCGGCGACCGGAGCCGGGGCGCTGCCCATGATCCGCCCGAGGAGGTGCTGAGCAAGGCCTCGGTGGCCATGGCCGTCTGACGCCCCCTCGGTGTCCGGTACGGCATCGTGCTGGTTGACTGTCGAGGCCGTTCGCGTGGGCGGCACGAGGGCCTCGGGCGGGCCCGGACTGATGAGGGGCGTGCGGATGGGGTTCGGGCGGACCGGCTGGGTGCGGGTGCCGGTGGGGGACGACGCGGCACGGTGGGCGACGCGGGGGACGTGCCTGCGGGTGCTGGTCGTCGTGCACAACGTCACCGCCGCGACCCGGCTGCTCGACGTGCTGCCCCTGTTCGACGACGATCTGCGGGTCCAGCTGCTGGCGACCTGCACCGGCTCATCGGCGTTCGCGGCCGGCACCGCCGAGTTGCTGGCCGACACGGGAGTGCCGGTGCTGCCCTGGGAGCAGGCCGTCGAGACGAGGGTGGACCTGGTCGTCTCCGCCAGCTTCGGCGGCCAACTGGACGTGTTTGCCGGGCGGTTGGCCATCCTCTCGCACGGTGTTGGTTACACTAAGAGGCTGGCGACACCGGACACCGGACACCGGACACCGGACACCGGGTCGGGGTCGGGGTCGGTGCCTGCGCCCGTGTTCGGGCTCGCGCCTCAGTGGCTGCTGTCGCCCCGGGGCACTCCCGTCGCGGACGCTCTCGTGCTCTCCCATCCCGAGCAGTACGAACGGCTGCGCGCCGCCTGTCCCGAAGCCGCGCCGAGCGCCGTGCTCGCCGGGGACCCCTGCTACGACCGGATCCTGGCCGCCCGGCCCCGCCGCGAACGCTTCCGCCGTGCGCTGGGGGTCCGGCCGGGACAGCGGCTCGTCCTGCTCAACTCGACCTGGAACCCCGAGTCGCTCTTCGGTGACGGCGGGGAGGTCCCGGACGGGAGCGATGTCGTCGCCGCCCTGCTCAGCCGCGTGGCCGACGAGTTCCCCGTGGACGAGTACCGGTTCGCGGCCGTACTGCACCCCAACATCTGGCACGGGCACGGCCCCGGTCAGATCCGCGCCTGGCTCGATCGCGCGCGGCGCGGCGGGCTGGCGCTGATCGACCCGCTGAACGGATGGCGGCAGGCCCTGCTGGCCGCCGATGCCGTGATCGGGGACCACGGATCCGTCACCTTCTACGCCGCCGCCCTCGGCACCCCCGTGCTCCTGGGGTCCGTGCCGCTCCACGCCCTCGACCCCGACGCACCGATCTCCGCGTTCATGCGGGAAGCCCCGCGGCTCGACCCCGACGCGCCCCTGTTGCCGCAGATCGAGGAACTCATGGCCCGTCACCGGCCGTTGCCGGGCCCCGCCGAGTTCACCACCGCCGTGCCGGGCGAGTCCGCGGCCCGCCTCCGAGAGCTCTTCTACTCGATGATGGGTGTGCCGGAGCCAGGCCGGCCCGCGTCGCTGGAGCCGCTCCCACTGCCCGGTTACGAGCCCGCAACGGCCACCGTCCCGTTGCGGGTCCTGACACGGGTGCTCGGGCCGGGAGAGATCGCGGTCGGCCGCTGGGCCGGTGAGAGCCCGGAGACCGGATCGGCTCCCGACGGCGAACTGCACATCGCCGTCCACGAGGACACCCGCGACGTGGACCGGCTGGACCTGGCCGACATCGTCTTCCGCGACGGCGCACCCGACGACCCGCGCTTCGGCTCCCCGTCGGTCTGGACCGCCGAGGTGCTCCACCGCCACCGGGACTGCTCCCTGGCCGCCTATGTGACCGGCCCGTCCGCGTGCGTGGTCCGGGTGCGCGGCGAGGCGCCGCTCCGCATGGTGGCGATGCCCGCCACCGACGCGTCGGACGTGTCCGCCGCGGACCCCGCCGTGTACGCCTCCGCCCTGCACGCCTGGCTGGCCACGGGCGGTCACCAACCGGGCGCGCTCGAAGAGCGGCTCGCGCGGGCCGTGGCCGACGGACTCGTCGTGCGGACGGGTGACCGGCTCCACCGCGTACGGGTGGTTCCCCTGCCCCCGGAGGAGGCAGCGGCCTGAGCGGGACGCGGGTTCACCCCGTGACGCACGCCTCCCGCATCTGCCGCAGGTACAGCAGCTGGTACTCCGCGCTCTGCCCGTCGAGCACCGTGATCGCCGCATCGATCAGCGGCAGCGCCGCTTCGGTGTTCTCCTCGTCCAGCCGGCTCTCGGCCAGATCCGTGAGCGTCCGCGCCATGTTGTACGTGTCGCCGCCGGACCGGAAGTACCGCAGCGCGGTCTCCAGCCTTTCCCTGGCCTCCTCGCGGCGGCCGGGGCCGCGCAGTGCCCGTCCCCGATGACGCTCCAGCAGGGCCCGGGCGCGCGGCAGATCGGCGGTGCCCTCGTCCCCCTCGCCCATGGAGTCCAGGATGCCGCCCGCTTCCTCGAAGCACGCGTACGCCTCCGGGTACCGCCACTGGCGCAGCCTCAGCAGGCCCAGGAACTCGACGGCCGAGGCGTGACCCCGTTTGTGGCCGGCCGATTCCTCGGCCCGCGCGGCCGCCCGCGCCGCCGTCTCCGCCTCCTCCCAGCGCTTCAGCTCGGTGAGGGTGTGGGCGAGCTGCGCGTGCAGTGCTCCGGCGTCGGGGCTCGCGGGGCGGTGCGTGTCGACGAGGCGCGTTCCGATGCGGAGCGCCGGCAGCAGCATCTCGTGGTGGCCCGCCTTGAGCTGGAGCGGCCACAGGGAACGGCACAGGCGTACGGCGGTGTCGGGGTCGCCGGACTCCTCGGCGCAGCGCACCGCCTCGACCAGATTGCCCGCCTGAGCGAGCAGCGCGTCGAGGGCGGCGCCCCGGTCCTCGTACCGCTGCCCGGCACGGCCCTCGGCCGGCGCCGGGACCCGCCAGCTCTCCGGGAGTGCCTGGTGGGCGGCCGACGCCGCCAGGTCCGCGTATGCGCCCAGGGTGCGGGCGAGAGCGGCCGAGCACGCCGCGATCCCGTCCTCCCGGACCGCTGCCGCCTCGGCGTGTGCGCGGACCGCGTGGCGGTAGTGGTAACGGCCGTCGCCGGTTCCGTCGGCGCCGCGCTCCAGGAGCATCCGGTCGGAGAGGTCCTCCAGGAGTTCCGCCGTGGCATCGGGGTCCAGGCCGGTGGTGCGGGCGGCAGCGACGGCGTCGACAGCGGGCCAGGCGCGCAGCGCCATCAGCCGGTACAGCCTGGCGGATTCCGGCGTCAGGAGCCGGTAGTTGTCCTCGGCGGCCCCGCGTACCGGGTCGCCGTCCGTCTCGGTACGACGTGGCGGAAGGGTGGGCGCGGAGAGCTGGTACGCCGCGGCGCGCAGGGCGTACGGCGACCCGCCGCAGCGCCGGAGCAGCGAGGGCAGCGCGGCACGGGCGGCGGCGACCGTGGACTTGTCGGTGACGGCGGTGAGCAGCCGCTCCGCGTCCTTGTCCGAGAGCGGACCGACGGGCACCCGCAGGGCGTCGATGCCGGGGAAGGGGGCACGGGCGACCAGGATCGTGAACACCCCGGGTGCCGAGGTGAGGAACGGCCGCACCTGCCCGGCGGAGTACGCGTGGTCGAGCACGACCAGGAGCCTGCGGTCCGCCACACAATGGCGGTAGAACTCGCCGAGCTCGTCCGTGCCGGTCGGCATCTCCTCGTCCGGTACACGCAGTTGGCGCAGCAGCGCCCGCAGTACGGTTCCGATGTCGCGCCCGCCACCGCCGCCTCCGAGGTCGGCGTAGATCTGCCCGTCGGGGAAGAGGCGGGTCGGCTGTGCTCCGAAGTGCACGGCGAGCGTGCTGGATCCCATTCCGTCCGGGCCGTGCACCAGCGCGAGACGGGGCCGGCCGTCCGGGCGGCGGGACGCCTCTCGCTGGAGCTGCTTCATCGCCTCCTTGCGATCCGTGAAGAACCTGATGGAGGCGGGGAGGCTGGACCGCACGGCCCGTGCCGGGGCGGGGGCGCGGCCCACCCGTGCGGCGAACGCGGTCCAGGAGGAGGCGAGTTGCGGATCGGCGCGGAGCCGTTCGTGGACCATGCGGGCCACGTGGTCCCGCTCCTCCGGGGCGACGGGGGCGGGGACCTCACGGCCGGTGATCCTCCGCACGGCCGCACCGGTCGACTCCCAGGCCCATTTGCCGGCCTCGTTGGCCATTCCCGAGCCGACCGCGCCGAGTACCGCCGAAATCGCCGCCACCGAAGTGGGATCCAGCATGTCGCGCACTCCTCGTCCCCGGTGTTCCGCGCGGTGCGCACTCCCCGGCACCGTCGCTGTCACCGTGCGGGGCAACGTTAGCGCCAACGGGTCGATGTCCCCCGGGCATCGCGACGGTGATCGCCCGGACCCGATGCGGATCGGCCGTTCATCCGTCCGGAAACCGACCTTTCACCGGCCTCCGGGCGGATTCGGCCGCATCCGCAGTCTTCAGCGGCCGCCACGCCGTGTTGGATATCCTGGCGGTTGTTCCAGGTCATCACGGCGAGCCCCGTCGGCCGTCGGCGCGCGGGCCGGGGCCTGTCGAGGGGAGTAACTGTGCAGGGAGCAGCCGCGAGCCGGGGCTCGGCCAAGAAGGCCGAGCAGGCTTGGCAGCAGGCGATGGTCCTGCTGCAGCAGGGCGACGAAGCGGCCGCCGCCGAACGGTTCTCGCTCGCCGCGGCGCACGACCCGCTGGCCGCCGACGCCTGGCTGGGGCTGCATGCCACGGGGCGGCGTCAGAAGGAGGCGCTGGACGGCATGGTCCGCGCCTCCGGGTCGTTCGGCGCTCTGCGTTCGAAGTTCGGGATGCCGCTGCGCTCCCGGTTCCAGCTCGGTCACTACGTCACCTTCCGGCTCGAGAACGCCCGGGACCTCTGGGTGGCGGCCATGACCTCGCTGCTGGACGCCGGGAAGCTCGACGAGGCCTGGGCCGGGCTCTCCACCGCGCAACTGGACTGTGACGAGACCCGGTTCGTCTGTACGCGCTACGCCTTCCTCAAGGAGGACTGGGCCCTGGTCCTGCGTTTCGCCCCGGGGATCCGTGACGCGTTCCTGCACGACGAGGCTCAGTTGTACGTGGGCGCGGCACTGTTCGCGCAGGGGGTCTGCCACGAGGCGCTGAACGTGCTGGCGAAGCTGCCGAGGAAGCTGGAGTCGGGGAGCCGTTTCGACGCGGAGGTCACGTACTTCATGGGCCGCTCCCTGGAGTCGCTGGGCCGGCCGGAGGAGGCGCTGAAGCGGTATCAGTACGCGTACCGTTGTGCGCCGGGCCTGTTCGACGTGGACGTACGGGCCCAGGCCCGTACCTCGGCTCCGACCGCGTCGGCCGTGGCCGGGCAGTCCTCCACACCCTCCCCCGCCCCTTCCGCCCCGTCCCCTGCGGCGCCTCCGGAGGTCCGTACGGCCGCTCCCGTGTCCACGGCCCGGGCGGCCGGTCCGGAGGCCGGGGAGGGCGACGGGGACGGGCTGTCGCGGGAGGAGAGGGCGCTCCTGCTCGCCCAGGCCCAGGAGGCACTGGACGGCATGATCGGCCTGGAGCCGGTGAAACGGCAGGTCCTCACGCTGATCGCGCAACTGCGCATGGCGGCGCTCCGGGAGGAGCAGGGGCTGCCCGGCGGCGCCCGGCCCCGGCACTTCGTCTTCGCGGGGCCACCCGGCACCGGGAAGACCACCGTCGCCCGCATCATCGGCAAGGTCTTCGCCGGTCTGGGGCTGCTGCGCTCCGGCCATGTCGTCGAGGCCCAGCGCGTCGACCTCGTCGGGCAGCACCTGGGATCCACCGCCATCAAGACCAGCAAGGTCATCGACTCCGCCCTGAACGGCGTGCTGTTCATCGACGAGGCGTACGCCTTGTCCAACAGTGGGTACAGCGGTGGCGACGCGTTCGGCGACGAGGCGCTCCAGGTCCTCCTGAAGCGCGCCGAGGACGACCGGGACCGGCTCGTCGTCGTGCTCGCCGGCTATCGCGAGGAGATGACCGGTCTGCTCGCCGCCAACCCGGGTCTGGTGTCCCGGTTCAACACCCGCGTCGACTTCCCCTCGTACTCCGCGCAGGAGCTGCTCCTGATCGCCCGGTCCATCCTGTCCGGTCAGGGCGACGAACCCGACGAGGAGGCCGCGGCCGCACTCGGCACGCTCTTCGCCTCGGCCGTGGACGAGGGCATGGCCGACACCCTCGGCAACGCCCGTTTCGCCCGCGAACTCTGCCAGAAGGCCGCGGCGCAGCGCGATCTGCGCCTGTACGCCGAGCACTCGGGCGGCACGACGCCCACCCGGGCGGAGATCGTCACCGTGCTCACCCAGGACGTGATGGCGGCCCACCAGGAGCTCATGGAGTCCCACGGGCACCCGGCATAGGACTCAGGGGGCCTTGAACAGTCCGGGGAACCGGGGAGCCAGCCAGGGCCTGCGGCCCCAGGCGAACACCCGGCCCCGGGCCATGGCGCCATAGGGGTCGGTGCGGCCGAGCGCCATCAGGAAGAAGGTGACCGGCTCGATGAGGATGGTGCAGTCGGGACGGTCCGGCGGCCGAGGGGTGACGGTCACGGCGCCGTCGGTGAACGTGACGCCGAAGCGGGAGCCGCCCCACAGGCGGATCGTGTACCTCGCGGTGAGCCGGGCGGTGGCGGCGGCATCGGTGACCCTGGGCATGGCGGCGATCAGGAACGGCAGCGACAGCTCGACGCGTTCGCGGTCGACCATGTGACGGCGCCGCAGCGCACGGGCCAGGTCGTAGCCGTGGCCGAGCATGTGCGTCAGCAGGTACGAAACCAGCACCTCCCGGTTCATCGGCCCCAGCGGAGTGAGGACGTCCCCGGCCCCCGCGGCGCTCCGCTCGACGGCCGTGAGGCAGGCGTCCGCGTGCGCGACGATCAGCCCGGCCAGCGGCTCGGCGGCCCGCTCGTCGAACCCGGCGAGAGCACGCTCGTTGGCCGCGGCCAGGCTCTGCGGCGTGCCGTCCCCGTAGGGGCGCTTCTGCCCGGCCGCGAGCTGGGCCATCAGCTCGTTGGCCTGCGCCAGATGCGCCGCGGCCTCGCCCACCGTCCACTGCGAACCGGGCACCGCGACACTTGTGTCGGCAACCCCGCGCAGCACCGCGGCGATCTCCTCGGCGGTGGCCCGGCAGGCCTCGCCGAGCCCTGCGGGCAGCACGCCCCGCGCATCGTGTCCGGTCACCGAATCCACACTTCTCCCCACTCTTCCCAGCCCCGGCCGCACCTGCGCGTGGATGGGCCGCCGACGGTACACAAGACCAGGCATCCTGCCCCGCGACAAGAGCCGGCGCCCATTCGTCCAGCGGGAGCAGGACTGACGGCACCCGATGTCCACCCATCAGTAACTGCCGTTGCCCTGTTGGGCGGCACCGCTTCCACCCCCTCCCTCACGCAGTTGCCCTGACACCGCCTCCACGTGGGCGTCGGTGGAGTCGTACCGGGCGCCGGGCGTGCGGATTGGACGGCGCGGCCGTCAGCCCGCCCCTTCCCGCCGGGGACAAGGCGTCGAACACCACGGTCATGGCGCCTACGTGGTCTCCCGGCGTGAACGTCGCACAGCGGCCGCTGGGTTCACCGGACGTGTCGCGGAGCCGGCGACGGGCGGACCGCCGCGATGCCGCGGCACGGCTCCGCGCACTGAGCCTGGTGCCGCTGATGACCGTTGTGCGCGCGTTCCTCGCGGTTCCGGCCGAGAGGCCACGCCGATAGGCACGGGCGGGGCCCATGGCAGACGGGGCAGGCACAGGTTCCGTGATCACCGGGTTGCGACGCTCTGTGACCATCGGAGATCCTGTGCCTGCGATGCCTTCATGTCGGCGAGCCCGGCCACGGTCGCGCGGTCGCTACGGCCGGGTGAAGGTCATGTGCGTGACGCCGCTGGAGGTTGTCACGGACTCGGCCTGAAAGCGCTTCTCGAGTCCTTCGAGTCCGTCCCACAGGCGCTCGCCACGGCCCAGAACGATCGGGACGACGGCAATGTGCAGATGATCGATGAGGTCTTCGACGAGGAACTCGCGGATCGTGGTCGGCCCGCCACCGATCCTCACGTCCAGGTCGCCTGCGGCCTCGCGTGCCTGACGGAGTGCCTCCTGCGGCGTGGCGTCGATGAAGTGGAACGTGGTGCCGCCCTCCATCTCCACCGAGGGGCGAGGGTGGTGGGTCAGGACGAACACCGGGGTGTGGAAGGGCGGGTTGGGCCCCCACCAGCCGTTCCAGTCGTCGTTCTCCCATGGCCCGCGCTGGGGGCCGAACTTGTTGCGGCCCATGATCTCCGCTCCGATCCCGGCATCCCAGGTGCCGGCGATGGCGTCATCGACGCCAGTACTCCCACCCGGCTTGCCCAGCATCTTCTGGAAGGTCGTGGTGGGGAAGAACCACTCATGGAGCCGCGTGCCGGCGTGACCGAACGGGGCGTCGATACTCTGCCCTTCACCGGTGGCGAATCCGTCGATGGAGACGGAGAAGTTGTGGACCCTCACGCGGGACATTGCACGGACCCCTGCCCTCGAAGCGATGTGATTGCGAACTGCAATCACTAGCCGTGGGCGAGCCTAGACTCGGTGATGGCAGAATGCAATCACTGGAGGTGGGCATGCGAGACGAACCGCGGTCCGGATGCGCGGTCAACGCGGCGGTGGAGGCCCTCGGGGACCAGTGGAGCCTCATCGTCCTGCGTGACATGGTGTTCGGCGGGCGCCGACACTTCCGCGAGTTGCTCAACCACTCCGAGGAGGGGATCGCGTCGAACATCCTCAGCAGCCGTCTCAAGGCCCTCGTCGCCGGCGGTCTCCTCACGCAGGAACAGGCCGAACGAGGGCGTCGAGCGACGTACAGCCTCACAGAAGCGGGCATCCAGACAGTCCCCATCATGGTCGCGCTCGGCTCCTGGGGAATGCGGCACCGCCCGACCTCACCCGAACTCAGCGTCCGCGCTCGCCTCCTGGAGGACGGCGGCCCGCAACTCCGGGAGGACCTCATGGACGAACTCCGCGAGGTGCACCTGGGTATTCCCCGCCCGAACCCCAACCGCACCCGGGCCTCCGAACTCCTTCAGGCAGCCTACGAACAGGCGCTCACGGAGGCGCACTGACACACCCCTCCGGCCGGCATCGAGATCGCTCGGAGTACTGGCTCCTCCACCGATACCCATCTTTCCGCGCGGACAGGCGGCAGGCCATGCGCGGTGGGCTCCGGCCAGGACACGGCCGAGGGGACGCCTGCACCCGAGCGTTCGAGGCCCTGTTTGCCGCGGCCGACCGGTGAGCGACCGGCTGCCTCACCGCCTCCGGGGACCTTGTGCCCCGCAAACGAGCAGAACTTCACGGCAATCCCTGAGCGCCTGTTGCCGGACGGGCGGCGGAAGAGTACGAGCCGGTGTCAGGCGTCCTGTCGGCGCAGTACCAGGTAGCCGCTGATCAGGGCGGCGGCCGTCCAGGCCAGCAGGATGGCGAGTGCCGCCCCCGATCCGTAACCGGGTCCGTAGCGTCCGTCGTCGGACGGCCCGGCGATGTGCATCAGTTCCAGGCCGGCCTGGTCGGGCAGATACCGCAGGACGGGCTTCAGAGCGGGAATGTTGCCGAGCCCCTGGGAGCCGAGGAACAACAGCGGGAGCAGGATGCCCATCGAGATCGCCGAACTGCGCACGACGGTCGCGATCCCCATGGAGAAGGCGCAGATCAGGGTCAGGTAGACGACGGCCCCGGCGAGCGCGGCCGGCACTCCGTCCGCGGTGAGGCCGGTTCCGTACGGGCCGAGCGCCGCCTGTGCCGCGACGAACGTGATGAGGACGATCACCGTCGAGGCGGCGAGGGCCGTCAGAGTGCCGGCCAGCACCTTGCCGCCGTAGAACAGACCACGTCCCGGCACAGCGGCCAGCGAGGTCCGGATCGATCCGGACGAGTACTCGGCACCGACGAGCAGGACACCGAGCACGACGAGGGCGAGCTGCCCGAGGGTCACGCTGTACAGGGCGGCGACCAGCGGATCGAAGTTCACGACGTGCTCGATGTCGTTGCGCCAGTTGGACGCGACGAGCGTGCCGATGCCTGTGCTGAGCACGAAAGCCAGCAGCAAGGTGCAGGCGGTCGAGCGCACGGTCCATACCTTGGTCCATTCGGCGGCGAGCACCGCCCGGGGCGAGTTGCTGGTCATCGCTGTGCTCCTCCCGGCCGCTCCGCCCGGTACTCGACCGCGTCGGCGGTCAGCCGCATGAACGCCTCTTCCAGCGATGTGTGACTCCGTGCCACCTCGTGCACCGGCACCGCGTGGGCAGCGACCAGTTCACCGATCCGCTCCGGGCCGGCAGCCGCGCTCAGGCTCCCGTCCGCGCATTCGGTGACCTCGATCCCGGCGCCGGCCAGCACGTCACGCAGCCGCTGCGGTTCCGGGGTGCGCACCCGCACCCCTGCTTCCGTGTGTTCGTCGATGAACGCGGTCAGGCCGGTGTCCGCGAGGAGCCGGCCGCGGCCGATCACGACCAGATGATCGACGGTGAGTGCCGCCTCGCTCATCAGGTGACTGGAGATCAGCACGGTGCGCCCTTCGGCCGCCAGGTCCCGCAGGAGGCGCCGGATCCACAGGACGCCCTCCGGATCGAGCCCGTTGACCGGCTCGTCGAGCACCACGACGGCCGGTTCGCCGAGCAACGCCGCGGCGATTCCCAGTCGTTGGGCCATGCCCAGCGAGAACGTCCCCATCCGTCGGCGCGCGGCGCTCGCCAGCCCCGCCAGCTCGATCACCTCGTGCACACGGCGTGCCGGGATCCGGTTGCTCCGGGCCAGACACCGCAGATGGTCCAGTGCGGTCCGGCCGGGGTGCACGGCCCTGGTGTCGAGCAGAGCGCCCACCGTACGCAGCGGATCGCGCAGCTGTCGGTACGGTGCGCCGTCGATCCGCACCTCGCCGGCGGAAGGGCGGTCCAGGCCCAGCATCATGCGCATCGTGGAGGACTTTCCGGCGCCGTTGGGGCCGAGGAATCCGGTCACCAGGCCGGGCCGTACCCGGAAACTGAGCCCGTCCACCGCCGTGGTGTTCCCGTATCGCTTGGTCAGGTCGGTCGCTTCGATCATGTCGGCGATGTTCGGGGACGAGAGGCCGCTGCCGCATCCTGCCCGGGGCCTACCGCCTTTCCTCCACCCACGGGTGGAGGGGGCCGACACAGGAGCCTGTGCCTCCACCCCTGGGCGGAGCGCCAGGTTCAACTGCCGGACGGAGGTGGCGGGCCCTGCGCCTGGATAGGGTCGAGAGGTGCGCGCACGTACTACTGAGGTGGACCCGGACTATCATCCGATCCTGGCCCGGCGGCTGAGCCGACGCCAACACATCGCCCTGGACTGCCTGTTCGTATTCGTCTATGCGGCCGCACTGTTGCTGACCGGCTCGACGGCCGCCGCGCCGTCGTCCACGGCACCCTCCCCGGTCCCGGTGCCATGGGAGCGGCTCGTACTCATCGCGGCGGCCACCGCGCCCGTCGCCGTGCGGCGGATCTGGCCGTTGCCCGTGTTCGTGTTCGTTCTGGGGGTGACCGTCGTCGCCGTAGTACGGGACGCCACCTGGGACCCGTTCCTGGCGGCGGCGTTCGCCATGTACACCGTCGCCCTCACGGTGCCGTCACGCCGTTGGTGGCAGCGGTGGCTGCCCGGACTGGCGCTGGCGGTCCTGTCCCTGGCCGGCGCCGCCGGAGCGACGCACGCGGGCGACGCGTACTGGTGGCGCGGCGGCCCAGGGCTACTGCTGCTCGGCTTCACCGCGCTGCTCGGCGCCTGGCAGCTGGGACGGGCCGCGCGGCAGAGACGCGCGTTCGCCATCCGGGCGGTGGAGCAGCTCGCGCAGCGAGCCGTCACGGAGGAACGCCTGCGGGTCGCCCGCGAACTGCACGACGTCGTCACCCACAGCATGGGCCTGATCGCGGTCCAGGCCGGTGTCGCCAACCATGTCCTGCACGTCAGACCGCAGGAGGCGCACGACGCGTTGCAGGTCATCGAGCGCACGAGCCGCACCGCACTGAACGACATGCGCCGGATGCTCGGTGTGCTGCGCACCCCCGAGGGCGAGCGGCAGCCGGCCTCTCTCGGCCCGGTCCCCGGCGCTGCCGCACTTCCCGACCTCGCCGGGCAGGCCGGTGCGCAGCTGACGATGCGCGGTGTCGAGAACCTGCCCGACGGAGTCGCTCTGGTCGTCTACCGCATAGTCCAGGAGGCGCTCACCAACGTCGCCAAGCACGCCGCCCCGGACTCCCGTTGCCAGGTGGAGGTCGTCGCGAACGGCCGCGACGTCCGGATCGACATCACCGACGACGGCGGAGGGCGGGCGCCCCTGACGAAGACGACCGGCGGCCATGGCATCGTCGGCATGCGCGAGCGCGTCGCCATGTACGGCGGGACGCTCACCACCGGACCGCGTCCGGAGGGCGGCTTCGCGGTTCACGCGTCCCTGCCGTACGAGGAGAGCACATGACCAGGCCCGCCGGCTCGCCCGCCGGCTCGCCCGCCGAACCGCCCGCTGTTCCGTCCAAAGATCCGGTCCGGGTCCTGATCGCCGACGATCAGGCCCTGCTGCGCGGCAGCCTCCGCGTGCTCGTCGATGCCGAACCCGGCCTGGTGACCACATCGGAGGCGGCGAACGGGACGGAGGCGGTGCGCTGCGCCCGGCAGGACCCGCCGGACGTGATCCTGATGGACGTACGGATGCCCGGGATGGACGGCATCGAGGCGACCCGGCAGATCTGCGGTTCTCCCGGCACCGCGAACGTCAAGGTGCTGATGCTGACGATGTTCGACCTGGACGAGTACGTCTATGCCGCGCTGCGGGCCGGCGCGAGCGGCTTCCTGCTCAAGGACACGCCAGCCGGCGAACTGATCGCGGCGATACGGGTCGTGGCCCGAGGCGATGCGCTGCTGGCACCGGCCGTGACGCGGCGCCTGATCGCGGAATTCGCGCATCGCCCACAGCCCTCGCAACCACTGCCGCACACCCTGGACGGTGTGACCGGGCGCGAGCGCGAAGTCCTCACCCTCATCGCCCGCGGCCTGTCCAACACCGAGATCGCCGAACGGCTGTACCTCGGCATCGCCACCGTGAAGACCCACGTCGGCCATCTGCTCACCAAACTCGACTGCCGCGACCGCGCGCAGTTGGTGATCGTCGCGTACGAGAGCGGCCTGGTCACGGTGGTACGCCCACCGGCGACCGGTCCTTGAGGGCCGCCTTCCTGCGCCGCGGCCGGAGGCCTCACCCCGCCGCGGACGATGTGGGCCCCGAAGAGGTGCGGGTTGTGTTCCGGCATTCCGATCACCACAGCACCGCACGATGCGGCGTCGATCGCAGACCACGGACCGCGGACCACAGACCCGGACTGTGTCTGCTGCCCCACCGGACACGGTCCCACCGCTCGCTACCAGGACGCTCGTTATGGTCGGCGAGTACCCCGGCCAGGGCATCGGCAGGCAGGCCCGCCCACCGGATCAGTTTCTCCGACGCCATTCGCCAACGTGACAGTGCCACCTTCGGTGAGAGGTCGTGGAGCACGTCGACGTCGGTGAACCGTGCGGGGCAGGGACGGAATCTCTCCGACCACTACCCGCTGGTCGCGCCGGTTCGGTAGCGCGCCGGCTCGTCCGGTGTCCCGCCCCGGGAAACCGGACGAGCCGTGCGGACCCTCTACGATCGATCGCGTGTGCGCAAACGTGATGGTCGCCGAAGACGACGAGAAACAGGCCGAACTCGTACGCCGCTACCTGGAGCGCGAGGGCCACTCGGTCAGGGTCGTGGGCGACGGCCTCGCGGCGCTCGCCGAGGTCCGGCACCGGGAGCCCGATCTGCTGGTGCTCGATGTGATGATGCCGAGGGCCGACGGCCTGGACGTGGTACGCGTGCTGCGTGCCGAGCACCGGGAGCTGCCGGTGCTGATGCTGACGGCCCGCAGCACCGAGGACGACCTGCTGCTGGGGCTGGATCTCGGTGCGGACGACTACATGACGAAGCCGTACAGTCCGCGTGAGTTGATGGCGCGGGTGCGGACCCTGCTGCGGCGCAGCCGGCGGGGTGCGCAGGACACCGGCCCCACCGCGGACCAGAGGTTGCGGGTGGGTGCGCTGGTGGTCGATCCGGACCGGCACGAGGTGTCCGTCGAGGGCCGGTCCGTGGACTGCACCCCCGGAGAGTTCCGGATTCTGGTCGCCATGGCGACCGAGCCCGACCGGGTCTTCACCCGGCAGCGGCTCCTTGAGGAACTGCACGGCTTCGACCGGTACATCAGCTTCCGTACGGTCGATGTGCACATCATGAACCTGCGCAAGAAGATCGAGCCGGCGCCCCGTCGGCCGGCCCGGCTGATCACCGTCTTCGGTGTCGGATACAAGCTGACCGACCCGGCGAGGAACGCTTCCGTTGCGCCGTGAGCAGCGGCGGACCCGGCTGCCGCTCCGCAAGAGCCTGTTCGGCCGTCTGCTGGCCGCGTCCGCGCTGGTGGCCGCCTGTTCGGTGGCCGCCACCGCCTGGCTCGCCGTACAGACCACGTCGGGCGCCATCAAGCAGGAGCAGGGCCAGAACCTCACCGCCGACGCCCGGATCTACAACACCCTGCTCGGGTACGCGGCGGGTCACCCCACCTGGGACGGCGTCGAGAGCACCGTGCGCGACCTGGCCCGGCAGTCCGGCCGGCGGATCACGCTCACCACTCAGCAGCGTCACCCGCTCTCCGATTCCGCCGCCCGGTCGTCACCGCCCGCGCTGCCGCCGCAGGCCTCGGCGATCGTCGATCCGCTGTCCGTGGACACCGCCCTGTCCCGGACGACCGACCGGGCGGGTGCGGCGGCCGACCGTGTCGACCCGCGCGCGGTCGGTCCGTTCCGGCTGCCCGCCGCCGAACGTACGGCGCTGCGGCACGCCGCCGACCGGAGCGCGGCGTGCCTGAACCGGGCCGGGATCGCGGCGGACGTGGTCGGGGGCCCGAGCGGACGCCCGCGCGTGGAGATCGTGGGCAATGATCCGGACCGTGTACAGAACACCCGGTGCACGACCGACGAGCTGGACTCCCCTACCGCGACCGAGCAGAAGGCCCTGGACGCGCTCAACCAGCTCGCCAACGCCTGCCTGAAGCGCCAGGACCGTCCGGGCATACAGCTCGATCTGAACCTGTCCTGGGGAGACGGCTCCGTGGCGAAGGTCCCCTCCGATGCCCGCCCCGTGACTCCGACACCCGCGCCGCCGCCGAGCATCCGCACCGGCGAGGACGACCGGGCCACCGCCTCCTGTGTGGACACGGCCCGCCGGGAGCAGCTCAGCTCCTACGTCGCCTCGCCCGCGCTGCTGTTCATCGGCGACGAGGGCGGCACGACCGTTCCCGGTTTCGACCTCTCCCCCGCGAACACCGCGAAGATCGCGGGCGCCGCGGCGCTCGTCCTGGCACTCACCGTCGGAGCCACCGTGCTCGCCGGGTCCCGGCTCGTACGGCCGCTGCACGCCCTGACGGGCGCGGCACAGCGGATGCGGGACGGGCAGGACTCCGCGCCCGTGCTGGTCAGCGACGACAACGAGATCGGCCGGCTCGCCGCGGCCTTCAACGACATGGCCGACCACCGCGCGCGTCTGGAGACACAGCGCAAGGACATGGTCAGCGACGTCGCCCACGAACTGCGCACCCCGCTGAGCAATATCCGGGGCTGGCTGGAGGCGGCTCAGGACGGCCTGGCGGAGCCCGATCCCGCGTTCATCGCCTCGCTGCATACGGAGGCCGTGCAGTTGCAGCACATCATCGACGACCTCCAGGATCTCGCCGCGGCGGACGCGGGGGCCCTGCGTCTGCACCCCGAGCCGGTACGCGTCGAGGACGTGCTCGCGCAGGTCGCCGCGGCGCACCAGGTCCGGGCCGAGACCGCCGGGGTGGCGCTCTCGGCACTGCCGGCGCCGGACGACGCTCCCTGCCCCGCGTTGTGGGCCGACCCGGTCCGGCTGCGCCAGGCCATCGGCAACCTGGTCTCCAACGCAGTGCGTCACACCCCGTCGGGCGGACGTGTGACGGTGCGCGCGTTCGGCGCGGGGGCAGCCGAAGAGGTCGTGGTGGAGGTCGCCGACACGGGCTGCGGTATCTCCGCGGAGCACCTGCCGCATGTCTTCGACCGCTTCTGGCGTGCCGAGAAGTCGCGCAACCGACGCACCGGGGGCAGTGGGCTGGGCCTGGCGATCGTACGGAAACTCGTGGAGGCGCACGGAGGCTCGGTGAGCGCGGTCAGCTCCGAGGGGCGGGGCTCGGTGTTCACGCTCCGGCTGCCGGTGGGGCAGGCCGGCCCGCAAGGTCCCGCCGGTCCGGCACGGGCCCGGCCGGAAGGGGCGGACGACGGCGCCTCGATTGGGACGGACCATGTCTGATGCGATGACCACAACGTTCTGACAGCTTCTTCATAACTTCGCGCCAGCCTGTCGGCATGCCTCGCGTCCCGGGTGCGAACCAGCACCCGGGCACAACCGAGGCCGATCTGGAATGGAGCGATGTCCATGCCCCACCGACTGTCCCTGCGCACCGCCGTCCTCGCCGCTGTCGCGGCCGGCGCGGTGCTCGTACCGTCCGCCGCCGCCTTCGCCGACGCCACGCCCTCGCCTTCGGCGCCGTCCGTGAAGAGGTCCGCGGCAGCCCGCGCGGAGGGCGGCGCCACCGCCGAGCCCAAGGCGGCCGCACAGCCGTCGGTGACGCCCCGTGGCGGTGTCGCCGCGGGCGACAGCCCGGCTCCGGTGGCGGCCGAGCCCGCCGTCAAGCGTTCCGGGGCCGCCGCTCCGCGCGGTGGCGTGGCCGCCGGTGAACGCCCGGCCGGGACCTCCGACGACCGGACCACCGCCCTTGCCGGATCGGCCGCGGCCGCCCTGCTGGTCGCCGGAGCGGGAACGATCGTGCTGCGCCGCCGCTCCGCCGCGCAGCGCAACGGCTGACCGGCCGGCCGCAACCGCACCGAGTCGACCGACGCCGCAGCCCGGTTGATCCGAGGCGCCGGTCGACACCCCTTCGTGGGGGGGGCCCGGGGGGGGGGGCGGCCCCGGCGCGGTACGCCCCACCAAGGGGCCCCCCCGGAGACACACAAACGAGCGTCGGGGGGGGGGGGGGAATGG
>NZ_JBSFBQ010000012.1:0-185039 GCF_053593015.1 Streptomyces sp. NPDC002403 | reverse complement strand
GGCTACCGACACTTGTGCGGTCCCAACCCGACAGGAGTGTGCGGCCGCCTCTCTTTACCGTTTCTTGATGCACAAAATTTGTCTACTTTGCCCGTATATGGTGGTCGATAAGGCCAGAAAGGGACTTATCGCGGCACGGCGCAAGTTGCCACGGCGAGGCCGGCAGGCTTATAAGAGGAGCGTGGCCGAGGCGATTCCGGGAATTCCGGGGAATGCCGCCATGGAGGTTTCCCAATGTTTCTCACTCCGTCCGACACGGAGAAATTGCTGCTGAGCGTCGCCGGAATGGTCGCTCGCGACAGGCGGGACCGGGGCGTACGGCTCAACTACCCCGAGGCGGTCGCACTGCTCTCCTGCTGGGCCATGGAACGCGCCCGCGAGGGCGCCCGCGTCACCGACCTGATGACCGCGGGGAGGAATGTCCTCACCCGTGCTGACGTGCTGGAAGGTGTGCCCGAGATGCTGCGTGACGTCCAGGTCGAGGCAACCTTCCCGGACGGGCGCAAGCTCGTCACGATCACCTCGCCGATCCCGTGATCCCCGGGGAGATCCGGACCGGGTCCGGCGAACTGAAAATCAATGACACCCGTACGCAATTGCATGTGACCGTGGTGAACGACGGTGACCGGCCCATTCAAATCGGCTCGCATCTGCATTTCCCCGACGCGAATCCCGCACTTTCTTTCGACCGTGCCCTGACCGCGGGATTCCGGCTCGACATTCCTTCCGGTACTTCGCTGCGCTTCGAGCCCGGAGTCGGCGCCGAGGTCACCCTCGTCGAACTGGGAGGCCGCCGGAAGGTGCCCGGCATCGTCGTCCCGGGCACCCGGGCCGGGCGAACGGACGACCCGGAGGCGGCGCGAACGGACGACTCCCGGGCCGCAGGAACGGATGGCATGTGACATGGCACGAATTACCCGTGACGCCTACGCGTCGCTCTACGGCCCCACCGCCGGCGACCGCGTCCGCCTCGCCGACACCGACCTCTGGATCGAGGTCGAGGAGGACCGCTGCTTCGGCGGCGACGAGGCCGTCTTCGGCGGCGGCAAGTCCATCCGCGAATCCATGGCCCAGTCCACCGCCGCACGCGCCGACGGCGCCCTCGACCTCGTCATCACCAACGTCGTCGTCCTGGACCACTGGGGCATCGTCAAGACCGACGTCGGTGTCCGGTCCGGACGGATCGTCGCTCTCGGCCGCTCCGGCAACCCCGACATCAGCGACGGCGTCCACCCGGGCCTGGTGATCGGACCCGGCACCGACGTCGTCTCCGGCGAGGGCCGCATCCTCACCGCCGGAGCCATCGACACCCACGTCCACTTCCTCATGCCGGAGACCCTCCACGAGGCGCTCGCCACCGGCACCACCACCGTCATCGGCGGCGGCACCGGCGCCACCGAGGGATCCAAGGCCACCACGGTCACCCCGGGTGCCTGGAACCTCGCGATGATGCACCGGTCCCTGGACCGGGTCCCGCTCAACGTCATGCTGTTCGCCAAGGGCTCCACCGTCGGCGAGGAGGCCCTGCGCGAGGCGGCACTCGGCGGAGCGGGCGGCTACAAGGTCCACGAGGACTGGGGCGCCACCCCCGCCGCCATCGACGCGGCACTCAAGGCCGCCGACGAACACGGCCTCCAGGTCGCCCTGCACGCCGACAGCCTCAACGAGGCCGGCTACGTCGAGGGAACCCTGGACGCCATCGGCGGACGCGGCATCCACGTCTTCCACGCCGAAGGCGCGGGCGGCGGCCACGCACCCGACATCATCACCGTCGCCTCCCACCCCAACATCCTCCCGGCGTCCACCAACCCCACGCTCCCGCACACCGTCAACACCGTCGCCGAACACCTCGACATGCTGATGGTCTGCCATCACCTCAACCCGCGCGTCCCCGAGGACCTCGCCTTCGCCGAGTCCCGCATCCGCGCCACCACGATCGCCGCCGAGGACGTCCTGCACGACATCGGCGCGCTCTCCATCACCTCCTCGGACGCCCAGGCCATGGGCCGCATCGGCGAGGTCATCTGCCGCACCTGGCAGGTCGCGCACACGATGAAGCAGCGCTTCGGGGACCGGGGCAGCGAACTGCCCGCCGACAACGAACGCGCCCGCCGCTACATCGCCAAGTACACGATCTGCCCGGCGGTCGCCCACGGCATCGACCATGTCGTCGGTTCCGTCGAACCGGGGAAGCTCGCCGACCTCGTGCTGTGGGACCCCGCCTTCTTCGGCATCCGGCCCGCAGCCGTGATCAAGGGCGGCATGGTGGTGTACGCACCGCTCGGCGACGCCAACGCCGCGATCCCCACCACGCAGCCCGTCCTCCTGCGCCCCACCGCCGCCGCCGAGGCCGCCCCGCATCTCTCGGTCAGCTTCGTCGCCCCGTCGGCCCTGGCCGACGGACTCGCCGAACGCCTCGGTCTGGTCAGGGAACTGGTCGCGGTACGGCCCACCCGCCACCTCACCAAGGCGGACCTGCCGAACAACACGGCGCTCCCGGACATCGAGGTCGACCCGGAGACCTTCGCCATCCGGATCGACGGAGAGCTCGTGGAGCCCGCCCCCGCCACCGAACTGCCGCTGGCCCAGCGGTACTCCATGTTCTGATGGCCGGCCTGGCACCCCTGCTGCTCGCCGACGGACGGCTCCCGGTCGGCGCGTACACCTACAGCGCGGGACTCGAACCGGCCGTCGCGGCGGGTCTCACCCGCGACCGGATCCCCGCCCTGCTGAGGGCCCGGCTGCACACCGCGGCCGTCACCGAGGCCGCCGCCGCCGTACTCGCCCTGCGGGCCGCCGGCCGGGACCCGGTGGAGTACGGCCCCGTACAACAGGCCCTCGCCGCCCGGACCCCGGCCGCACCCCTGCGCGAGGCATCGGCGACGCTCGGACGCGGCGTACAGCGGCTGGCGCGCCGGCTGGCCCCCGGCCACCCGGCGGTCACCGCGCTGACCGGGGTCCGCCCCCGTCCGCTGCGTCCGGTGGCACTCGGCGCACTCGGGGCCGTCATGAAGGTGTCGGAGGAGGAGCTGGCGCGGGGCGTCGTCTACGACGAACTCCAGACCATCACCTCGGCGGCGCTCAAACTGCTGCCCGGCGACCCGCTGGACCCGGTCGCCTGGATCCTCGACGCCGAGCCGCACGCGGCGGCCGCGGTGGCCGAGGCGCTCGCGGTACGCACCCCGGCGGAACTGCCCGCCCGCACACCCCCGCTCACCGAACAGTGGGCGCTCGAACACGCACGACGAGAACGGAGACTCTTCCTTGCCTGACCAGCACCTCGACTCCACGCCCGACCGGCATCCCCACCAGCCGCGCGCTCTGCGCCTCGGCGTCGCCGGCCCGGTCGGCACCGGCAAGAGCTCGATCCTCGCCACCCTGTGCCGCGAACTGGCCGGCGAACTCGCCATGGGCGTCGTCACCAACGACATCTACACCGACGAGGACGCCCGTTTCCTCCGCTCGGCCGGTGTGCTGCCCACCGAGCGCATCCGGGCCGTCGAGACCGGCGCCTGCCCGCACACCGCGATCCGGGACGACATCAGCGCCAACCTCGATGCCGTGGAGGACCTGGAGGAGGCGTACGGCCCGCTCGACCTGGTGCTCGTCGAGAGCGGCGGCGACAACCTCACCGCCACCTTCAGCCCGGCCCTCGCCGACGCCCAGCTGTTCTGCATCGATGTCGCGGGCGGCGGCGACGTCGCCCGCAAGGGCGGCCCCGGCATCACCGGCGCCGACCTCCTGATCATCAACAAGACCGACCTCGCGCCCCATGTGGAGGTCGACGTGGACGCGATGGTCGCCGACGCGTCGAGCGCGCGCGACGGTCTGCCGGTCCTCGCGCTCTCCAAGAACGACCCGGTCTCGGTCGCCCGGCTGGCCAACTGGGTGAGGGAGATGCTCGAACGTCACCGCTCGGGCACCCATGTCCCCACCGACCCTGGCCCGATGGCGCCCCACAGCCACAGCCACGACGACTCGTGACCGAGGAATCCGCCGAGCCCACCGTCGTCGCCGTGGAGCGCGACGGTCCGGGCCGCCACCTCGCGCGCGAACTGCGCCTGGGCTCCTTCCTCGCGCCCCGGCCCCTGCTGCCGTCCGCCGACCGTCTGCGGATCGCTCTGGTCGGCACCCGGGCGGGCCTGCTCGCGGGCGACGATCTGCTGCTGGACATCTCGGTCGGCCCCGGCGCCCGGCTGGAGCTGGTCGAGCCGTCCGGCCTGGTGGCGTACGACCACCGCGGCGGCACGTCGCGGTGGCGGGCCCGCGTCGATGTGGCGGAGGGCGGCGAACTGCACTGGGACGCCCGGCCGTTCGTGATCTCCTCGGGGGCCCGGGTCGAGCGCTCCATGGAGGTCTCGCTGGCGGCCGGTGCGCGGATGCTGTGGCGCGACACCCTGGTCCTGGGGCGGTCCGGGGAGCGGGGCGGCGGGGTCAGGGCGATGACACGGGCCTCGTACGACGGCTGCGAGCTGCTGGTCGAGGACCTGGACCTCATGGACCCGGAGATGCGTGAACTCCCCGGAATCCTGGGCCCCAACCGCGTCATCGGCTCGGTCACGGCCCTCGGCGCCGATCCGGGCGGCCGGCCCCACCCGTACCGCATGGCACTGGCGGGGCCGGGGGCGCAGATACGGCTGCTGGACACGGTGGCACCCGCGATCGAGGCGGAGCTGGCCGCGGTCTGGGAGGACTGGCGGACACCGGGCGGCCGGGGAACGCCGGACCGCCCGGTCACGAACGGCTGACCGCGCCGCGAGCCGTCTCGCCACTGTCCACCGGACCGCGCGCCGTCGCACCCCGCGCCACCACGGCCGCACACAACAGCGCGGGCACCGCCGCGACCGCGAAGCAGACGGCCGGCGGGAGCCGGTCCACCAGCAGACCCACCGCCGCGGCGCCCACCGACGACCCCGCGTTGACCGCGGTGTTCACCCAGGCCCCCGCCTGTGTGCGGCTGCCCGCGCCCACGGACTCGTCCGCGATGAGGTACGCGGTGGTCAGCGCCGGCGCGACGAACAGCCCGGCCACCGCGGCGAACGCGGCCAGCACGTACACACCGGGCGACAGCCCGGCCCCGACCACGGCGGCGCCCAGTCCGGCGGCCAGCAGCGGGAGCCGCGCCCGGTTCGACGCCCGCCAGGGGACGGCGCCGTGGGCGAGCCCCCCGACCGCGCTTCCGGCCGAGAGCGCGGCGAGCACCCACGACACGGCCGCCGTGCCCTGGTGGCGCTGCTCGGTGAATGCCACCACCAGCAGGTCCAGGCCCCCCAGGCACAGGCCCACGGCCGCCGTCACCAGCACCGCGTGCCGCAGTCCGACGACGCCGAGCAGCCGCCGTCCGACCTGCGGGTCATCCGGTCCGGCGGCCTTGTCGTCCGACGGCGCCACGCCCGCACCGCGGACCGCCGGTGACGACACCAGCGCCAAGGTGCCCACGAGGATCAGCGCGGCGCTGACCGCGATCCCGGCCGCGGGCGAGGCGCACCTCACCACCACCCCCACCAGCAACGGACCACTGACGAAGAGGAGTTCCTCGGCGACACCGTCCAGACTGTAGGCGCGCCGCAACAGCTCCCGGTCGGCGACGAGACCGCTCCACAGGGTCCGCATCACCGGCCCCAGCGGTGGTGTACAGACCCCCGCAGCGGCGGCCAACGCCCCCAGCAGGAACGCCGGGGCCCCCGGCCGCCAGGTGGCGTACGCGAGGGCGGCGAGCAGTACCGCGTAGACCCCGGCCATCGGCGGCAGGGCCCGGCGCGGCCCGTGCCGGTCGATCAGCGCGGCACGGGCGGGGGAGACGAGGACACTGGCCGCCCCGTACAGGGCCATGACGGCACCGGCGACGGAGTACGAGCCGGTGGCGGCTTTCACCGCCAGCATCAGGGAGAGGGAGACCATCCCGTACGAGAGCCGCCCCAGCAGGGCGGAACCGAAGGTGCGGGCGGCGTGACGGGTACGCAGGACAGTGGCGTACGAAGGCGTGCGTGAAGGCACGGGTGAGGGCGAGAGCATCGGTACGTTCCTCGTGGGGGCAGCGCGAAGAGGGCGCTGCGGGCATGCGGGGACACCGGAGTGCCGCACCCGGTGGAAGCGGGGTGCGGTCAGTGCGGGGCCCTACGCAAGGGGGAGGAACATGCCGGTCAAGGTATCAGGGCGACCGGCCCGGGTGGAGGGGAGTCCGGCGTCGCATCGGCCGAAAAGTGTTGTGAGGTGTGACCTCGCCTCGGGTAATTTCGATGACCATGTCGCCCTCCCTGTACCCCTCCCGCGAGCGCCCCGCCTACGACGCGGACGAGCGGACCCAGCTCGCCGGCTGGCTCGACACGCAACGCGCGACCGCCCGCTGGAAGTGCGAGGAACTCTCGGAGGCGGACGCGCACCGCTCCGTCCTGCCGTCCTCGCCGCTCATGACGATGGCGGGTGTCATGTCGCACCTCCGCTGGGCCGAGCACCTCTGGTTCGAGGTCGTCCTGATGGGCCGCCCGGCGGTGGGGCCCATCTTCGACGGGCCGAAGGACGCCGGCATGATGGTCGAGGGCGTTCCGCTCGCGAAGCTGCTGGACGACTACGACCGGCAGGTCGCGACGTCGAACGAGATCATCGCGGCAGGCTCGCTCGACGACGTGGGCCGGCACCCGGACTTCGAGGCCTCGGGCGCGAGCCTGCGCTGGATCCTGCTCCACATGATCGAGGAGACCGCCCGGCACGCGGGCCACCTGGACGCCATCAGAGAGATCCTGGACGGCAGGACGGGCCACTACTGAGGTGTGCCGCCGCCCGGTGTCCGCCGCCCGCGTCATCCGGTGGTGCCGGTGATGTCCGTGTTGGCCGCCAGGAGCCGTCCGGCGGTCCGCCGGAGTCCGGGAAGGAAGGCGATGACCTCCTCGCCCCGGCGGAGCAGGTCATCGGTGGACGTGATGCCGAGATCGGCGACGGCCTCCTGGAAGGCCGGGAGCCGTGCGCGGTGCAGTTCGGGGGCGTCCACGGCCAGTACGGTGTGACAGCGCGCGAAGGTCGCGATGATCCAGAACACCGCTTCGCGGTGGTCGCCCCGCTCGATGAGGTGCCGGCTGCCGTCGATGGCGATCGGCCGCGCCCCGGCGGTGATGTCGCCACTGAAGAAGAACGGCGTACGGGCGACCTCCGCGGCCGCGTCGAAGGTGCGGGCCAGCTCGTCCAGGTGGTGCCCCGTCCTGGGCGCGGACAGCCCTGCGCACCCGAGCAGTTCCAGCAGCTCGGGGTACAGCTGCCCCTGCCCGTACGCGTCGAGGACCTCACGGGCCGCCGGGTACCGCAGCCGGACCGTGGGGTTGCGCAGCGCGGCGGCCAGCAGGACATGGGTGGTGACCCCGGTGGGGAACAGCCAGGACATCACCTGTTCATGGAACGGCGCGGAGGCGTCGAAGGCGGCGAGGCGGGTCTCGATCCGGCGCTCGGCGTCCAGGCACCTGCGGTGCACCCAGCGCCGCTCGGCGAACCGGCGCGAGACGTCCGCCCGCAGTTCGCGCAGCCGGCCCGTCGGGTCTTCGATGACCGTGTCCCGGCGGAAGCTCCCCGCCAGATGGTACGAGGAGAGCACCCCGTCAGCCGAGGCGAGCTCCTCCCACGGCAGATGGCTGACCTCCAGCAGCACACCCCGGAAACGGAACTTGCCCGGCCCGGCCGGCGGGTCCGGTGCGGCGGTGACGACCACCACGTCCACGTCCGAGAACGGGGACAGCCCGGCGTCGTCCGGCAGGCCCACCGTGGAGCCGCTGAAATAGGCGCCGCGGAAGCCGGGACCGGGCCGGGCATGCTCGGTGACCCACTGGACCGCGGCCGAACGGGCCGTACCGACTCTCATACCGAACCTCTTTCCGGGCCGTGGGAACGCACCGGCCGCAGCGATGCCGCTTCGACCGAATCACCGTATGCCGGTCCTGCCGTGCCGCGCGGAGCTGTGCCGTGGAGTGCCCACGAGGTGTGTCATTCGTTGCCAGGTGCGCGGCCGAGGCGTCAACTGTTCTGGCGCCGGGCGACCGTGTGGCGCGACGCCTCCGGCAAAGAGGATTGCGATGAGGAAGATCGTCCTGATGTCCCAGGTGTCCCTCGACGGCTTCATCGAGGGGCCGGACCGCGAGATCGACTGGCACCTGGTCGACGACGAACTGCACCGTCACTTCAACGAGCAGCTCAGGGCCATGGGCGGCTTCCTGGAGGGCCGGGTGACCCATCAGCTCATGGCGGACTTCTGGCCGACCGCCGACTCCGATCCCTCCGCCACCGAAACCGTGGCGGACTTCGCCGGCATCTGGCGGGACATGCCCAAGATCGTGTTCTCCCGGACCCTGGAACGGGCCGACTGGAACACCACGATCAGGCGGGAGGTCGACGCGGAGGAGATCAGGGCACTGAAGGCGCAGCCCGGCGGGGACCTGTGTCTCGGGGGCGCCGATCTCGCCGCGACCTTCATGCGGCTCGATCTGGTCGACGAGTACCGCGTCTACGTCCATCCGGTCCTCATCGGCCGGGGCAAACCCCTCTTTCCGGCCTCGGCGGTGCGGACCGGCCTCCGTCCGGCCGGGAGCCGGGAGTTCGGCAACGGGGTCGTGCTGCTTCGTTACGACCGTGCCGCGGTTGCTCCAGCGGAATGAACTCCCCGGGCCACGACGGTGTGCGACCGGTGCTGTGCCGGGTCGTACGGGGAGCCCTCCCCGTATAACTGCCGCACCGTCGCGAGAGCTCTCACGAAAGGACCGGCGATGACGCTCAGTGTCGAGGACCGTCTGGACATCTCCGAACTGCTCGCCCTGCACGGGCACTTGGTCGACAACGACGAACTGGACCGGCTGGACGAGCTGTTCACCGACGACATCGTCTACGAAACCTCGAACCTCGGGCACGGGGAGGTGCACGGGCTGGCCGCCTTCCGGGACATGGCGAGGGCGCGGGCGGGCAAGCCCGGCGCACCCGTGGGCCACCATGTCACCAACATCGTCCTGACCGAGGCCGGGGACGGCCGGGTCCACGCGCGGTCCAAGGGGATCGGTGCCGGTGCCGACGGTCAGTGCGGAAGCGTGACCTACGAGGACGTGATCGTGCGCGGTGAGCGGGGATGGCGCATCGGCCGGCGCAGGATCACCCTGCACTTCACGCCCGCGTCCGCGCCGGAGACCGAGGAGGCCGACAGCTGACGGCCGACGGCCGGCGGCGCCCCTCGGGCATCCAGGGGCGCCACCGGCCGTTTCACGGCCCGGGGCGTCAGCCGTTCAGCATCCCCGAGGTGTCGATGACCTGACGGATCGCCCGGCCCGAAGCCAGCTCCTCCATCGCCGCGTTGATGTCGCTCAGCGGCAGCGTGCCCGTGTGCATCTGCTCCACCGGCATCAGACCCGCCCGCCACAGGTCCAGGAACCTCGGGATGTCGCGGCGCGGCACCGCGTCACCCATGTACGAGCCCAGCAGCGACTTGCCCTCGCCCGCGAACGCCAGGGCCGGTACCTCCAGCACCCGGTCCGGTGCGGGCAGGCCCACCGAGACGACCTTGCCGCCCCGTGCCACGGCCGACAGGCACTGCGCCATCACCTTCGGACTGCCCACCGCCTCAACCGCCAGCTCGGCGCCACCGGAGGTGAGTTCACGGATCTGTCGCAGCGCGTCATCGGGGGCGCAGGCATGCGTCGCACCCAGCCGGAGAGCCAGCTCGCGCTTCTCCTGGACCGGGTCGACCGCGACGATCGGATACGCCCCCGCGGCGCGGGCACCCAGCACCGCGGAGAGGCCCACCCCGCCCAGGCCGTAGACCACCGTCGACTGCCCCGGACGCAGGGCCGCCGTGTTGATCACCGCGCCCGCGCCCGTCAGCACCGCGCAGCCGAACATCGACGCCACGGTGAACGGAACGTCCTTGGGGATCGGCACCACCGACTCCTGGGCCAGCACCGCGTGTTCGGAGAACGCGGACACGCCCAGCTGGTGGTGGACCGGGTTGCCGGCGGCGTCGGTCAGCAGCGACGGGCCGTGCAGCAGCGCCCCCGAGCCGTTGGCCGCCGCGGCCTGCGCGCACAGGGCCGGCCGGCCCTGTGCGCAGTCGCCGCAGAAGCCGCAGCTCGGCACGAAGACCAGCGCGACATGGTCGCCGGGGGAGACCCGCCCGACACCCGGTCCGGTCTCCTGGACCACGCCCACCGCCTCGTGGCCCAGGGCCATCGGCAGCGGGCGGACCCGGTCGCCGTTGACCACCGAGAGGTCCGAGTGGCAGAGCGAGGCGGCCGCGATCCGGACCAGCACCTCGCCCTCGCGAGGGGCGCCCAGCTCCAGCTCCTCCACCTCGACCGGACGGGTCCCGGAGTACGGGCGGGCCGTCGATATCCCGCGCAGCACCACCGCACGGGTCTTCACGCCGTCACCTCCGGACGCGGCGCGCAGCGCAGCACGTCCCGGCTCTCCAGCAGCGGCACGACCTTGCCGAGCACGATCTCCTGGAAGTGCGGGGTGGCGCAGTGCGCGGTGAAGTCGGCCTCGGAGGCGTACTCCTCGTACAGCACGATCGCGCGCGGGTCCTCGGTGCCCTGGTGGACCCGGTAGGCGAGGTTGCCGGGCTCCTCGCGGGAGGCGGCGGCCATCGTGTCGAGCAGGGGCAGGACGGTGTTCTCCTCACCGGCCCTGGTGCGGTAGCGGGCTATGACCACATACGTCATGGGGGGTTACTCCTGGGGTGGGACGGGCCTCTTCGGAGCGGAGGGCGGGACCGGCGGCAGCTGGTCCCGGCGCAGAGTCCAGAGGCGGGGGTCGGACGTGGCGGCGGCGGCCGACCCGAGGGCCAGTGCCAGCGCGACGTCCGCGGGGCTCTCCACGAAGCCCGCGGCCACCGACGGGGACATCGCGCGCTGTGCCTGCGCGCTCATCCGGCCGATGATCGGGGCGGGCATGATCTCGACCAGGTCCGGCGCCCCGCGCGAGATCGCGTCCGTGGAGCGGCGCAGATTGGACCGGTCGGTGACGAACACCTTCATCATCGTCAGCAGGCCGAGCGGGCGGCCCTTCTCTATGAGGGAGAGCCGGGTGCTGACCACGCCGTGCGCGCCCATGTTCCTGATGAACTCCAGCGCGCCCCGGTCCTGGGCCAGACCGGGGCTGCTGTCCACGTTGACGAACACGGTCTTCCCCGCCCGGCCCAGCGCCGGCACGACCTGGGGCAACTGCCCCACCGCGAACGAGGCGAGGATGCACACCTTGGCCGGTGCGGTCAGGAACTGCCGCAGCGGCTGGGTCCCGACGACCGACGCGACGACCGGCACCTCGGCGAACGCCGCGGTGAGCCGGGGGTCGAGCGGGGCACCGGACCGGGAGGGGGAAGGGGTCATGGCAAGGGCCTGCCTGGGGAGGAAGGGGTTCGTGGCTGCTGCCGGCCAGGGGCCTCTCGTGCGGGTCATGCCGGGGTCGCGGGGTCCGGCATGACCCAGACGGAGGACCTGGAGTCAGTTCAGCGGAGACGTACCGAATCGGCTGGGAAGGCCCAGTTTGCCAGGGTTGAGAATGCCGGCCGGGTCCAGGGCCTTCTTCACCGCGACGAAGGTCGCGAAGCCCGCCCCGAGGGATTCCTCCAGGTAGGGGCCGCGCAGCAGACCGCAGCCGTGGTGGTGGCTGAGCGCCGCCGCGTGCTCGATCAGCACGGCGTTGGCCGCGTCCCACACCGAGCGGTACCAGTCGCGGCGCGACTCGGGAGCCACGTCGCCGCGCAGCGAGAAGTAGACGCAGGCGCCGTCGGTGTAGGCGTGGGACTGGTGGGCCGAGGCCGCCAGGGTGCCGGGCACCGACTGGATCGCGGCGACCACCTCGTCGTAGATCACCGGGAGGTCGGTCCAGGACGCGGCCATCTCCAGGGTGTCGGCGACGAAGCCGGGGCCGGGCTTGAAGCCGTCGGCGGACTTGCCGACCAGCATCCGCTCGTCCAGCCAGCGTTCGAAGACCGCCTTGCTGTCCAGCTCGGGGCCGTACTCCTCGCAGACCTCGGCCGCCACCTTGATCGAGGCGTCGACGATGGCCGGGTCGCCCTCGTCGGCGACGAGCAGGAGGTTGGTCTCCGGGTGGCCGAAGTGGGTGCCCGACTCCAGGGTGTCGTACAGCCGCAGGACGGCCGGGGTCGCACCGCGCTGCATGATCCTGCGGCAGGCGTCCAGGCCCTCGGCGAAGGTCTTGAAGCCGTACGCCACGGCGTCGGCGTACTCCGGCAGCGGGTGCACCCGCAGCCGGGCCGAGACGATGACGCCGAGGGTGCCCTCGGAGCCGACGAACAACTGGCGCAGGTCCGGGCCGACCGCGGCGCGCGCGTAGTCGCCGTACGTGGCCCGGGTGCCGTCGGCGTGCACCACGTCCACGCCGACGACCATGTCCTCGATCTTGCCGTAGCGGGTGGAGAGCTGACCGGCGCCGCGGCAGGCGATCCAGCCGCCGACCGTCGAGACGGCGAACGCGGACGGCCAGTGGCCGGTGGTGACGCCGTACTCCTCCTGGAGCTGCTTCTCGAAGAGGTCGCCGAACATGCCGGCCTGGACGTCCACGACGTTCGACTCGGCGTCGAAGCCGGTGATCCGGTTCAGCCCGCAGACATCCAGGACGACGCCGCCGAAGACGGGGAGCGCCGCACCGGTGACATTGGAGCGGCCGGCGGACGGCGTGACCGGGATGCCGGCCTCGTGGCAGATCCGCAGCACGGCCGCGACCTGGTCGGCGTCGGCCGCCTCGACGATCACGGCGTCCGGCGTCGCGGGACGGCCCTCGGTCTCGCCGATCATCGAGCCGGCCCACCAGTCACGGGTCCGGGTGACCACCTCCTCGCGGGCGGTGTGCACCGCGTGCGCCGCCTCGCGCAGCGCCTCGATCACGCTCTCGGGCACCTCGACCGGGTTCACCTGGAGGGCGGCCTCGCCGTCCCCGATCGGGGTGTTCTGCGCCCACTTGGCGAAGCTGGGGGCGCCGATCGTGTAGTTGCCCCGGTTGAACGGGTGGGTGATGGTCTGACGGCTGATCATGCTGCTGCCCCTTCGAGGAGTACGGACTTTTCGTGACGGACGGCTGCGAGGTACTCGGAGACCGAACGCTCCACCTCGGCCTGAGTGAGGTTCAGTTCCCGGCCGAGGATCGCGCCCACGGCCCCGGCGGCGTCGGCGGACGCGTCCCGGGCGAACAGCCGGGCGCGCATCCGGCGGGAGAGCACGTCGTCGACCGAGCGGGCCAGTTCGGCGCGGGCCGCGTAGACGACCTCCGCCTTGGTGTACGGGAGTCCCGCGACGATCGGCTCGGCCAGCGACGGGTCGTCCTGGATCAGGTCGCCGACGAAACGGGCCTCGGTGCCGAAGCGCTCGCCGAGGTGCGCGGCGATGCCACCGGAGGCCGCGACGGCCTCGGCGTCGTAACCGGCACCGCCGAGCAGCGGGAGGTCGGTGGTGCGGCTCCTGCCCTTGCGGCCGAGGACGGTCATCACCTTGTCGATGACGAGCTCGCCCATGTGCCGGCTGGTGGTGAGCTTGCCGCCGGTCACCGTCACCATCCCGGTGCGGCCGATGGTGATGTGGTGGTCGCGGCGCATGTCGAGGGTCGCGCCCTCCTTGCCGCCGACCAGCGGGCGCAGACCGCCGATGGAGCCGACCACGTCGTCCGGGGTGAGCTTCCCCTCGAAGGCGGTGTTGGCGCCCTCCAGCAGGAAGTCCATCTCCTCCCGGGTGCAGTGCACATCGTCGGGGGAGCCCTGGTAGTCCTCGTCGGTGGTGCCGAGCACGACGCTGTTGCCCCAGCGGGTGCAGGTCGCGCGGCGGGCCCGGCCGGGGATCGGCACGGTGACCGTGCAGTTGATCCGCACCTTGTCCCACGGCACCACGATGTGGACGCCCTTGGCGGGCCTGACCTGCGGCTTGTGGCCGTCGTCCGCCTTCGCGTCGAGCTCATCGGTCCAGACGCCGGTGGCGTTGACGACGGCCCGCGCCCGGATGTCGAAGCTGTCGCCGTCCGCCGAGACCCGGGCGCCGGCCACCTTGCCCGCCTGCATCAGCAGACCCTCGGCCCTGGCGCCGTTGAGGACCGTCGCACCGAGCGCGGCGGCGGTCCGCACGATGGTGAGGACGAGGCGGGCGTCGTCGGTGCGGGCGTCGAAGTACATCAGCCCGCCCTTGAGGTTCTCCGCACGCAGCGTCGGCGCCTGCGCGAGGACCTCGGGGACGGTGAGCCGCTGGTGCAGCTTGCCGATCCGCCAGCCGCCGACCAGGTCGTACGTCCACAGCAGACCCTCGAAGCCCTTGGCGAGGCGGGCGTCGAAGATGCCCTCCTTCTCCAGGATCGGGAAGAGGAACGGCAGCCGGTGCACCAGGTGCGGGGCGTTCTTGCGGAAGCGGTGCCGCTCCAGGAGCGAGTGGCGGACCAGGTTGACATTGCCCTGCTCGATGTAGCGCAGGCCGCCGTGCACCATCTTCGAGGACTTCGACGACGTACCGGAGGCGAAGTCGTCCTTCTCGACCAGCGCCGCGCGCAGCCCGCGCGAGGCCGCGTCGAGCACGGCGTACGCCCCGGTGATGCCGCCGCCTATGACGAGCACGTCGTACGTGTCGTCGGCCAGCCGGCGCTTGAGGGCCGCACGGTCGAGCAGCAGGGGCGTTCGGCGGGTCGCCGCGGCGCTGCGCCGCGGCTTCCGGGCGGGCATGGTGATCACAACATCAACTCCTGGTGTTTCGGTGCGGCGGCCGTGTGGTCGGTACCGGCCGCCGGGTGACGGTCGGGGGGCCGTCAGTGGGGGGTGCGAGGTTCGGGGTCCGTCAGGGGGAGCAGGGCGGGGTCGTTCAGGTGGGCGATGAGCACGTCGCGCCAGGCGGACCGCTGCGCGGTGCGCTCGGCCGCCGTGATCGAGGGCTCGAAGATCCGGCCGAGCGGCTGCGCCTCGACGACCTCTTCGAGCGAGGACCACAGGCCCTGCGCGACACCGGCGAGATACGCGGTGCCCCGCAGGCTGGCGGTGGCGGAGTCGGAGACCCGCTCCAGCGGCAGACCGGTCAGGTCGGCCTGGATCCGCATCAGCGGGTCGCTGCCCGAGACACCGCCGCCGACCCGGAGGCGGGTGAACGGTGTGCCCATCGTGTCGGCGACCCCGTCGATCAGGTCGCACACCGAGTGCGCGATCCCGTCGAGGACGGCGCGGGCGAGATCGGCGCGGGTGGTGGCGAGGGTGAGCCCGGTGAGGGAGGCGGTGGCCTCCGGGTGCCAGACCGGCGTACGGACCCCGGCGAGCGCCGGGACGAAACGCGGGGTGCGGCCCGGCCGGGTGGGGACCCGGCCCGCCTCCTCACCGAGCTCCTTCGGCGACGCGAACAGCCCCAGGTCGTCGCAGAGCCAGCGCAGCGCCGAACCCGCCGTGGAGGTGTACGCCTCCAGGCTGTAGTGGCTGATGTCGCCCTGCCGCCGGCCGGGCTGGGCGAGCACCCCGGAGATGTCCGGCCGGGGCAGGGCGGGCGTGGTGCCGGTCGCCGCGTCGACGAAGGCCCCGGTCCCGTACACGCACATGCCCTGCCCGGCGGCGAGGCCGCCGAGTGCGACGAGCGCGGCGTGCTGGTCGCCCATGGAGGCGGCCAGCGGGACGGCGATCCCGAGGGCGGCCGGGTCGGTCGTACCGAATCCGGCGTCGTCGGAGCGGAGCTCCGGGAGCAGGTCGAGCGGGAAGCCGAGGTGGCCGATCCACTCCTCGTCCCAGGCGTGCCGCTCCAGCAGGTAGCCACCGGTGGAGGCGGCGTTCGTCGGCGTCGTGGCGTGCACGGCGCCGCCGGTGAGCCGCCAGATCAGCCAGGTGTCGACGGTGCCGAAGAGCAGCCGGCCCTCGCGGTGCGCGGCGGCCACCTCCGGGTGCGCGGCGATCTGCCGGGCGGCCCAGAGGAACGGTGCGCGGGCGCCGACCGGCCGGCCCTGGCGGGCCAGCAGGGCGGCGTCCCACTCGGTTTCGTACGCGGTGAGCTCGGCCGCGTACCGCCGGTCCTGCCACACCACCGCGGGCAGCAGCGGCCGCCCGGTCACCCGGTCCCACAGCATCGCGGTCGCCCGCTGGGTGGAGAGTGCCACCGCGGTGATCCCGATGCCCTCCTCGCGGGCCCGGCCGACGGCCCGGCGCGCCACCTCGACGGTGGCGGACCAGATCTCCATCGGGTCCTGCTCGACCGAGAGGTCGTCCGGATGGCTGACCTTGATCGACCGGTAGAACACCTCGTGGGCGGCGCCGGAGTCGAGGACGACTCCGGCCCGGGTGCCGGTGGTGCCCTCGTCGATGGACAGCACACCGCGCCGTGGGGCGGCGCCGGGGAGCGTCTGCGTCATTGCAGCCCTTTCATTGCGAGCATCGCGAGCGAGCTGTGCGGAGGGGGAGAGAGGGGAGGGGACCATCGTGTGGTGCGACAGGCCCGGCGGCCGGTCAGCGCGCGGTCAGGGACTCCGCGGATTCGGAGGGACCCGTCTGCGCGGCGACGGCGGCCCGGTCCTGGCCGGCGGCCTCGTCGGGGGAGGCGGCCTTCGTCGGGTCCCACTTGATCGCCAGGCAGGTGATCAGGCCGAGCAGCGGCACGACGGAGAGCACCAGGAAGGTGTCGGCGAGCCCCAAAGAGTCCTTGATCTGCGGGAAGACGTACAGCCCGACGACACTGCCGAAGCTGCCGACCATCCCGGTGACACCGGTGCCGAGCGCCCGGACGTCGCTGCTGTACGAGAGCGCGGCGATGGACTTGCCGTTGGCACCGGGGCCCGCGGAGTGGCAGAGGATGAACAGCACCGGCAGCAGGAACGCCACGGCCGTGGGCACCTTCTCGAAGGTCAGCCCCATCGCGAGCAGTGCCACGAAGACACCGGCGAACCCGGCGGCGGAGCTGAGCCGCAGTCCCAGCCGGCGGCCGAAGTAGGCGGAGAGGAGCCCGCCGGCGATACCGAAGGCGTTGAAGACCATCGAGCCGATCGTCGCCTTCTCGAAGCTCTCGCCGAAGATCGTCAGGCTGATCAGCGGGAGGTACCAGCCGACCGCGAAGTACTGCATCGACTGCCCGAGCGAGATCACCGAGGAGAGGACCGTGCGCGGCAGGTACTCGCCCTTGAAGAGCAGCCCGGCCTGGCGGAAGCCGATGGCGGGCGCCTCGGTGGCGGCGCGGGTCGCCTCGTCGGGCTTCCCGGCGACGGCCTCGATCCGGTAGATCTTCTCCAGGTTGACGACGGCCTCGTCCAGCCGGCCCTTGCTCGCCAGCCAGGTGGGGCTCTCCCGCAGCATCAGCCACTGACCCAGCAGCAGGGCGGCGGCGACGACCGCGGCCGAGCCGACCGACCAGCGCCAGATGTCCGCGCCGACGTCCAGGTTGAAGAAGACCAGGGCGAGCGCGAGGTTGCTGGTGGTGGCGACGTACCAGACGGCCTGCCACAGGTTCAGCCGGCCGCCCAGCTTCGCGGGGGTGTACTCGGCGAGCAGCGCCATGGCCACGGCGAAGTCGATGCCGTACGCGACACCCACCAGGACCCGGCCGAGCCAGACGACGGTGAAATCACCGGCGAAGGCGGCCAGCAGGGCGCCCGCGATGGCGAACACCTTGGCGATGAGCAGCGGGGGCACGCGGCCGATCCGGGTGGCCAGCCAGCCGCCGACCGGGTTGAAGATGATCGCCAGGGCCGGAGCGGTGGCCGTGAGGATCGAGACCTGGGTGCTGGTGAGCTCCATCTGGGACGTCATCGGCCCCAGACCGGCGCTCAGCGCGGCGTTCGAATAGGCGTCGAGGAACAGCCCGCCGAACACGAGAAACCAGATGACCTGCGCCCGGCCGGTGATCTTTCCCAGCCCATCGATGAGCGCAACGACGTCGCCGACGCCTTTGACGCTCGGACGTTGTGCCATGAATCCGCCTTCGAGGAAGACCCATCGGCGGCACGGGGAGCACAAAAAAACAGGCATGACGAAACCACCGACAGGTGGTCTATGTCTGTGCCTGTCAAAACACTGCGGAAAGCGCCGCAGCACGTGAACTGCAAGGAATGCGAACTACGCAGTGAGGTTAAGAACGCGCCAGGAGAAACGTCAAGGGTTTCCGGCAGGTTACCTGAACGTGACATGGCTCCCCGGAGCGGGGCGGTGCGGTCCTTGCGCGCCCGCCCCGCTCGTGGGGACGGCCGGTCAGCGCCCCGTCTGCAGTGCCGTCCAGGTGTCCGGTCCCACGATGCCGTCGGCCGTCAGCCCGCGGCCCGTCTGGTAGTCGCGCACCGCGGTCGCGGTCGCCGGGCCGAAGCTGCCGTCGATTCCCACCGTCGAGCCGAGCGCCGCGGTCAGCGAGCGCTGCAGCCGCTTCACCCCGTCGCCCGAAGCGCCCTGCTGGAGGCTCGGCGTCGTACCGGCCGAGAGCAGCGCGGTCCAGGTCCTGGCCCCCACCACGCCGTCGGCGCTCAGCCCGCGCGCCGACTGGTACGCCGTCACCGCGGTCCTCGTGGCCGGGCCGAAGCTGCCGTCCACCGCGCCGGCGTCGTAGCCCTGCTCGTTCAGCAGCTGCTGGACCGCCTTGACCTGGGCGCCCGACGAGCCGCTCTGCTGGGTCGCGTACGAGGTGAAGCTCACCCCGTCGGCGCCTTCCCCGCCGCCGGTGTCCCCGCCGACCAGCTGCATGTAGCGGGTCCAGTCCCAGTAGGGCCCCGGGTCGGTGTGGTCGTTGCCAGGTGCCTCGCTGTGCCCGATGATGTGCGCCCGGTCCTTCGGGATCCCGTAGCGGTCGCACAGGTGCTTGGTCAGTGCCGCCGACGACCGGTACATCGTGTCCGTGAACCAGGACGGGTCGTCGATGAACCCCTCGTGCTCGATGCCGAGCGCCGAGGCGTTGGCGCTCCTGGCGTGGTACGCGGTGTCGCTGTCGCGCACCATCTGGGTGATCTCGCCGTCGGAGGAGCGCACCACGTAATGGGCGCTCACCTCCGAGGCCGGGTTCTGGAACCAGCTGATGGAGCCCGCGTACGAGCCCTGCGTGACATGGACGATCACCTTGTCGATCTTCGCCGAGCGGCCCTTCGCGTAGTTGCTCGCGTTGGCGGGGACCCACAGCGCCGAGGGGTAGTCCGGGCTCTGGGTGCGTACGTCGGCGGCGGAGAGCGCCCCCTTGTGCGGGGAGACCGGACGGCTCGTCACCGAGATCCGCTCGCCGCCCGGGACGACCGCCTTCAGTCCGTCGGCCAGGAAGGTGTACACGGTGTCGGCGTACAGGGCCGCGGTCGTCCCCTGCGCGCCGCCGTACTGGGCGACGGCCGGGTACCAGGCGTCGATGTCGTCGCGGTCCCGGGCGTCGAGGCCGAGCTTGTCCGCGTAGCTGCGCAGCACCGCGGCGCCGCCCAGGATATTGGCCGCGGTGTCGGTGCGGAGCTCGGCGAGGGGCTTGCCGGTGAGGGCCGCCGCCTGTTCCAGGGACCGGTTCGTGGGGTTGCTCACCAGGTGCATCACGCCGTAGCCGTTGGCCTGGCTGGGGCGCCCGGAGTGACCGTCGAGCCGGGTCTCGCCGTAACCGACGGCGGCGAGCAGATCGCGCGGCACGTCGAACTCCGCGGCGGCCCGCGCGAACGCCCGGTTCATCGGGTGGCCGCCGTCCGCGGCGGCGAGGGCCGGCGAGCCGGTCACGGTGAGGACGGTGGCGGTGAGGGCCGCCAGGACGGATGCGCGGCCCTTTGTGTGGGCGGCGGCGCGGCTGGGCATACCTGCTCCTGCTCGGTGGGGGGCGGAGAGAGAAGGGCGGCCCCCGGACCCGAGTGGGGTGGGTCCGGGGGCCGCGAAGCCCGCTCAGGGTATCCGTCTGTTCGGGGCATGACAATCACCTCCTGTGGCGTGTCGAACCCCCTTTCACTCCAACGGAGTTGAGGTGCGAGACGACGGCCCGCCCGGTGGACGGACGGGCCGCCGACGGGTCCCGGGGCTACCAGCGGTCGCGGTGGACGACGTCCGCCACCGGGCGGCGCCGCACCGGGCCGAAGTTGCCCAGCGGCCACCCGACCGGAATGGCGGCATAGGTGTGCATGTCCTCGGGGATGCCGAGCGCTTCCTTCCACTCCTGCTCCAGCATCAGGTGCCAGATGGTGATGTTCGCGGCGAGCCCCAGGGCCCGTGCGGCGAGCAGGATGTTCTGTACGCCGGGATAGACGCAGGAGCCCTCGGCGAGAGCCTGGAAGCGCGCCCGGGTGTTCATCATGTGCTCGGTCGCGGCCGGGCCGAGTGCCTGCGCGGAGGCCAGCAGCCCCTCCTCGTCCAGGCGCGGCTCCGGGAACCGGTAGCAGGGCACGATCAGCGCCGGGGTGTCGGCGAAGTGGTCGCGCTGGTACTCGATCGCGGCGACCATCCGGCCGTACGCCGCGTCGTCCATTCCCCCGGGCGCGTACTTCCCGGTCGTCGCCAGGTAGGCGTCCACGCACCGCTTCCACAGCGGCGCCAGACCCGCCATCACCTCGCGGTCGGTCACCACCACGTACTCGTAACACTGCATGTTGCCGCCGCTGGGACCCCAGACGGCGGCCTGTATGAGCTGCTCCAGCGTCTCGTCCGGCACCGGTTCCGGCTTCAGGCGGCGCATCGCGCGCATGGTGGACATCGTCGGGAAGAGCGCGGGCCCGTCGGTCCGGGTCATGTCGATCGTCATGATCGCGGAGTGTACGGGCCGGTCATCGGCGGCGGGAGGCGCGTCGGGCCGCCGAGAACCACTGAATTCGCACACCTGGACGTCCGCCCACCGCACGGGGGAACGCGGATCGGAATCACCTTCGCGAAGGCGTATATATGGTTCCTCCGGACCAGCCGGCGTCCCCCGATGGCACTCACACCTCACGCGGCAGGGCGTCACCGCGTACGAGAGCGCAGGAGCGCCGCATGAGCACGGCAGATGAGATCAACACCTTGCTGGTGGCGAACTTCGGCACCGATCCGCTCGCCATCCGGCCCGAGGTGTCGCTCCGTCACCTCAGCCTGGATTCACTGGCGCTGGAGGAACTGCGGCTGCTCATCGAGGACCGGATGGGCGTCGATCTGGACGACGTCCAGCTGAGCTCGCGGGACACCGTCGGCCAGCTCGTCGACGCGGTGCACCGCAAGGCCGCCGCGTGACGGGCCGCCCGTACCGCGCCGAGCCGTTCGCCGCCGCCGTCACCGGGATCGGCATGGTCACCGCCGCGGGCACCGGGGCCGAGGCGAGCTGGCGCACGGTCTGTGAGGCGTCGACCGCGCCGTCGGTCCCGCACCGGCCCGAACTCCACGGCCTGCCCTGCGACTTCATGTACACCATCACCGGCCTCGACCCGCGGGCGCTGCTCGGGGTGGCGACCGCGCGGCTGATGGACCGCTTCTCGCAACTGGCCGTCATCGCGGCCCGCGAGGCCGTCGCCGACGCAGGACTCGACCCCTCGGTCTGGGACGGCGGACGGGTCGCCGTCGTCATCGGCTCCGCCCACGGCGGACTGCCGTTCTACGACGAACAGCACACCCTCCTCACCGAGCGCGGCGCGCGCCGGGTCTCCCCGAAACTCGCCCCGCTCACCGTCGTCAACGGCGCGGCCAGCAGTGTCGCCACCGACCTCGGCGCCCTCGGCCCGAGCCAGGCCGTCTCCACCGCCTGCTCCTCCGGCACCGTCGCCATCGGCACCGCCCATCAGATGCTCCGCACCGGGGCCTGCGACATCGTCGTCGCGGGCGGCGCCGAATCGGTCTGCTCCCGGCTGCTGATCGCCAGCGCCTGCCAGCTCAAGGCCGTCTCCACCCGGCGCGACGACCCCGAGGCGGCCTGCCGCCCGTTCGACACGCACCGGGACGGCTTCGTCGTGGGCGAGGGCGCCGGCCTCCTGGTGCTGGAACGGCCGGAGCACGCCCGGGCCCGCGGCGCCACCGTCCGCGCGCACATCGCGGGATACGGCGCCTCCAGCGACGCCTACTCCGCCGTCGCACCCGACCCCGAGGGCCTGGGCATCGAACGGGCATTGCGCTCCGCGCTCGCGGACGCCGGGGTCGGAGCCCGGGACATCGGCCATGTCAACGCCCACGGCACCTCGACAATCTCCAACGACCTCATCGAGGCGACCATGCTGCGCCGGGTCCTCGGCGAGCACCCCCTGGTCACCTCGACGAAGGCGATGACCGGACACACCCTGGGCGCCGCCGGCGGCATCGAGACCGCGCTGACCGTGCTGGCGCTCCAGCACCGGCTCGTACCGCCCACCGTGAACCTCGACGCCCCCGACCCCGCGATCCCCATCGAAGTGGTGAGCAAGGAGGCCCGGCCGGGAGCGTTCGACGCGGCCGTCAAGACCTCCCTCGGTTTCGGCGGACACAACGCCGCACTCGTTCTCACCAGGGCCTGACCCGGAAACCAAGAGGCACCGAACCATGGCCGACGAGATCATCCGGACCCTGTCGGTGGACGGGCTGCGCTACGGCTACCGGGTCCTGACGCAGCCCTCGCCGCACACCGAGCCGGTCATCGTTCTCGGCGGCGCGCTCCAGGGGATGTACGGCTGGCCGCAGATGGACGACCACCTGGGGCCGCTCGCCTCCGTGGTCACCGCCGACCTGCCCGGCATGGGCGGCGCGGACCCGCTGCCGCCCGGTGCGGGCGACGACGTCCTGCACGCAGCCGTCACCGGGATCATCGACGATCTGAACGTGCCGAGGGCCAACCTCTTCGGTTTCTCCTACGGCACCTCGATCGCATTCGGCTGCGCGCGGCAGCATCCCGGCCGGATCGCCCGGCTGATGCTGGGCGGAGTCCCCGCCCACATCACCGAGGAGCAGCGGGTGCGGTGGAGCCGCGCCGTCGACCGGCTGGAGACCGGCGACCTGGAGGGGCTGGCCGGCCTGGCCGCCGGGGTGCTGATGTGCCAGGACCCCGAACGCACGGTCCACCGAGGTGAGTTGGCGCGGCGCTATGTGCGGCGCTCGTTCCTGTACGCCCTCACCCATTCCCCGCACGCCGCGCAGTCGCTGCACCGGGCGCTGTGCCACCGGCCGGACTTCTCCGGCGGACTGACCGGCGTGCCGGCCCTGGTCTTCGCGGGCGAGCACGACACGGTGACCTCGCCCGAGCGGCAGCGGGCGTTCGCCGCCACGATCGAGGGAAGCAGATTCCTCACGATCGGGGAGTCCGACCACTGGGTGGTCCTGGAGCGCCCGGACGACGTCGCGGACCTCGCGGCCCGGTTCTTCACCGACCGCCCGCTGGAGCCGGCGCCCGGGCTGTCGGCAGTCCCGGCGCAGTCACGGGCGTCGCGGTCACCGGCCGGAGCGGGTTTCGCCGACACCCCGTAGGAAGGAACCGTCATGGACAGGCCCGAGTTCGTCTACGCCCTCTACATCCAGACCAGTGCCGAGAAGCTCTACCACGCGCTGACCGACGCCGAGCTCATCAAGATCTACATGGGCGGTTACGGCCCCGAATCGACCTGGGAACCCGGCGCACCGGTCCGCTGGAAGATGGACCCGGACGGCGAGTTCGAGGAGGTCGGCCAGCGGGTCCTGGAGGCGGAGCCCGGCAGGCGGCTCTCGTACACCTGGCACACCCTCCAGCCCATGCACCGCCAGATGTTCGACTTCGCCTCGGACGAGGAGTGGGACAGGGCCGTGCAGGAACGGTCGAAGGTCGCCTTCGACATCGAGCCGGCCGAGGAACCCGAGCTGGGAATCAAACTGACGCTCACCCATGACGGGTTCGACAGCCCCGACAGCAGGATGCTGGAGGGCGTCAGCGGCGGCTGGGTGGCGATCCTCTCGACGCTCAAGACCCTTCTGGAGGGCGGCAGGTTCCTCGACGAGCCGGCCTGAGGCGGGTGGTGCCGGGTCCCGCCCCAGGCATCCCGGCGGACCTTCAGGCGCCGGGGACCCGGTCGAGGAAGCCGCTGACCGAGGAGATGCGTCCGTCCTCGGCGAGGGTGGCCACGTCCGACCCGGCGACGGGCGCCGAACCGTCGGCGGTGGAGACCAGTTCCCAGCTGAAGCGCACGAGGTCGTGGTGCCCGTCCGGCGCGCCGGTGATCCGGAACTCGAAGCCGGGGAACTGCTGGTGGACGCCGCCGATCACAGCCGCGAGCTCCTCGTGACCGCTCACATCGGCCAGCGGGTCGGTGTACGTGGCGTCCTCGGTGAAGGCGGCGGCGACGGCCTTCTCCAGCTCCTCGGAGGCGGTCGCGTTCCAGGCGGCGAAGTACTGCTGCACGGCGTTCTCGTATGCGGTCATCGGGCTGTTCCTCTCCTCGCGTCCCGGCCTTCGGGCCGGGCCCTCGTGGGCTCGTGAGGAACACGATGTCCGACGGAGTCAAAGGCGTCGATTACCTCGGAAGTCATGGTTCGGGCGGGGCGGGGCGGTTCGCGCGGGGCCGTGCGACCGGTGCCGGGGTCCGTCGTCTCAGACCTGGCCGTCCGACACCACGTGCATGGCCGCCTCCTCGGCGGATGCGCCGGCCCCGTCGATCCCGACGTCCTCGCCCGCCATGGTGTCCGGCTCGTCGATGTCCAGCTGCCGGGTGAGCCGGCCGGCGCGCACCGTACCGACCTCCGCGTCCCAGAGCTCGCCGTCACCGCCGGGCAGATCCCCCACGCCGTCGCCGTTCCCGTCGGCTTCGGGGGAGTCGGGGAGTTCACGGGCCAGGCGGCCGTCCAGCGACTCGCCGTCGTGCTGTTCGGCGGCGGTGGTGCCCCGGTCCTCCACCGCCCATGGGCGCTCGGGCGGGGAGTAGCCCTCGTCGAGTGCGTCGGTCAGCCCCCGGTTGTCCAGGGTGTCCTGGACGTCGAGCTGCTCGGCGAGGTCCGAGGCCTCCGGCTGCTGGGGCTGGTAGACATCGTCTCCCCTGTCGGCATCCATCATGGTGTGTCCCTTCCCGGTCTCGGGGATCCCGGGCGTGCATGCCGCGCACACGACTCGGGAGAAAGGGGGCTATTCATGCGGTATGCACCCGAGTGCTGTTGAACCGCCCGTATGGGTTCAGGATAAGTGGGCCGGGCATGAGTCCGCAGCCGTGGGCCGCTGCTCGGGCGCCGAGGGCCGGTCGGGGGGACCATGGAAGGTGCGGGAGGAACATGCCCCGCCCCATCCGCATCGGAGAACGGCCATGGATTACCCGGAGAGCTACCAGTTGGTATTTCAGGCGTCCGCCGTGGAGGACGACACGGTGACCGTCCGGCGCACGGAACAGTCGGGAGCCGGCGGCTTCCCGATCTACGAGGACGAGACCGGAATCGTGCGCGCGGAGATCAGCGACCGGGGCGAGGTGCGCATGCTGGCCAGCGGCGGACACCAGGTCCTCGGCACCCCGCTGGTGGTGCGGGAGCCGAGCGGCTGAACAGGCGGCCGGCCCGGCTCCGGAGCCTCAGTACCCCCGGGGTGCTCAGCCCTCGGTCCAGCCGTGGTTCTTGGCGAACTGCAGCAGCCCGCGCCGGATCTGGAGGATCTGCGCACCCGTCAGCGACGGTGCGGACTCCAGCAGCACGTCGGTCACGTCCCTGGTGTACTCGGCCGCGCTGAGCACATCGCACAGGGTGTCGTCGTCCGGTCCTCCGGAAACGGTGATGGTCCTCGGAGGGGTCAGTGGCTTCCCGTCGGGCCCTTCGGCGAGCCGGACGGACGACGCCTTCAGCCCGCGGTCACCGTCCTCGATCTCGAACTCGACCGCCGTACCCGTGTGTACGTAGGACTCGGGGATCAGCATGTCGTTCACATGGAGGAAGACGTCCTCACCCCCGTGTTCGGGCGCGATGAAGCCGTATCCCCGAGCTCCGTCGAACCGCACCACACGACCAGAAACCACACCGACCCCCAGAAGAAGAACCGGGCCCCTTGCCCGTACGCCACACATGGCTCGACCGGAGAATAGCGTCGAGCGAGGGGTGGCGCGACCCGGTCGGGAGCAAGTCACCCCTACCCGGACCGGGCCGGCTCACCTGACCCGGCGTGCGGGCGGGGCGGCGTTCCCGGCCGCCAGCGGGGAACGGGCCAGTTCCACGCAGCCGGCCGCGATGAGGACGAGCGCGACCAGCTCGGGCAGCACCCACCAGCCGGTACGCAGCTCCTCGCCGAACAGCGTCACCCCGTACGCCACGCTGATCAGCGCGTCCCCGAGGGTCAGCATCGGCTGGACGGCGACCAGTGTGCCCGCCTGGAGGGCGTTCTGGAGCAGGAACAGCGCGCCCACGCCGGCCGCCGCGGTGGCGTAGAGCTGCCAGGACGTCATCAGTGCCACCGCTCCACCGCCCCCTTCGAGCCGTGCCATGGCGTCCTTCATGAGCGCCGCCGTCAGGGCGTACCCGCAGGCGGCGGCGAGGCCGAGCAGCGCGCCCCGGGTGTTGCCGCGGCTCTTCAGGGCCGCGGCGATCAGAGCGGCCTCGAAGAGTCCGGTCAGGATCAGCGCGGGGACCCAGGCCGCCCACTGCACGGAGGTGCTGCCGCCGCCGGGGGCCGCCGAGGCCATGCCCAGGGCCAGCCCGACGGTCACGGCCACCACCCCGTACCAGACCCGCCGGGGCAGCCGGACGCGCATCACGAACGCCGCCATCAGCAGGGTGGCGGGCAGTTCGATGACGAAGATCGGCTGGACCACGGCGATCGGTCCGGTGGCCAGCGCCACGGCCTGGCAGACGGCCGCGACCACCACCAGGCCGATCCCGGCGAGCCACATCCGCTGGCGCAGCAGATGCCCGATCAGCGACAGACGCATCGCCTCGCTCTCGGGGACGGTGCGGGCGGCCCGGCGCTGGAGCACGGAGGCGGTGCCGTTGCTGAGCGCGGTGAGGACGGCGAACAGGACGCTGATCACCGCCCCATGATGCGGGCGGTCGCCCCGCGATCCCGGGTCCCGCGCCACGGCGGCATGGCGGGGCGTACGGACCGGGCCCGATTCCCGAAACGACCGGGGCCCGACTCCCGGTACGGACCGGGCCCGATTCCCGATGCGGACCGAAGCTGTCCGCGACGGCACGTAGCGTGCGTCCATGGCCGTCACCAGGAACCCCGCCGCACCCGCCGTGCTCTCCCGCCGCGCCCTGAACCGCGCCACGCTGGAGCGCCAGCTGCTGCTGCGCCGGACCGCGATGTCCGCGAAGGACGCCGTGGAGCACCTGGTCGGCCTCCAGGCACAGAACACCAAGCCGCCCTACTACCAGCTCTGCGCCCGCCTCGACGGCTTCGATCCGGCGGAGCTCGCCGGGCTGATGGAGTCCCGCGAGGTGGTCCGTATCGTCACGCTGCGGTCCACCATCCATACGCACACCGCCGCCGACGCGCTCACCCTGCGTCCGCTCGTCCAGGCGGCGCGCGACCGGGAGCTCAACATCTTCCGCAGGGGGCTGGTCGGGGTGGACCTGGACCGGCTCACCTCGATGAGCAGGACCTTCGTCGAGGAGCGGCCCCGCACGCCCAAGGAGATCCGCGAGGAGCTGCTCGCCGAGTGGCCGGACGCCGACCCGCAGGCCCTGGGCGTGGCCGCCCGCTGCCTGCTGCCGCTGGTCCAGGTGACCCCGCGCGGGGTGTGGGGGAGGAGCGGCCGGGTCGCGCTGACCACCGCCGAGCACTGGCTGGGCGCCCCGTCCGCGCCGGTTCCCGCGCCCGACGCCGCGGTGCTGCGCTATCTCGCTGCCTTCGGGCCGGCCTCGGTGAAGGACATGCAGACGTGGGCCGGGCTGACCCGGCTGCGGGAGGTGTTCGAGCGGCTGCGGCCGGAGCTGGTCACCTTCCGGGACGAGAACGGGGCCGAACTCTTCGACCTGCCGGACGCGCCGCGCCCGGACGAGGACACCCCGGCCCCGCCGCGCTTCCTGCCCGAGTTCGACAATGTGCTGCTCGGCCACGCCGACCGCACCCGCGTGATCCCGCCGCGGTTCCACGGGCGCAACGGCAACGGCAACCAGGCGTACGGCACGGTGCTCGTCGACGGGTTCCTCGCGGCGGTCTGGCGGCTGGGCGACGGCGACGGACGCCCGGGTCCCGGGTCGGTGTCGCTCACCGTGCAGCCGCTGGGCGGGCTCGGCCGGGCGGAGCGCGACGCGGTCACGGAGGAGGCCGTACGGATGCTCTCGGTCATGGGGACGGCAGCAGGAGGCACCGACGGCCACGACATCCGGTTCGCGGCCTTCGTCGACTTCGGGGAGTGAGCCCCCACCGACCTTCGGGGAGGAGCGAGAGGCCCTACTACGGCAGCAGCCCCGCGCGCCGGGCCGCCACCACCGCCTCCAGGCGGGTGTGCGCCCCCAGCTTGCGCATCGCCGAACGCAGATAGCCCTTCACCGTCTCCGGCCGCACCCCGAGCCGCTCCGCCGCCACCGCGTTCGTCGCTCCCGCCGCCACGCAGGCCAGCACATCCAGCTCGCGCGGTGCCAGCTGCACCTCGCAGGGCTTCGGCGAACGGGTCCCGGCCGCCGAGGCGAGCCGCCCGCACACCGCGAGCAGCTCGTCCCGCAACGCCGGGTCGACGACCTTCGGGACCAGGGCCCGCAGCTCGCGGTGGGCCTCGCGGACGTCCTCCCACGCCTCCGGTGCCGCCCTCGGATCGGTGACCTGATCCCGGGTCACCGCCAGCAGCTGCTGCACCTCGTCCCGCACCACCAGGGCCTGCTCCACATCGCGGGCGGCGGCGACCGCCGCGTCGAACGTACGGTCCCCGAGCGTGATCGGCTCGCGCAGCGCCCCGTACACCACCCCGCGCACCTTGCGCCGCACCACGACGGGGACCGCGACCACCGAGCGCAGGCCCTCCGCCGCGACCGCCAGGTCGTACTCGTGGCTGATGTGGCGCGAGGAGTGGTAGTCGGTCACCGCGCACGGCCGGGACAGCGCGATCGCCTTGCCGCCGAGCCCGCTGCCCGCCGAGATGACGAGCCCGCGCAGGGCGGTGGTCTGCGCCCCGTTCAGCTCGGCGATCCGGGCATGCCGGGCATCGGCGAGCAGCCCGCCGAAGGCCACCGGCAGCCCACTGGTCCGGCGCAGCCGCAATAGCGCTGTCTGCATCTCGACCGCATCGACGGATTCCGGCACCCTGACGCCTCCCTGCCCGGCTCCCCTCGCAGCACCCCCGTTCGGGGGTGGTGAGACCTGGGTCACTGTTTACATGATGTTAAGTGACCGGTCCGGTCCGCAATGAGGAGGGCACATGTCGGCAACCAGCGCGACGGAGACGTTCCGGGCCGCCCGGGACTTTCTGCTGAAGCACCGCGAGGACTACCACGCGGCCTACGAGGGCTTCAGCTGGCCCAGGACCGACCATTTCAACTGGGCACTCGACTGGTTCGACGTCATCGCGGAGAACAACGACCGCACCGCCCTGCACATCGTGGAGGAGGACGGCGGCCGCACCGAGGTCTCCTTCGCCCGGATGTCCGCCCGGTCCAACCAGGCCGCGAACTGGCTGCGCGCCCAGGGCGTGCGCGCCGGGGACCGCATCCTCGTCATGCTCGGCAACCAGGTCGAGCTGTGGGAGACCGCCCTCGCCGCGATGAAGCTGCGCGCCGTGGTCATCCCCGCCACCCCGCTGCTCGGCCCGGTCGACCTGCGCGACCGGGTGGAGCGCGGCCGCGTCCGGCACGTCCTGGTCCGGGACACCGACGCCGCGAAGTTCGACGAGGTGCCCGGCGGCTACTCCCGGTTCGCCGTCGGCGCGGAGGTGCCCGGCTGGCTGTCGTACGCCGGGGCCGACGAGCAGCCGGAGACCTTCGCGGCGGACCGGGAGACCGACGCCGACGAGCCGCTGATGCTCTACTTCACCTCCGGCACGACCGCCAGCCCCAAGCTCGTCGAGCACACCCATGTCTCCTACCCCGTGGGCCACTTGTCGACGATGTACTGGATCGGCCTCAAGCCCGGGGACGTCCACCTCAACATCTCCTCGCCCGGCTGGGCCAAGCACGCCTGGTCGAACCTCTTCGCGCCCTGGAGCGCCGAGGCGACCGTCTTCATCTTCAACTACACCCGCTTCGACGCGGGCCGGCTGATGGCCGAGATGGACCGCTCGGGCGTCACCAGCTTCTGTGCCCCGCCCACCGTCTGGCGGATGCTGATCCAGGCCGACCTCTCCCAGCTGAAGACCCCGCCGCGCGAGGTCGTCGCGGCCGGTGAGCCGCTGAACCCGGAGGTCATCGAGACGGTGCGGCGCACCTGGGGGGTCACCATCCGGGACGGCTTCGGCCAGACCGAGACCGCCGTCCAGGTCGCCAACACCCCGGGCCAGCTGCTGAAGGCCGGTTCGATGGGGCGGCCCAGCCCCGGCTTCAAGGTCGAGCTCCTGGACCCGGTCACCGGTGAGCCCGGCGCGGCCGAGGGCGAGATCTCCCTCGATCTGTCCGGCCGCCCGGTCGGCCTGATGACCGGCTACCACGGCGACCCGGACCGCACGGCCGAGGCCATGGCCGGCGGCTACTACCGCACCGGCGACATCGGCTCGCGCGACGCGGACGGCTACATCACCTATGTCGGCCGCGCCGACGACGTGTTCAAGGCCTCCGACTACAAGATCTCGCCGTTCGAGCTGGAGAGCGCCCTGCTGGAGCACGAGGCGGTCGCCGAGGCCGCCGTCGTCCCCGCCCCCGACCCGGTCCGGCTCGCCGTCCCCAAGGCGTACATCGTGCTCGCGGAGGGCTGGGAGCCCGGCCCGGACACGGCGAAGGCGCTGTTCGAGCACTCCCGGTCGGTCCTCGCCCCGTACAAGCGGGTCCGCAAACTGGAGTTCGCCGAGCTGCCCAAGACCGTCTCCGGCAAGATCCGCCGCATCGAACTGCGCGAGCGCACCGCCCAGGGCGCCGGCACCGAGTACGACGAGGGTGATCTGCGATGAGCGAGCTCTCCTACGCGCACGGCACCGGCACCACGCCCCTGCTCGGCGACACCATCGGACGCAATCTGGACCGCGCGATCGAGGCGTTCGGCGACCGCGAGGCGCTCGTGGACGTCGCGTCGGGGCGGCGCTGGACCTACACCGAATTCGGTACGGCGGTCGACGAGCTGGCCCGCGCCCTGATGGCATCGGGCGTGGCCAAGGGGGACCGGGTCGGCATCTGGGCGGTCAACTGCCCGGAGTGGGTGCTCGTGCAGTACGCCACCGCCCGCATCGGAGCCGTGATGGTCAACATCAACCCGGCGTACCGGTCGCACGAGCTGGCGTACGTACTGAAGCAGGCCGGGATCTCGCTCCTGGTCTCCTCGCTCGCGCACCGCACCAGCGACTACCGCGCCCTGGTCGGCCAGGTCCGCGCCGACTGCCCCGCGCTGCGCGCCGTGCACTACATCGGCGACCCGTCCTGGGAGGAACTGCTGGCCGCCGCCGGATCGGTGACGCGGGAACAGCTCGCCGCGCGGGAAGCCGAACTGTCCTGCGACGACCCGATCAACATCCAGTACACCTCCGGCACCACCGGCTTCCCCAAGGGCGCCACCCTCTCCCACCACAACATCCTCAACAACGGGTACTTCGTGGGGGAGCAGGTCGCCTACACGGAACAGGACCGGATCTGTCTGCCCGTCCCCTTCTACCACTGCTTCGGCATGGTCATGGGGAACCTGGGCGCCACCTCGCACGGTGCCTGCATCGTGATCCCGGCCCCCGCCTTCGAGGCCGCCACCGTGCTCGCCGCCGTGCAGCAGGAGCGCTGCACCTCGCTCTACGGCGTCCCGACCATGTTCATCGCGGAACTGAACCTCCCCGACTTCGCCGCGTACGACCTCTCCTCGCTGCGCACCGGCATCATGGCCGGATCGCCCTGCCCGGTCGAGGTGATGAAGCGGGTCGTCGCCGAGATGCACATGGACGAGGTGTCGATCTGCTACGGCATGACGGAGACCTCGCCGGTCTCCACCCAGACCCGCCGCGACGACGACCTGGAGCGCCGCACCGGCACCGTCGGCCGCGTGATGCCGCACATCGAGGTCAAGGTCGTCGACCCGGTGACCGGGGTGACCCTGGAGCGCGGCGTGCCGGGCGAACTCCGCACCCGTGGCTACAGCGTGATGCTGGGCTACTGGGAGCAGCCGGAGCGGACCGCCGAGGTCTTGGACGCCGGCCGCTGGATGCACACCGGCGACCTCGCGGTGATGCGCGAGGACGGATACGTACAGATAGTCGGCCGGATCAAGGACATGATCATCCGCGGTGGCGAGAACGTCTATCCGCGGGAGATCGAGGAATTCCTCTACGGCCACCCGAAGATCGCCGATGTGCAGGTGGTGGGCGTACCGGACGACACCTACGGTGAGGAGATCCTGGCCTGTGTCATCCCGAGGGACGCGGCGGACCCGCCGACCCTGGACGAGGTGACGGCCTTCTGCCGCGAGCAGCTGGCGCACTACAAGATCCCCCGGCAGCTGCGGATCCTGGAGGCCTTCCCGATGACGGTCAGCGGGAAGGTCCGGAAGATCGAACTGCGGGAGGGCTACGGGCAGTAGGACCCGATCGCCCCGGGCGTCGTCAGGCGGCCTCGATGATGTCGCCGGTGGCGCCCCGGGTCGCGGCCGCCCATTCGAGCAGCAGCACCTCGTAGGCGGCGGACTCCACGGAGGACCAGTCCTGGCCGGCCTGCGCGTCCACGAACGCCCGTATCGCCTCGTTCGCCCGGGCGGCGGACGGGGGTACCGGCCGGGACGTGCGCGGCCGGGTACGGGATGGGGTGTGCCGTGGAGTTAAAGCCATGACCACAACCTTAAGGCCCGCCACTGACAGCGGCCGAACATTTGTGGCCCCCTGGCCCGAACGTGACCGATTGCACTCACTGTTGCCGGTCGGCTCCGGTGAGCTGCCGGGGGTGCCCGGTGTGCGGGACTTCGCGTCGCATGCAGACCCTCGGCCAGTGGTCCAGGCCGTGTTCGGCCTCCTGCGCCCTGATCTTCCGCAGCCCGTCGGTGAGTTCGGATTCGTCGAGGGTGCGGAAGCCGAGGCGGGCGTAGTACGCCGCGTTCCAGGGGACGTGGGAGAAGGTCGTGAGCGTCAGCGCGCCCAGCCCCTGTTCGCCCGCCCAGCCGGCGAGGTGGTCGATGAGCGTGCTGCCGATGCCGCGCCGTGCGGCGGACGGATGCACGGAGACCTGCTCGATGTGGGCCGCGCCGTCGACCCGGTCCGCGATCAGATAGCCGACCGGGTGGTCCTCGGGGTCCGCGGCCACCCAGGCGCGGCCGCCCCGGCGGTACTCCTCCAGCAGGCCGAGCGGCGGCGGGTCGTCGTCCGCGATCACGGACATGCCCAGGGTGCGGAACGGTTCGCCGGCGGCGCGCTCGATGTCCTGGAGCAGCGGAAGGTCGGTGCGGCGGGCGGTACGGATGCGCATACGGCCAGTATGTCGCTCCGGGGCGCCGCTCAGGCGCCGGTGCTGAGCAGCTCGTCGGCCGGGCTGTTGACCGGCCGCGGCGTTCCCGCCGGATCCAGCGCGAAGAGCGGCATGCCCAGACCGTCCGCGCGCGCCGCGGCGTCCGGCGCGTACCCCGGGAGCGAGAAGAGGACGCCGGTGACCGAGGCGCTGAGCGCGTGGAGCCAGAGGCACTCGACATCGCGCGGGGTGGTCGGGCGGGTGGCCGTGTCGACCCGGGCCACCAGCCCGGCGGCCCGCAGGTCTATCCGGGCGGGCGAGGGCTCCGGGGGCCGCACCACGTCGTGGTAGCCCAGCCAGCTCAGATAGCGGGCCGCGGTCGCGAGCGCGTCGCCCGTGCTGTGGATGGCGACGGCCGGGAACGCGGGCCGGGGCGCCGGTGCCGTGCGCGGCAGCGGGATGTGCGAGGGTCCGGCGGGCCGGGAGCCGTCCTCGGGTGCGGGGCCGCCGCCGTCCGCCGCGGGCCGGACCGGGACGCGCAGCACCGTGCCGCACGGGCAGCACAGCTCCGGCTGCGGCCACTGGTCCAGCCGCCCGCAGGCGGGACAGCGCACCGCCACCCAGTCGTCGTTCCAGGTGCGGTGGGTGACCGGGGCGAGCGGGGCGCCGCGCAGCACGGGCGGGGCGGTCGGCGCCCCGCACGGGCAGGGGTAGGAAGGCGGGCTGTACGCGTGGTCGCGGCCGCAGGCCGGGCAGCGTACCGGCACCGACTCCACCATGATCGCCCTCCGGCTCCGCTCCAAACCCCCATCGTCCACCAAGCGGGAGGTCCCGGGGAGGGAGTTGGCGTACTTCGTGGACCGGCGCGCGCACCAGGGCCCGACCGGCGGCCGGGTGCGCCGTCTCTTGACGGTCGCCGGGGCTCGCTTTAGATTGACTTCCGTATAACAGAATCAAATTTCCGTAATACGGAATTGGCGCTCTCAGGTGGCGCGACAGAGCCCGAATCCACCAGGTCCGAGCAGGAGCACTCAATGCCTCGAATGACCGCTGCCCGAGCGGCAGTTGAGATCCTCAAGCGCGAAGGCGTCAGCAACGCGTTCGGTGTGCCGGGCGCGGCGATCAACCCCTTCTACGCGGCCCTCAAGGCCTCCGGCGGGGTTCATCACACGCTCGCCCGTCACGTCGAGGGCGCCTCCCACATGGCGGAGGGATACACCCGGGCACGCCCGGGGAACATCGGCGTCTGCATCGGTACCTCGGGACCGGCCGGCACCGACATGATCACCGGCCTGTACTCCGCCATCGCCGACTCCATCCCGATCCTCTGCATCACCGGCCAGGCCCCGACCGCCGTGCTCCACAAGGAGGACTTCCAGGCGGTCGACATCGCCTCGATCGCGGCGCCCGTCACCAAGGCCGCGACGACCGTCCTCGAAGCCGCCCAGGTCCCCGGCATCTTCCAGCGGGCCTTCCACCTGATGCGCACCGGCCGTCCCGGCCCGGTCCTCATCGATCTGCCCATCGACGTCCAGCTCACCGAGATCGAGTTCGACCCCGACCTGTACGAGCCGCTGCCGGTGCACAAGCCCGCCGCGACCCGCAAGCAGATCGAGCGGGCCCTGGAGATGCTGAACGCCTCCGAGCGTCCGCTGCTCGTCGCGGGCGGCGGCATCATCAACGCCGACGCATCCGGACTCCTCGTCGAGTTCGCCGAACTGACCGGCGTCCCGGTCGTCCCGACCCTGATGGGCTGGGGCATCATCGCCGACGACCACGAGCTGAACGCGGGCATGGTCGGCCTGCAGACCTCGCACCGCTACGGCAACGCGAACTTCCTGGAGTCCGACTTCGTCCTCGGCATCGGCAACCGCTGGGCCAACCGCCACACCGGCAGGCTGGACGTCTACACACAGGGCCGCACCTTCGTCCACGTGGACATCGAGCCCACCCAGATCGGCAAGATCTTCGCCCCCGACCTCGGCATCGCCTCCGACGCCAAGGCGGCGCTGGAGCTGTTCGTCGAGGTGGCGCGCGAGCTGAAGGCGGCCGGCCGGCTCAAGGACCGCTCCGAGTGGGCCGCGTCCACGCAGGAGCGCAGGGCGACCCTCCAGCGGCGCACCCACTTCGACAACGTGCCGCTGAAGCCGCAGCGGGTGTACGAGGAGATGAACCGGGCGTTCGGCCCCGAGACCCGGTACGTCACCACGATCGGCCTGTCCCAGATCGCCGGCGCGCAGATGCTGCACGTGTACCGGCCGCGCCACTGGATCAACTGCGGCCAGGCGGGCCCGCTCGGCTGGACCATCCCGGCCGCGCTGGGCGTCGCCACGGCCGACCCGGACGGCTCCGTCGTCGCGCTCTCGGGCGACTACGACTTCCAGTTCATGCTGGAGGAGCTGGCGGTCGGCGCGCAGCACCGCATCCCGTACGTCCACGTCCTGGTGAACAACTCCTACCTGGGGCTGATCCGCCAGGCCCAGCGCAACTTCGACATCGACTTCCAGGTCAATCTGGAGTTCGAGAACCTCAACTCGCCGGAGATCGGCGTCTACGGCGTCGACCACGTCAAGGTCGTCGAGGGACTGGGCTGCAAGGCGATCCGCGTCACCGAGCCGGACCGGCTGCTGCCGGCCTTCGAGGAGGCGAAGAAGCTGGCCGCGGAGTTCCGGGTGCCGGTGGTGGTCGAGGCGATCCTGGAGCGCGTCACGAACATCGCGATGAGCGGAACGGACATCGCGTCCGTCAACGAGTTCGAGGACATCGCGACGGAGCCGTCCCACGCGCCGACCGCGATCCGCCCGCTCGCGGCGTCCTGACGGCCCGCCGACCGGTCCGTGGTCCCCGCCCCGGGCTCCCGGGGCGGGGACCACGGGCACACCGCGCCCCCGGAGCGGTCAGAGCACCCGAGCGAGAGGTGCCACCGTCTCCCAGTGCTTGAGATATTCCAGCGCGGCATGGGGATCGACGTTGGCGTTCTTCACCAGGTGCGTGCGCTCCAGCACGTCATCCGTCTCCGGGAACAGCGTCCTGAGCCGGAGGGTGGAGACGATGTAGTCGTCGCGGTCGGCGACATTCACCCAGCGTTCGAGCCCGTCCGGGGTGCGCAGCGGCTGGGGACGCAGCCGTTCCCGGATGATCGAGCGCAGACCCAGGGGCGAACCGAAGGTGACGAGCAGCGGCAGCGGCCGGCCGAGCCGGTGCAGGGCCTCGTAGGCGACGACCGTGCCGAGCGAGTGCGCCATCACCGCCCTGGTGTCCGCCGTCACCCGGGACAGGACCGACTCGATCGCCCGTTCGCGTACCGACTCGTCGTCGAGGTAGGCGGCCACCTGACCCAGATGGAAGACGCCGGTGCTGCTGAGCGCGGCGAAACCGGAGCGGGCGACCGGGCCGAGCCTCCCCAGCATGGCGACGACCAGCCTGACCGGGGCGTACGGACCCTGCTCGGGGCCGGCCTCCACGCGCAGTTCGGCCAGGTCGCGGGCGGCTTCGGCGCTGTCCGCCGGGTCCGAGGCGTGCCGCTGGATGTTGTCCATGATGTTCTCGCCGACCGCTCCGCCGGTGAGCGCCATCCCTTCGGGGAACGGCACGTCCCAGTCGTCCTGCGGGACGTAGGGCGCGAAGAGACCGCGGTAATGGGCCATGGCCACCGATGTCGATCCCTCGTCGAGTCGGTCGGCCTGCTCCTGACAGCCGTGGGCGCGCAGGGTGCGCGTCAGCGCGCCCACCCACTCCGTCCTCAGCTGTTCCTCGGTCTCGTCCTCGGGACCGATGCCGTGCACCATGACCAGCTCAGCCATGCGTCTCCCGCCACTCCGCGTCCGTGCTGCCCACGTACGCACCGTCGCTCCACCGCCAGGACGAACGGCGGGCACCGTCAGTTCCTCAACGCACCGCACTGCTCGCCTGGTTGAGGAGCAGGGGGCCCCGGCCGTCTGCGCGGTCGTCCGGCTCTCGGACCCGGCCTGGAGCTCCGGCCTCTCGATGACACAGCTCGCCGGTCAGCTGCGCCAGTACCTGCCGGGTTTCGCGGAGGCCGAGAGGACGTACCGGGCGCAGGCGTCCTCGGACGACCAGGGTTCCCTGCGCACCGCGGAGTTCGGGATCGCCGGCCCGCTCGGCCTGCTGGAGCCGCGCGAGCCGGTCCGGGTGATCGTGGACGGACTCGACCAGGTCCATCCCACGAACCGGGCCGGCGTCCTGCGCGAGCTGGCCACGCTCGGCGACTCGGCCCCGTCGTGGTTCGGCCTCGTGGTCACCAGCCGGGACGGGGTGCGTCTGCCGGACGGCTGGCACCGAGAGCCGGTCCGGCCGGTGGCGGGGGAGCGGCAGCTCAGCGCGTACCTGAAGGCCCACAGCCATTCCGCTGACACTCGGCGGGAGATCCTCCGCCAGGCGGCCGGCAACTGGGAGATCACCCGCCTGCTCGCGGACTTCGGCCCGCTGGCCCGCACCGGCAGCGTGTCGTACCAGGAGCTCTACGCGGGGGTGCTCCTGCCGGTCCGGGACGCGGCGCCCCAGGGCCGGGGCGAGTGGGTCGACGCCGTTCTCGCCGTACTCGCGGCCTCCGGACTCGGCGCCGAGCTGCCCCGGGCCCTGCTGGCCCGGGCGGCCGGTGACCTGGGCGGACCGGATGGCGAGGGCGCGCTCGACCAGATCCTGGACCTGCTGCCGGGCCTGATCGTGCGGGCACACCTTCCCGGGGGAGCCGAACTGCTCGGGGCGTACCACCAGACCCTGGTCGAGTACCTGTCCGAGACGCTCGATGTGGTCCGCGGCCATCGCGCGTTGTGCCGGGCGTTGGAGATCATGGCTCCCATGGACCGGCACACGCCCCAGGACCCGTCGCACGCCTACGCGGAACAGGCCGAACCGGAACATCTGTGGCAGGCCGCGATCCGTGAACCGGCCCTGTACGAGCGGCTGCTCGACTGCCTGGAGCAGCGTGCCGCCGCCGAGCCCACGGTCAACCGCGACCGGTGGACCGCCTGGGCGGAGCGCCTGGCGGAGCGGCTCGGGGCGGACTCCCTCCTCGTGCTCCGGGCACGGGGGCGGGCCGCCTACTGGACGGGGAAGGCCGGTTCCTACCGGCGCTCCAGGGAACTGCACCAGGAACTGCTGGAGGACCAGCGGCGGGTGCTGGCCGAGGACGACCCGGGCGTGCTGGAGACCCGGCACCGGATCGCGTACGCGACCGGCGAGACCGGCGACTTCCGCACGGCGGTCGAGCTGCACCGCGAGGTGCTCGCCGATCAGACGCGGGTCCTGGGCCCGGACGACCGGCGCACCCTGGCCACCCGGCATCACCTCGCGTACTGGACCGGCCGGGGCGGCGACATGACAGGCGGACTGCGGCTGCACGAGGAGTTGCTGGAGCACCAGCGACGGGTCCTCGGTGCGACGGACCAGGACGTCCTGGAGAGCCGCCACTACGTCGCGTACTGGCACGGCGTCCTCGGACGCCCCCTCCAGGCGCTCGCCCTCCATGACGAGCTGCTGCGCGACCGGCTGGCCGTCTTCGGCGCGGAGCACCCGCAGGTCGTCTTCAGCCGGATGAACATCTGCAAGTTCCTGGGAGAGGCGGGACGGCGCCAGGAGTCGCTCGACGCGTACCGGTCCCTGCTTCCGGACGTGGCGCGCATCCGTGGCGAGGACCACCCCAACACACTGGTGGTGCGGCTGAACATCGCCCGCTACACCTGGGAGTTGGGGGACCCCGTCGGCGCGTTGGCCCTGCACGAGACGCTGATCGAGGACCAGCGGCGCGTCAATGGCGCGGACCATCCGACTGTGCTGATCTCCCGTTACAACATGGCCATGCTGAAGGCCGAGCTGGGCGATCCCGCCACCGCTCTGACGGAGCTGGACGACCTCCACCGGGACCGGCTCGCGCGCTACCGCAATCCCCTGCACGCCGAGGTGATCACGACCTCGTACGGACGGGCCCTGGTCACCGCGCAGCTCGGGGACGTGGCCGCCGCCGTCGAGGCGATGCGCGCGGTTCGGGCGGACCGTGCGAGCGTCCTGGGCGAGGAGCACCCGAGCACCCTCGCGGCGCAGGCCGCGCTGGACGACCTGCTGGCCGGGTGACGGGCCCGGAGCGCCGGGAAGGGCGCGGAGCACGGGTCCGTATCCGTGCTCCACGCCCTGGCCGACGGGAATGACAGGGGCCGCGGCGGCGGCGATCGGGCCGGGAGAGCTCGTCCTCTTCTGGTCAGAGGACGAGGAGGCACACCCGGCCCTCACCACCGCACTGGCGTCGCACGACCGCCGCGGCCTCGTCCTGCCCGCGCCGCGCGACACCCCTCATCCGGGTGCGCGGCGCGAGCAGGGCTCAGAGGGAGGTTCAGTCCTCGCGCAGGGCGCGGACCGCCTCCTCCACGCGCTTGCCGTAGTCGGCGTCGGCGGCGTGGAAGTGCGCGAGATTCTTCTCGATCACGTCGTCGCGGGTCACCTGGGAAAGGCCCCCGGCGATGTTGGCGACCAGACGCCCCTTCTCCTCCTCGGACATGAGCCGGTACAGCTCGCCCGCCTGGAAGAAGTCGTCGTCCTTGGTGTGGGCGGGCGCGGCGTGGGTGCCGGTCCAGCCGTGGATCGCGAGCGGGGCGGACAGCGCCGCGTCGGTCTGGGCGGGGCCCGCGTACGAGTTGGGCTCGTAGTTCTTGTCGTGGCGCGAGCCGTTGCGGGTGGCGTGCAGCCCGTCGCGGCCGTAGTTGTCGACGACCGCGGTGCGCGGCGCGTTCACCGGGAGCTGGGTGTGGTTGACGCCCAGCCGGTAGCGGTGCGCGTCCGCGTAGGCGAACAGCCGGCCCTGGAGCATCTTGTCCGGCGAAGGACCGATGCCGGGAACGAAGTTGTTGGGGGAGAACGCGGCCTGCTCGACCTCGGCGAAGACATTGTCCGGGTTGCGGTCCAGGACCAGCCGGCCCACCCGCTGGAGCGGGTAGTCGCTGTGCGGCCACACCTTCGTCAGGTCGAAGGGGTTGAAGCGGTAGCCCGCGGCCTCGGCGGCCGGCATGACCTGCACGTACAGGGTCCAGGACGGGTTCACCCCGCGCTCGATGGCCTGGAGCAGGTCCGTCTGGTGCGAGTTGCCGTCCTTGCCCGCGAGTTCCGCGGCCTGCTCGCTGGAGAGGGAGCGCACGCCCTGGTTCGTCTTGAAGTGGTACTTGACGAAGAAGGCCTCGCCCTCGGCGTTCGTCCACTGGTAGGTGTGCGAGCCGTAGCCGTTCATGTGACGGTACGAGGCGGGGATGCCGCGGTCACCCATCAGCCAGGTGACCTGGTGGGTGGCTTCGGGGGCGTGGGCCCAGAAGTCCCAGACGTTGTCCGGCTCCTGACGGCCCGTGAAGGGGTCGCGCTTCTGCGAGTGGATGAAGTCGGGGAACTTGATCGGGTCCTTGATGAAGAACACCGGGGTGTTGTTGCCGACCAGGTCGTAATTGCCCTCGTCCGTGTAGAACTTGAGGGCGAAGCCGCGCGGGTCGCGCACCGCGTCCGCGCCGCCCAGCGAGTCGGCGACGGTGGAGAAGCGGATGAACGTCTCGGTGCGCTTGCCGACCTCGGAGAGGAAGCCGGCCCGGGTGAAGGCGGTGATGTCGTCGGTGACCTCGAAGTAGCCGTACGCGCCGGAGCCGCGGGCGTGGACCACGCGCTCCGGAATGCGCTCCCGGTTGAAGCGGGCCAGCTTCTCCAGCAGGTGCTGGTCCTGGAGGAGGATCGGGCCACCGACGCCGGCGGTGGCGGAGTTCTGGTTGTCGGCGACCGGGGCGCCTGACTCGGTCGTAAGCACACGCTGCGTCATGGTGTCGGAGCGACCTTCCGTACGGGAGCTGCTGAGCTGCTGGACTGCGACGGCTCGGGGCTCCAGGAGCGTAAGTACGCCCCGAACCCGGCGTCAACAGTTTGTTGAATTTGGTGAGTGGTGTTCCGGACGGCGCCGACGCCTGGGCGCGACAGGACAGGTGTCAGCGCCGACGCCGTCCGGAAGTCTCTGGGGGTGCCGGGCCGGTCAGGCCTGGACGGGCTGCCCCGACAGGCGCTCGACCGAGCGCAGCAGTGCCGAGTGGTCCAGGCCGCCGTCGCCCTGCGCGCGCAGCGAGGCGACGAGCTGGGCGACCACGGCGCCGACGGGCAGCGCGGCACCGACGTTGCGGGCGGCGTCCGTGACGATGCCCATGTCCTTGTGATGCAGGTCGATCCGGAAGCCCGGCGCGAAGTCCCGCTTGAGGAAGTTGTCCTTCTTGCGGGTCAGGACGGTCGAGCCGGCCAGTCCGCCGTTGAGGACGTCCAGCGCGGCGGAGAGGTCCACGCCGGACTTCTCCAGGAAGACGACGGCCTCGGCGCATGCCTGGATGTTGACCGCGACGATCAGCTGGTTGGCGGCCTTCACCGTCTGGCCGGAGCCGTGCGGACCGCACAGCACGATGGTCCTGCCGAGGGCCTGGAGGATCGGCCGGGCCGCGTCGAAGTCGGCCTGCTCGCCGCCGACCATGATCGACAGCACCGCCTCGACGGCACCGGCCTCACCGCCGGAGACCGGGGCGTCGAGCACCCGGATGTCCTTGTCCTTCGCGTTCTTCGCCAGGTCCACGGAGGTCTGCGGGGTGATCGACGACATGTCGATCAGCAGCGCGCCGGGCTTCGCGTTCTCCAGGATGCCGTCGGGGCCGTAGGCGATGGCCTCGACCTGCGGGGAGGCGGGCACCATCGTGATGACGACATCGGCGTCCCGGACCGCCTCGGCGATCGAACCCGCGCCGGTGCCGCCGGCCGCGACCAGCCGGTCGATCTTGGCCTGCTCCAGGGTGTGACCGGTGACGTCGTACCCGGCCTTGATCAGGTTCTCGGACATGGGCGAGCCCATGATGCCGAGTCCGATCCACGCAACCTTGGGGAGGTTGTTGCTCATGAGGGTGCCTTCCGATAAGCGTGTGTACGAGGGGGAGTTCGCCGCCCTCAGCGGGCGGCCCGCGCGGTGGCCGGGAGCCACTCGAAGGCCTCGGCGCTCGGCCGGTCGCCCGGCTTGTACTCCAGGCCGACCCAGCCGTCGTAACCGGCCTTCGTCAGCTCGTCGAGGAGCTGCTCCAGCGGGAGCGTGCCGGTGCCGGGGGCGCCGCGCCCCGGGTTGTCGGCGATCTGGACGTGGCCGGTCCTCCCGGCGCAGGCCGTGATGACCTCGCCGAGGTCCTCGCCGTTCATCGACAGGTGGTACAGGTCCAGCAGGAACTTCGCGTTCCCGAGTCCGGTCGCCGCGTTGACCTTGTCGACGATCTCGATCCCGGCCGGCGCGCTCACCAGGGGGTAGCGCGGCGATTCCGGCTTGTTGAGGGTCTCGATCAGGAGCACCGCCCCGATCCGGTCGGCCGCGCGGGCGGCGAGCACCAGATTCTCCAGGGCGAGTTCGTCCTGCGCGGCCGGGTCCACGCCGTCGACGCGGTTGCCGTACAGCGCGTTGAGCGCCTTGCAGCCGACCGAGGCGGCGAATCCGGCCGCCACATCGATATTGACGCGGAAGCGGTCCGACTCCGTGCCCGGCACGGAGAGCGCGCCGCGGTCGGGGCCGGGCAGCTGTCCGGCGTAGAAGTTCAGTCCCACCAACTGTGTGCCCGCGTCGTCGAGCGCCTTCTTGAGCGCGTCGAGTTCGGCCTGCGGAGGGGTGGGGGTCTCGATCCAGGGCCACCACAGCTCGACCGCCGTGAAGCCGGCCGCGGCGGCTGCCGCGGGACGCTCCAGGAGCGGGAGTTCCGTGAAGAGGATCGAAAGGTTCACATCGAAGCGCTGGTCCGGGTAGCCCATGAGGGTTCGGCGCTCCTTCCGTATTGCGGAAGTTAGTTTCTACGTAACGGAAGATTGCCCGGAGCTGCGGAAGCTGTCAAGGGGGTGCCCGGAATTCGGTCCCGGGCCTTTCGCGCGGGTTGCGCAAGGTGGGCCCGCAAATAGGCCGGTTGCGGACGGGGTCCGGAGCGCGCGAGGGTTGCCGGTGCGTCCGATGCCGCCGAACCCGTACGAGGTGCCCCGCATGAACCACGCCACCAGCCGGCGGACCGTCCTGGGGGCGCTGCTCGCCGGAGCCGCCCTCTCGACGGCCCCCGCGGCGCCCGGCTCCCCGCGGTCCGCGCCGGACCGGGCGCCCGCGGTCGGTCCGCGCCCGCGCACCACCCCGCGGCTGCTGATCGGTACGCACACCTCGGCCGAGGGCGGCGGCACGGGTATCGGGACGGCGGCCTACGACCCGGTCACCGGGGCGATGACCGCCGGCCCCGTGATCACGGGCGTGGCCAACCCCTCGTACCTGGCCGCGCACCCCTCCGGCGCCACCGTCTACGCGGTCGACGAACAGGACCCGGGCGGTGTCACGGCGGTGGCCCTGACGCCGGACGGCGGCCACCGGGTGCTCGGAACGCGCGGCACGGGCGGCGCCGGGCCCACCCACCTGTCCGTGCACCCCACCGGAAGGTGGCTGCTCAGCGCGAACTACACCTCGGGCAGCGTCGCGGTGCACCGCGTCAGGGGCGACGGATCGCTGGGGGAGCGCACCGACCTGATCGCCCACACCACCCCGCCGCCCGGACCCGGCCAGGACGGGCCGCACGCCCACCAGATCGTCACCACCCCCGACGGCGGCCACGTCCTCGCCGTGGACCTCGGCAACGACACCGTGTACACGTACCGGCTCGACGAGAAGCGCGGCACGCTCGGCCTGGTCTCCCACGCGGCGCTGCGCCCGGGGGCCGGTCCCCGCCACATCACCTTTCACCCCGGCGGCCGCTTCGCCTACCTGGCCTGCGAGGTCGACAACACCGCGGTCGTCTGCGGCTACGACCCGGCCACCGGCACACTCTCCCCGGGCGCCCCGCAGCCCACCGGCACCGGGACGGGAACGAGCTACCCCGCGCAGTTCCTGGTCACCGCCGACGGCCGCTTCGCCTACCTCGCCAACCGGGGGCACAACAGCCTCACGCGCTACGCCGTCGAGGACGACGGGGCGGCGCTGCGGCTGCTCGGCACCGTGCCCGTCGGCGGCGACTTCCCCCGGCAGATCGCCTTCTCGCCCGACGGGAAACTGCTCTTCGCGGCCAACCAGCGGTCGAGCACGGTGACCGCCTTCCGGGTCGACGCCCGCGACGGCGGACTGACCCGCACCGGTCAGGCGTACTCCGCCCCGGTCGCCGTCTGCGTACTGCCGTATCCGAGTGCGCGCCCGGCCGGGCACTGAGGGCCGATCCGACGCCCGACGGCCCCGGCGCAGGTCCGTTAGGGTCAGGCGCGAGCCGCGGGTTTCACCGCCACGTGGCGAACGCATGAGGGAGGCACAGTGCGCTTGAGAGTGGAGTTCACCACCGAGCCCTTCGATCTCGACGAGGCGCCCGCCCACGCGGTCGTGGCCCGCGAGGTCATCCAGTCGGCCGACCTGGACGCCGTGGACGTCGGCCCCTTCGGCAACACCGCGGAGGGCGGCGCGGACGAGGTGCTCACCGCGGTGGACTCATTGCTCCGCCGGGCCCTGGCATCGGGTGCCACCCGGGTGTCCCTCCAGGTCAATGTGATCGGGGAGGGCTCCCAGTGACCGAACCGGCGGACCACCCGCTCGTCACCGCGGTCAAGCCGCTCGTCGACGCCATGGGTGCCGAGCTGCTCGGGCCCGAGCAGGCCCAGGCCGACGACGTCGTGCTGGCCTGGGAGGGCGAGGACGTCATAGCCGTACGGCTGCCCCAGCTCTCGGAGTCGCTCGATCACATCCTGGCCGCCATGGAGCGCCGGCACGGGATGCCGCTCGCCGAGCTCGACCGCAGGACCAAGCAGTCGGTGGTGCGGACGCTGGAGGCACGTGGTGCCTTCTCGGTGCGGCACGGTGTGGAGACGGTGGCGGGTGCGCTGGGGGTCAGCCGCTTCACCGTCTACAACTACCTGAACAGGGAAAATGCCGCCAAAGGCGAGTAGTTGAGGCCGTAGCCGAGCGAACGCGGTGGAAGGCCGTGCGGGGCCGTCGTCCGGGGAACCGGACGACGGCTTTTTACATTCGCGTAATTTCAACAAAGTGTTGACGTGGTGTTGTGGAGGGCGTTAGCTATCCGCAGCCCGACCGACGCGAAGCGAAGAACGCACAGCGAAACACAGCCACGGAGGCTCCCGTGACTTCGAGCTCCACGCCGGGCCTCGCCCGGTTCAACACCCTGGCGGACGGCGAGGCCACCACCGCGTTGCACGAGGTGTGTGCCAGTGCGGCATGGGGAAGAGCGATCCTCTCCCGACGCCCGTACGCCACCGCGGAAGCCCTCCTCCTCGCCAGTGACGCCGCCACGGCCGCACTGACGCCGGAGGATCTGGCCGATGCGATGGCCGGTCACCCGCCGATCGGCCGCCCGAAGCCCGGAGACCCGACCTCCTCCCGCGAACAGCGGGGGATGGCGGGCGCCACCGAGGAACTCAAGGCCGAGATGCTCGAACTGAACCTGGCCTACCAGGAGCGGTTCGGACATGTCTTCCTGATCTGCGCCACCGGAGCCACCGGTGAGCAGATGCGCGACGCGGTGAAGTCCCGGATCGGGAACTCGCCCGAGCAGGAGCGCGGGATCGTGCGCACCGAGCTGGGCAAGATCAACCGCATCCGGCTGACCCGCCTCGTAACCGAAGGAGAGTGACGGTCTTGAGCACCGACACCACCGCATCGGTGTCCACCCACATCCTGGACACCAGCATCGGCCGCCCCGCCGCGGCCGTCGCCATCACGCTCGCCGCCCGCAGTGGCGCCGGCGCGCCCTGGGCGACGCTCGGCGGATCCGCCACCGACGCGGACGGGCGATGCAAGGACCTGCCGGCTCTGCCGGAGGGCACCACCCATGTACGTCTCGACTTCGAGACCGAGGCGTACTTCGCAGCCAAGAAGCAAGCCGAGGCGCAGCAGGACGCCCCCCGCGTAAGGGACAGCGGTGCGTTCTTCCCGGAAGTGGCGATCACCTTCGCCGTCGTACCGGGCGAGCACTATCACGTACCGCTGCTGCTCAACCCGTTCGGCTACTCCGTATACCGAGGGAGCTAGCAGACATGCCCACGATTCTCGGCCAGAACCAGTACGGCAAAGCAGAGAACCGCGTCGTAAAGATCACGAGGGACGGCGACACCCACCACATCAAGGACCTCAACGTCTCCGTCGCCCTCTCCGGCGACCTGGACGACGTCCACTACAACGGCTCGAACGCCAACTGCCTCCCGACGGACACCACGAAGAACACCTGCTTCGCGTTCGCCAAGGAATACGGCATCGAGTCGGCCGAGCAGTACGGCATCCACCTCGCCCGGCACTTCGTGGACAGCCAGCCCTCGATCCACCGCGCGCGCATCCGCATCGAGGAGTACTCCTGGGAGCGGATCGCCGGCTCCGACGGCAACTCCAAGTTCATCGGCGCCGACGAGGTCAAGCACTCCTTCGTACGCAAGGGGCAGGAGACCCGCCTCGCGCAGATCACGTACTCCGCCGAAGGCGACGGGGAGGGGAAGTTCGAAGTCCTGTCCGGGCTCAAGGACCTGACCGTGATGAACTCCACGAACTCCGAGTTCTGGGGCTACATCAAGGACAAGTACACGACGCTCCAGGAGGACTACGACCGGATCCTGGCCACGTCCCTGTCGACGTGGTGGCGGCACAACTGGACCAGTGACGAGCAGCGCATGCCGCAGTGGGAGAAGTCCTACGAGCAGGCCAGGAAGCACATCCTGCACGCCTTCGTGGAGACGTACTCGCTCTCGCTCCAGCAGACGCTGTACCAGATGGGTTCGCGGGTCATCAACAACCGCAGCGAGATCGACGAGATCCGCTTCTCCGCCCCCAACAAGCACCACTTCCGGCAGGACCTCTCCGCCTTCGGCCTGGAGAACGAAGCCAAGGACGGCGCCGTGTACTACGCCGCCGACCGCCCCTACGGCCTGATCGAGGCCACCATCCTGCGCGACGGCTGCGAGCCGCACATCCCGGTCGACATGACCAACCTCTGACGCGGGGCGCGCATCCCCGCCGCCCGCAGTCGGCGGGGATGCGCCACACCGGAGGGAACAACCAGCCATGGCAACGCCTGCAAAAGGGCCGGCAGAAGGCCCGTGTTCCACCGCACCGGAAGGACCCGAGGTCCACCCGGTCGACCAGAAGCTCCACCCCTCGCGGCTCGTCCCCGCCGCGCTCCAGCACATCGCCGCCATGTACGCGGGTGTGGTCACGCCCCCGCTCATCATCGGCCAGGCCGTCCGCCTCGACACCGCGGGACAGACCCGGCTCATCGCCGCGAGTCTGCTCATCGCCGGTGTGGCCACCCTCCTGCAGACCCTCGGGGTCAAGGGCTTCGTCGGCAACCGGCTGCCCTTCGTCAACGCCGCCTCCTCGGCCGGAATCGCACCGATGCTCGCCATCGCCGAGACCAACGCCACGGGCGACCAGCTCCCCGCCATCTACGGCGCGGTGATGGTCGCGGGTGTCTTCTGTCTCGCCATCGGTCCGTTCTTCGGCAAGCTCCTGCGCTTCTTCCCGCCGCTCGTCACGGGCGTCGTCATCACCCTCATCGGGGTGACACTGATGCCGGTACCGGTCGCCTGGGCGCAGGGCGGCGACCGGACCGCCGCCGACTTCGGGGACATGAAGTACCTGGCACTCGCCGCCTTCACACTCGCCGTCATCCTGCTGATCCAGCGCTTCGGCCGCGGCTTCGTCAAGCAAGTCGCCCTGCTTCTCGGCCTGTTGATCGGAACCCTGGCGGCGATCCCGTTCGGCATGGCGGACTTCGGGGCGCTCGGCTCGGCCCCGGTCGCCGCGCTGCCGACACCCTTCGCGTTCGGCGCGCCCGAGTTCCAGCCCGCCGCGGTCATCTCGCTCTGCCTGGTGACGCTCGTCCTGATGACGGAGTCCAGCGCCGGAATGCTCGCCATCGGCGAGATCTGCGAGCGCGAGACCGACGGCAGGACCATCACCCGGGGCCTGCGCACCGACGGCATCGCCACCCTCCTCGGGCCCGTCTTCGGCGGCTTCCCCACCTCCGCCTTCGCCCAGAACGTCGGCGTCGTCTCACTGACCAAGGTCCGCAGTCGCTACGTCGTCGCTGCGGCGGGAGGCGCACTCCTGGTCCTCGGCGTCTTCCCGGTGCTCGGCGCGGTGGTCTCCACGGTGCCGATGCCGGTCCTCGGCGGTGCGGGCATCGTCCTCTTCGGCTCCATCGCGGTCAGCGGCATCCGTACGCTGTCGGAGGCCGGCCTCGACGACAGCTCCAACATCATCCTGGTGGCCGTCTCGCTCGGCGCGGGCATCATCCCGCTCGCCGCGCCCACCTTCTACGCCGACTTCCCGGCCTGGGCGCAGACCGTGCTCGGCTCCGGCATCAGCGCGGGCGCCCTGGTGGCCGTGTCGCTGAACCTGTTCTTCCACCATCTCGGCACCCGTGGCGGCACCTCCGCCGCGGCACTCAAATCCTCCTAGGGTCCTGCCGTGCCCGTATCGCCACTCACCCCGGAAGGAAGCCCCATGGCACCTTCGGCAGACCCCGTATCCCGCATCGTCATCGAGAACGTGGCCATCGCCACGGTCGACGCCCACGACACCGAGTACGCCTCCGGTCACCTCGTCGTCGCCGGCGACAGGATCGAATCCATCGGCGCCGGCCGGGCCCCCGAGGGCCTGGAGAACGTCGTACGCCGCATCGACGGCACCGGGCATCTGGTCACCCCGGGCCTGGTCAACACGCACCACCACTTCTACCAGTGGATCACCCGCGGCCTGGCCACCGACCACAACCTGTTCGACTGGCTGGTCGCCCTCTACCCGACGTGGGCCCGCATCGACGAACCGATGGTCCGCGCCGCAGCCCGGGGCTCGCTCGCCATGATGGCCCGCGGCGGCGTCACCACCGCCATGGACCACCACTACGTCTACCCGCAGGGTTCCGGAGACCTGTCCGGTGCCATCATCGGGGCCGCCCGTGACATGGGCGTACGGTTCACCCTCGCCCGAGGGTCCATGGACCGCAGCGTCAAGGACGGCGGGCTGCCGCCGGACTTCGCCGTGGAGACCCTCGACGGCGCGCTCGCCGGCACCGAGGCGACCGTCCGCACGCACCACGACGCCTCCTTCGGGGCGATGACCCAGGTGGCCGTCGCGCCCTGCTCCCCCTTCTCCGTCTCCACCGAGCTCATGAAGCAGGGCGCCGAGTTGGCGCGCCGCCTCGGAGTCAGGCTGCACACCCACGGCAGCGAGACGGTCGAGGAGGAGAAGTTCTGCCACGAGCTGTTCGGCATGGGCCCGACCGACTACTTCGAATCGACGGGCTGGCTCGGCGAGGACGTGTGGATGGCGCACTGCGTCCACATGAACGACTCCGACATCGCCGCCTTCGCCCGTACGGGCACGGGTGTCGCGCACTGTCCGTCGTCCAACGCACGCCTCGCCGCGGGCATCGCCCGCGTCCCGGACATGCTGAGGGCCGGCGTACCCGTCGGCCTCGGCGTGGACGGCACCGCGTCCAACGAGTCCGGCGAACTGCACACCGAACTGCGCAACGCGCTGCTCATCAACCGCCTCGGTGCCCACCGCGAGGCCGCCCTGAACGCCCGCCAGGCGCTCAGGCTCGGCACCGCCGGCGGGGCCAGGGTCCTGGGGCGCGCCGCCGAGATCGGCTCCCTGGAACCCGGCAAGCTCGCCGACCTGGTCCTCTGGAAGATCGACGGCATCGGGCACTCCTCGATCGCCGACCCGGTGACCGCCATCGTCTTCGGCGCGGCGGCCCCGGTCACGCTCTCCCTCGTGGGCGGGAAGCCGGTCGTGGAGGACGGACGGCTGTTGCACGCCGACGAGGACGCCATCGCCCGCGATGCGCGTCAGGAGGCGCAGCGCCTCGCGCGGATCGTCGCCGAGGGCTGACAGCCCAATGAACTCCGGTCGGGGGGGACGGCCCCCGACCGGACTTGAGCAGCCGAGCGGGCTGTTCAGGTGCCGCCCCGGGTCGTGGCCCAAAGCTTCACGGTCCCGGGGCGGTCAGCACTACCTGGGCGCAGTAACCACAACCGAATACCGGCAAGTCCCTGCACGACGCACCACCTCCCTGAAGCGAGTGCCGCCCAGGCACTGGAAAACAACCGGAGGAGCCGCAGTGGCCACCAAGCCCAGGTTCACCAAGCAAGGCACCGCCCCCGACGAGGAATCGAAGGGGCGGACCGAGAGCCCGGCGGGCAAGCACCCTGTTGACGAGAAGCTGCCGCCGCTGAAGATGGCGACCACCGGCCTCCAGCACGTCGCCGCCATGTACGCCGGCGTCGTCGCGCCGCCCCTGATCGTGGGCGCGGCCGTGGGCCTGTCGCCCAAGGAACTCACCTTCCTGACCGGCGCCTGTCTCTTCACCGCGGGCCTCGCCACCTTCCTCCAGACGCTCGGCATCTGGAAGATCGGCGCCCGACTGCCGTTCGTCAACGGCGTCACCTTCGCCGGCGTCGCCCCCATGATCGCGGTCGTCAACTCGACCGACGACAAGAAGGACGCGCTGCCCGTCATCTTCGGGGCGGTGATTGTGGCCGGCGCCCTCGGGTTCATAGCAGCCCCCTTCTTCAGCAAGCTGGTGCGCTTCTTCCCGCCCGTCGTGACCGGCACGGTCATCACCCTCATCGGCGTCTCGCTGATGCCGGTCGCCTTCGGCTGGGCCCAGGGGCCCAACCCGGCGGCGAAGGACTACGGCTCGACGCCCTACCTCGCCCTCGCGGGCATCACCCTCGTCGTCGTCCTCCTGCTGCGGCGCTTCACCACCGGCTTCGTCAAGCAGGTCGCCGTACTCCTCGGCCTGATCATCGGCACGCTCATAGCGATCCCGTTCGGCGTCACGGACTTCAGTCCGATCGGCGACGCGGCGATCATCGGCTTCCCCACGCCGTTCCACTTCGGCGCCCCGCAGTTCGCCGCCGCGGCGATCGTCTCGCTGTGCGTCGTCATGGTCGTTTCGATGACCGAGTCCACCGCCGACATGCTGGCACTCGGTGAGATCGTGGACCGCCCCGCCGACGAGAAGACCATCGCGGCCGGTCTGCGCGCCGACACGCTCGGCTCGGCGATCAGCCCGATCTTCAACGGCTTCATGTGCAGCGCGTTCGCCCAGAACATCGGCCTCGTCGCCATGACGAAGATCCGCAGCCGGTATGTCGTCGCGACGGGCGGCGGCTTCCTCGTCCTGATGGGTCTGTGCCCGATGGCGGCCTCGCTGATCGCGGTCGTACCGCGACCCGTCCTCGGCGGCGCGGGCGTGGTGCTCTTCGGCTCGGTCGCGGCGAGCGGCATCCAGACCCTGGTCAAGGCCAACCTGGAGAAGGACAACAACGTCCTGATCGTGGCCGTGTCCCTGGCCATCGGCCTCATCCCGATCGCCGCTCCGGAGTTCTACCACTCGTTCCCGGAGACCGCGAAGATCATCCTGGACTCGGGCATCTCGACCGGCTGTGTGGCGGCCGTGATCCTGAACCTCCTGTTCAACCACATCGGCAGCGGCCGGGATGCGGACGTCGTGACGGCGCCGATGGAACCGGGCGACGAGATCGCGTCCACCCGCGCCGGATCCTCCCCGGCACTGCACTGACCACGCGCGTGTGAAGCGGCGGCCGTCGTACCACGGAGGCCGCTTCACGCCGGACACCCCGGACGGCCGGTCCCGCATGAGCCGCAGCGCGACGGGACCGGCCTCGGCGTTCCACCACTCGTGTCAGCCGATGTGGTAGCTGTCGCCGTACACCTTCCAGTCGAGCGGCGGGTCCAGGTTCAGGTTGCCCTTCTTCAGGAAGACCCGCTGGGCGGTGTCCACCCGGCTGGTGTCCTCGTGGGCCTCCTCCTGCTTCATCGCCCAGACGCGGGCGTCGAGGAAGGCGTTGAGGTACGTGACCTCGTTGCCGCCCTGGGACGGCGGCTTCGCCTTGGAGAGGGCCCGCTTGCGGATGGCACCGAAGCCGGTGCTGTCGTCACCGTCGCCGTGCATGACGATGGCGTCGTAGTACGCGAACTGGCCCAGCGTGCCGATGCCGTCGGCCTTGCCCTGCTTGACGGCCGGGTTGAAGTACACCCGGTCCCGCTCGTCGTTCTGCGCCTGCTGGAACGCCGAGTCGGACGCGGCCTTCACCCAGTCCTTGGTGAAGTTCGGGTCGAGACCGCTGTGCGAGGGGGTGCCGTTGACCTTCCGCAGCGCGGGGAGGTACTTCGCGAGGACGTTGCCGGGCTTGCGCTCGGTGTACAGCTCGACGAGGTCGAGCATGTCGCCGGTGCCGGAGCAGAAACCGATGATGCCCGCGGTGTAGCCGCGGTCGTCGTCGATGTCCTCGATGTACTTGTACTGGGACTTCCAGTCGAGGGAGGAGTTCTCGGCGCTGGAGACCAGTTTCATGGCGATCTCCTTCTTCGCCGGATCGTCCAGCCCGGTGGCGGCGGCGGCCCTGGTGGCCGCTGCCGCCGGCTGCTGTGCCGCCTGGTGCGTGGGGCTACCGGCGTAGGCGGCGACGGGAATCGCCGTGAGGGCCAGTCCGACCGCGATGACCGTGATGCGCACGGGGCGGGTACTGCGACGTGCGGCGCGCTTATGGGGAGCGTGCACCAGTCCTCCAAGGGGAGTTCTTCGTTCCATCGGTCTGTTAGGAAGCTTTCCTATCAGAGTGGAAGAGGGCCGTACACCCCTCCGGCACGGGGGAGTTGAGAAGTTCTCCCGGAACGCGACAGCCCCGCACCGCGCCGAAGGCGCGATGCGGGGCCGGTACGGGACGGACGCGGGTCCGCGACGAGTGGCGAGGTACGGGCAGGGGCGGCCTCAGCAGTTGAGGTAGGCCACGTGGATCCAGACGCCCGTGGGGCCGCCCCACAGGTCACCCATGACCCAGTTGCCCTGCTGGCCACGGGCGTCGAGGTTCTGACCCCGGTTCACCTGGCCCAGGACCGGGTACTCGGTGCCCGGTCCGCCGCGGAAGTTCACCCCGTTGTCGTTGACGGTGCAGACCGCCGCGGGCGCCTTCGCGGCCTGTGCGGCGACGGGGCTCTGCGCGGCTTGGGCGGCGGGGCTCACGGCCAGTCCGAGACCGGCGGTCAGCACCATCGCGGCCAGCATCATCTTCTTCATCATGCGAATTACTCCTCCGTGCTCCGGCCCACGTCGGCGTGAGCCGTCCGCCAGCCCCAACGGGGTCGCCGACGAGCGGGTCACGGGTTCGGGCCGGTCTTCGAGCAGCAGTGAAAGCGCAGGTCATACGGCATGTGCACCGGCGTGCGCGGCAGCGGGGCGGACGCTTCCCGCGCCCGCCGGTCACAGGTTTGACCGGCCCGGAAGTGGTAGCCGCCGCCGGATGCGCGCCGGGTGCCCACGCGCCTGTAGCGTCATGGGCATGGAAGATCAGTCAGTAGTGGATGTCGGTGACGTACGGCTGTCGTACCGGACCTGGGGCGACCCCTTCGGCTCGCCCGTCGTCCTGTTGCACGGCCTCGGCGGCTCCGCCGCGAGCTGGGAGGCGGCCGCCGTCCTGCTCGGCGAGGAATGGCGGGTGTACGCCCTCGACCTGCGCGGTCACGGCGAGAGCGACTGGCCGGACGAGTACTCCTGCGAGCTGATGCGCGACGACGTACTCGGCTTCCTGGACGAGTGCGAACTCGACCGGGTCGGTCTGGTCGGCCACTCCATGGGCGGCGTGGTCGCCCATCTGCTCGCCCAGGAACATGCGGACCGGGTGGAGCGGCTGGTGCTGGTGGAGACCCCGCCGCCGTTCCCGAGCGAGTCGAGGCCCGCCGCCGAGCCGGAGGGGCCGGTGGACTACGACCCGGCCGTCGTCGCTCCGATCCGGGCCGAGATCGCCGACCCCGACCCCGAGTGGGCGGCCGGCCTCGGCGAGATCGTCGCGCCGACGCTGATCATCTCGGGCGGCCCGGAATCCACCATGCCCCAGGGGCGGTTGCAGGACATGGCCTCGCTCGTCCCGGACTGCCGGCTGATCACCATCGGGGGCGGCCACCGGGTGCACGAGATCCACCCCGACCAGGTCGCCCACCAGATCACGGAGTTCTTCACCAGCTGAGGGCGGATGACCGCAGGGCCGAAGTCCGGTGGCCGGGTACGTTGTCAGTGCCAAGTGCCATGATCCGCCGCATGGATCTCACACGGTTCTTCGCCGACGTCGACGCCCAGCCGTGGGCCGGTCTGCACCATGCCTACGGAAGCGCGGCCGATGTCCCCGACTGCCTGCGGGCGCTCGCCGGGGAGAGCGAGGAGGCCGCGGCCGAGGCGGTCTCCGAGCTGTACGGCAGCATCCTGCACCAGGGCTCGGTCTACGGGGCCACGGTCCACGCCGTTCCCTACCTCGCGAGGCTGGCCGCGGCGGGGTACCGCACGGAGGACCTGCTGGTGCTGCTCGGCGGGATCGCCGAGAACGGGGCGGACGAGGGCGACAGCGACGAAGCGGCCTGCCGGGCGGCCGTCACCGGCCAGCTGCCGCTGATTCTCGCGAAGGCCGACGCCGAGGATCCGGGGCTCCGGCGGGCCGCGGCCTGGGCCGCCGCGATGACCGGCGCGGCCGGGCAGGTGCTGCCGGTGCTCCGCCTGCGCGGGATGACCGAGACGGATCCCGGGGTACGGGCCGAACTCCTCGGCGCCATGGCGCATCTGGACCCGTCGGGTACGGCCGCCGACGCGACCGAGGCCATCGGAGCGCACGAGCCCGGCGAGGTACGGATCGCAGCGCTGCTGGCCTGCGTGGACGGCGGACTGCCCTGGGGGCCCGCGCACCACGGGGCGATGCTGTCCCTCCTGCCCGCGAACGAGCTCGTCGAGGACCGGCTCGACCTGGAGCGCAACGAGCCCCTGCAGTACGTCGTCGAGACACTGCTGCGCCGCGACACCGACGCGGACCGCGATGCCGCGTACACCCTGCTCGATGCCGCCCTGCGCAGTGCGGTCCCCGAGGCGCGGACGGAGGCGCTGTGGGCGGCCGAGACGGCGTGCCTGCTGTCGCGCAGCGCGCCGGAGCGGCTGGCCGGGGCCGTGGAGGCGCTGACCGCCGATCCGGCCGGTGTGCCCGCGGCGTACGCGCTGCTCGCGAAGCTGGGCGCCCGGGCCGCGGCGGCTGTCCCGGCGCTGGTCCGGCTCGCCGGGGGAGAGGGTGATCCGGCGGACCGCGCACTGGAGGTGCTGGTCGCCGTGGCCCCGGACCGCGCCGCGCCGCTGCTCGCCCGTGAGCTGGGGCGGCGCCCACGCGCGCTCGGTGCGGCGTGCGGCTTCCTGGGCGCAGGCGAGGCCGGGACGTCGTTCCCGTACGACGCGGCGTTGCTGGACGCGATCCGTGCCCGGCTGGGGGCGGACGGCCCCGACACCGGAGAGGTCATCCGGCTGGCCCTGCTGCTCGGTGCGTGGGGGAGCCGGGCGTCGGCCGCCCTGCCCGAGCTGCGGTCCGCGCTGCCCGGCGCCCCGAAGGCCGTGCCGCAGGCGCTGGTCGCCATCTGCCCGCCGGAGCACCGGGAGACGACCGCGGAGCTCCTGACCGCGGCGGTCCGCAACGGCCCGGTGGACGGCCGGCTCGCCGCGGCGGTGGCGGTGCGCGAGCTGACCGGCGGGACGGGCCCGCTGTCGGCGGCCGTCGCCGACCGGCTCGCCCCCGGCGATGCGGCGGTGCGGGAGGCCGCGCGTCTCGCCGCGGAGCTGGGCCCGGAGGCGGCGGGCCTGGTGCCCGCGCTGCGGTCCGCGCTCAGCGGTGCCGAGGGCGGGCGCAACTCCCCACAGCTGGACGCCGACGTGGAGATCGCCGCGGCCCTGTGGCGGATCACCGGCGACCCGGAGGAAGCGGTGCCGGTGCTGGCCGGAGTGCTCGCGGAGGCGGAGCCGGCGTGGATGCGCTGGACGCTCGGCCGCGCCGCGGGAGCGGCGGCCCGCATCGGTGGGACGGCCCGGCCGCTGGTTCCCGCGCTTCAGGGGCTGCTCGACGACCGGGTGCAGGTTCCGTCGGTGGTGCTCGCCCTCCGCGCGATCGCGCCCGAGTGCCTCGACGGCCCCCGTACGGCCGCCCTGCTCCTGGACGCCGCGGAGCGGGACGACGACCCGGTGACCGCGCTGGAGGTCCTCGTCGCACTCGGACCCGCCGCCCTCGGCCCGGACCATCACCGCCGTCTGACCGCCCTGGCCGAACAGGACCTGCGGGTGCGGGCCCCGGGCCCGGGGCCGGGGATGGCCCCGGCCGACGAACGGCTGCGGCAACAGGCACGCGAGGCAGCCCGGGAACTGAGCTGACCCGCGCCCGATTCGGCCCGGCCGCCACCACGCGGAGGTGCGCCGCCCCGACGCCCCTCCGTGCGCGTGTCTCGGCTCAGTCGCCCGGCTTCCAGTCCGGTCGGCGGCCGCTCATCGCGACGGCCCGGTCGACGAGGGGTGCGTCGTCCGGCACCGGAACCGGCGGGCCGAAGACGGTCTCGGCCCGCGGCTTGCCGTCACCGGGGGTCAGCACGTCCAGCGCGACGCGCAGGCTCGCCTCGTCCGCCTCGTACCTCTGACCGGTCGACCGGGCCAGGTCCCAGCCGTGGATCACCAGTTCGTCCAGCACGACCAGCAGCGCCACCTCGCCCGGCAGATCCACGCCACCCGCCCTGGTCATCCCCTGCCGGGCGGCAGGATCGCGCCAGGCCGCCACCAGCTCTTCCAGCAGCGGCGGCAGCGCTTCGCGCCAGTTGTCGGGAAGGACCGGAAGCTTCGCGTCCGGAGCGGTGTCGGTCATCGGGCCGAAGTTCTTGCGCGCCGCGTCACGGAATGCCGTGCTCAGCCCGGCCACGTGGGCGAGCAGTTCGCGTACCGCGTAGTCGGGGCAGGGCGTCGGACCGTCCAGCTGCTGTTCGTCGATGCCGTCGAGCAGGTCGGCGATCCGCCGCGCCGCGGGTTCGAGATCGATCACGGGAATGGTCTCGGTATGTGTGTCCATGCAGTGCTGACTCCTTCCGCACCCCGAACTCATCGCTCACCGGACACATCGTTCATCGCGCGCCGCGCTCACCGCACGACGCGTCCCCGGAGCATGATCCGGCTCGGGTGATTCAGCACGCCCGGGTCGAGGGCCGGGTCGGTGGCGTACGCGACGACATCGGCGGGTGCTCCGTCCACGAGGCCCGGCAGCCCGAGCCAGGCCCGTGCCGTCCAGGACGCGGCACCGAGTGCCGCATGGACCGGCAGACCGGCCCGTACCAGCCATTCCATCTCGCCCGCGACCGTCCCGCAGGGGAAGGAGTCCGTCCCCGCCAGCACCGTCACCCGTGCCTCGTGGGCCGCGCGCACATTGTCGAGCATGGTGTCCCAGCCGGCCAGCCACAGATCACGGCGCGCGCTCGGCTCCCGTGCCCGCATCGCGTCCTCCTTCGCGCCGAACACGCTCAGCGTCGGCACGAACGCCGTGCCCTGCGCGGCCATCCGGTCCAGCAGGGCCGGGTCGAGATGCATCCCGTGCTCCAGGCTGTCGGCGCCCGCCAGTACGGCGTTACGGGTGCCCTCGGCGGTCTGGCAGTGCACCGCCACCTTCCCGCCCGCCGCGTGCACCGCCTCCACCACCGAGGTCAACAGCGGCAGCGGCACGGCCGGTTCGTCGGCGGCCCAGTCGCCGATGACCTTGCACCACCCGGACGACGCGGCCGCCTCCTCCACGGCCGCCCGTACCAGCCCGGCCTCGCTCACATCGCGTCCGAAACCGGGGAAGAACCGTCCGGGCGTGGCCAGCCACCGCCCCGCCGACGTCACATGGGGCAGCTCCGGGTCCTTCGCCACCCATGCGGGCATCCGCTGAGAGGTGCCGGGGGTGCGCACCGCGAGCACCCCGGCGTCCCGGTGCTCGCCCAACTGCCTGCGCAGCAAGTCCTCGTCGAACGGCGAGCCGGGCTCCAGAGCACCCGGATGCGTATGCACATCGACGAGCCCGGGCAGCAGCCAGCCGCCGTCGACGACCGTCCTGGCGTCCCGCCCGGCGAGGCCGCCGGGCGGCGGACCCGCGCGGAGCACGTCACCGTCGATCCAGAACGTGCGTTCCTCGCGCTCCGGCAGCACCACGCCTCGTATGCACAACATCACCCGACCGTACGGCACATCGGATCCTCGCCGGCGAACCGCCGACGCACATCGGCACATTGCGGAAGCTTCCGCTCCACCCTCTTGTCGGAGACCCCCGCGCCATGCGATACAGGTCTGGACCATTGCTGCCGGATGGAAGGCACGACCGTGCAACGCCCCCACGCAACCGCCGCGTTGGCCTGTTCCGCCGCCCTGCTCGTCGCCGCGCTCTCCGCCTGTGATTCCGCCCCCGAGGCCGATACCGGCAAGCCGACGGTGCCGGGCCATGTGACGGCGCAGGCGAGCAGCGCCACCTCCGTGCACGTCATGTGGGAGCGGGCCACCGACGACAGGGCGGTCACCGGGTACGAGGTCTACCGCGAGGGGAAACGGGTCCGGTCCGTCCCGGCGGCCAAGGTGATGATCGACGTCGGCGGGCTGACCGCGTCGACCGCCTACACCTTCACCGTCCGCGCCCGCGACGCCGCCGGGAACCTCTCCGCGCCGAGCGCCGCCGTGAGCGTGACCACCCCCGCGCCGACTCCCGCCGACCACGAGGCGCCGACCCGCCCGGTGAGGCTGCACGGCACGGTGGACGGCAGCCGGGCGGTGAACCTCTCCTGGGGCGGCTCGACGGACGACATCGGCGTCACCTCGTACGACATCTACCAGGAGGACTCCCGGATCCACAGCGTGCCCGGCACGCGGACCACGGCACATCTGACCGGACTGCGCCCCGGCACCGTCTACACCTTCACCGTCCGCGCCCGCGACGCCGCCGACACCTCCTCGCCGGACAGCAACGCCATCGACCTCACCACCGCCTCCGCCCCGGGCGCACCGGCGAGCACCGCCCCCACCGACCTGCGGATCACCAACCGCGTCCAGGGCAAGGAGTACGCCATCGACCTGGACTGGGAGCAGCCGGAGACGGGCGGCGGGATCCCCGCGTACCAGCTCTTCATCGGCGGCCGGCTGACCACCACGATCGTGTGGGGGGCCACCCCGCCCGCGGGCCGGGCGAGCTACCGCCTCACCGTCGACGACCCGCGCGGCACCCGTTACTCGATGAAGATCCGCGCCAAGCTGCCCGACGGGAAGTGGGGCGACTTCTCCGCCCAGCGCACGGTCGTCCTCGGCGGCTGACGGGCCCGCCGGGCGAGGGGGCGGGCGGTCGGGGGGTGCGCGGGCAGACTTTGCGCGGGATTGGTCTGTACCTATTGACGAGTTGGTCCAGACCTCTTAGTTTCCCCTGTGCTCCATGGCACCAAGGAATCCCGCTCCCCCCAGGACCGCCTCACCGGTCCCTGCCCCAAGGGAGAAAACCATGTTCGAGCACATGACACTCAGACGGAGAACGGCGACCGCCCTCGTCGCCGTTCTCGGGCTGCTCCTCGCGCTGCTCTCCTTGCAGGCCGCACCCGCGCACGCGGCGGGCAAGCTGACTGCCACCTTCACCTCGGCCGACAACGGGTCGTGGTGGAAAGGGACTTACGTCCTGCACAACGACACCGACACCGCGGTGACCGGCTGGAGTCTCGAATTCGACCTGCCGGCCGGGGTCGCGATCGACACCTCGTACAACGGCACCGTCACCACTCAGGGCAGCCACATCACCGCGGTCAACGCCCACTACAACGGTACGGTCGCCGCGCACAGCACCACCGAGCCGTACAGCTTCTGGTTCGTCGCGACCGGGCCGATCACGGCGCCGACCGGGTGCCGGATCAACGGAGACAAGTGCGACGGCTCCGCGGACGTGCCCCCGGGCGCGCCCGGCGGGCTGAAGCAGACCGACGTCACCGCCCGCACCGCGTCGCTGTCCTGGACGGCGGCCGCGGCCGGCGACTTCCCCGTGGCTTCGTACGACATCCTGGCCGGCGGCAAGGTGGTGGGCTCGGCCACCGCGACGACCTCCGCCACGGTCACCGGCCTCACCCCGGCCACCGCCTACTCCTTCACGGTCCGGGCCAAGGACACCCGGGGCAACACCTCCGCCGAAAGCGCACCGCTGGCCGTCACCACCGTCGACCCGGCCACCGACACCTCCCCGCCCACCGCGCCGGGCTCGCTGCACGCCACCGCGACCGACTCCTCGTCCGTCACCCTGGCCTGGACCGCCGCGACGGACAACCAGCGCGTGGCCGCGTACGACATCTACCGGGACGGGGCACCGGCCACCACCGTCTCCGGGACCACCACCACCGCCACCATCGGCGGGCTCTCGCCGTCGACCTCGTACACCTTCACCGTCAAGGCCCGTGACGCGGCGGACAACGCCTCCCCGGCCGGCAACGCCCTCACGGTGAAGACCGACGACATCGTCGGCGCGGGCAACTACGCCAAGGTCGGCTACTTCGTCCAGTGGGGTATCTACGGCCGCCAGTACTTCGTCAAGAACCTCCATGACTCGGGCGCCGCCGGCAAGCTCGACATCGTCAACTACGCCTTCGCCAACATCGACCCCAACAACCTCACCTGCCTGAACGGGGTCACCAAGGGCACCACCGCCGACCCGCAGGACCCCGAGCAGGGCACCGGCGCCGGTGACGCCGACGCCGACTACGCACGCCCGTTCAGCGCGGCCCAGTCCGTGGACGGTGTCGCGGACGACGGCTGGGCCAAACTGCGCGGAAACTTCAACCAGTTGAAGAAGCTGAAGAAGCTCCACCCGAACCTGAAGATCGTGGTCTCGCTCGGCGGCTGGACGTACTCCAAGTACTTCTCCGACGTGGCGGCCACCGACGCCTCCCGCAAGAAGTTCGTCTCCTCCTGCATCGACATGTACATCAAGGGCAACCTGCCCGAGTACAACGGCGCGGGCGGCCCCGGCACCGCCGCCGGGATCTTCGACGGCTTCGACGTCGACTGGGAATGGCCGGGTACCGGCACCGGGCACCCCGGCAACCACTACTCGCCCGACGACAAGGGCAATCTGACCCTGCTGCTCGCCGAGTTCCGCAAGCAGATGGACGCCCTCGGCGGCGGTCACCGCCTGCTCACCGCCTTCACCCCCGCCGACCCGCAGAAGATCGGCGACGGCTGGGACCTGGCCAAGGTCTTCGACTCCCTCGACGTGGCGAACGTCCAGGGCTACGACTTCCACGGCTCCGGCAGCGACAACTCCTGGGAGCCGAACCGCACCGGCCACCAGGCCAACCTCTACACGGACGAACAGGACCCCTACGACTTCCACTTCAGCGCCGACATCGCCATCAAGGCGTACACCGACGCGGGCGTCGAGCCCCGCAAGCTGACCCTCGGCATCCCGTTCTACGGCCGGGGCTGGCAGAACGTCGTCGACGGCGGGGCCGCCGGTGAATGGCAGAGCGCGGGCGGCGCCGCACCGGGCCAGTTCGCCGAGGAGGCCGGCACCCGCGGCTACGCCAACCTCATCGGCGCCTACCCGACGATGACCGTCCATCACGACGAGCAGTCGGTGTCGACGTACGGCTACACCGGCAATCAGTGGTGGTCCTTCGACGACACCTGGTCCATCGGCAAGAAGACCGCCTATGTGAAGTCCAGGGGGCTGCTGGGCGTGATGGTCTGGGAGATGTCCGGTGACACGTCACAGGGCACCCTGATGAACGCGCTGGACACCGGCCTGAAGTAGCAGGTCCGGGACGGCCGACCGGTTCGCGGAGCCCCGCCGGGCACCGTGAGCCGGTCGCACGGCGTCCGGGGTCAGGCGCCCCGCAGCGCGCCCTTTGCCGAGGCCAGGCAGCGTTCCGCCAGTGCCGCCGGTCCCTGGGGCCCCGTCGCCGGGGCGTCACCGGCCGCCCAGGTCTCCACCGCGGCCCGCACCGCGGCCCCGGCCACCCCGGCCGTCAGCCGGATCTCCAGCGAGACCGCCTCGTCCGGGAGCCCGGCGCGTGCCGCGAGCACCCTTGCCAGGGTGGCGTCCGCGTCGTGGCAGGCGTCGTTCCACACCGACTGGAGGGCCGGGCTGTCCGCCGCCATCCTCAGCAGCGACCGCACCCACTCCAGGGACTCCGAGGCCGCACTGTCGCCGGGCGCCGGGGTCAGCGCGCAGGCCGCCGCGTGCCGCAGCGCGTCCGGTACCGGCAGGGTGCCCGGGGCGTCCCGTACCGCCTCCACCCACTGCCGGGCGCCGACGGCGAGCAGCGGGGTGATGGCCTCCTCCTTGGTGGCGAAATAGCGGTAGAAGGTGCGCGGGGCGACACCCGCGGCCCGCGCGATGTCCTCGGCGCGCGTGCCCCGCAGGCCGTGCTCCACGAAGAGCGCCGCCGCCGTACGGGCGATATCCAGTCGGGTCGCGGCCTTGCGCCGCTCCGTCAACGAGCCACCTTGCATGCGGATCAGGTTATGCCCTGGAGTCACCGCGTCCATCAGGCAGTTAGTGCCCATGTGGCAGAATCTGCCACAAGTGCATGTGATGGACTAGCAAGAGGTGGCAAGAGCGGTGCGTCGGCGGCAGTTCCTTCTTCAGACGGCCGGCCTCGCCGGCACCACGGCCGCGCTCGGGCTCACCGGCTGCTCGACGAGCAAGGACGTGAAGCTCCACCTGCTCGTGGCCAGTTACGACAAGAGCATCGGCGCCTCGCTCGGCGACCAGTGGGACGATGTCGTCGCCGCTTTCGAGAAGCAGCACGCCGGGATCACGGTCGAGCTGGAGCGGGTTCCCTACACCAAGATCGACAAGACGCTCGCGCAGCGGGTGGAGGAGGGCCGGGCGCCCGACATCGCTCAGTCGAACGTCTTCGCGCCGTACGCCGAGGACGGCCGTCTCTACAACATGACCCAGCTGTTCGACATCGCCACCCAGGCTGACTTCATCCGGTCCTTCACCGACGCGGGCACGGTCGACGACGCCACCTACGGCATTCCGTTCCTGGCCAGCACGCCCCGGCTCTTCTACAACAAGGAGCTCTTCCGGCGGGCGCGTGTCAGCGGTGCCCCCACGTCGTGGGACGAGTTGCGGGCGGCGGCCCAGGCGCTGAAGGCGATCGGCGTGAAGACGCCGTACGGGCTCCAGTTCGGCCCCGAGGCGGCCGAGGACGAGGCCCTGTCCTGGCTGCTCGCGGCCGGCGGCGGCTACACGGGGGAGCTCGCGGAGTACGAATTCGTGAAGCCGGAGAACACCGAGGCCCTGACCTGGCTGCGGGACGAGCTGGTCGCCGGTGGGCTGGCCGGTGCCGACCCCGTGAAGCTCAACCGGACCGACGCGTACGCCCAGTTCCTGCGGGGCGAGATCGGCATGATGATCGCCCACCCCATGCTGATGGGCGCGGCCGACCGGGCCGAACTCCCTTATGCGCACGCCGCGTTCCCCAAGAAGGACGGCGGGGCCGCCCCTCCGGTGGGGATCAGCGACTGGCTGATGGCCTTCCGGCGCAACGACCACCGCAAGGAGTGCGGCACCTTCCTCTCGTTCCTCTACAGCGGGAAGTCGGCCCTGACCTACGGCGGGAGCCAGTCCGCGCTGCCCGTGACGTACTCCGCCTCCGACGCGGCGACCGGGAAGCCCGCCGAGCAGCCGCTCTCGCCGTTCATCGAGCAACTGTCGAACGCCCAGTTCGCACCGGTCAACATGCGTTCCTGGCCCTCCGTCCGGGGCACGATCCGCACCGATGTGGGCCAGGCGGTGCTGAAGGGCGGCGATCCCCAGTCCGTGCTCACCTCGCTCGACCAGTCGGCCGTCAAGGCGGACATGGAGGCGGCGACCGCCTGACGGCCGCGCGCCCGAGCCCCCGGCGCTGTGCGGTGCCGGGGGCTCAGGCCTTCGGGTCCGGGCGGAGCGGCGGTCAGCCCAGCTGCTCGTACGCGGGCAGTGTCAGGAAGTCCGCGTAGTCCTGGTCCAGGGAGACCTGGAGCAGGAGGTCGTGGGCCTGCTGCCACTTGCCGGCGGCGAAGGCCTCGTCGCCGACCTCGGCCCGGATCGCGGCGAGTTCCTCGGCGGCGACCTTGCGGGCCAGCTCGGTCGTGGCGTGCTCGCCGTTCTCGAAGACCACGTCCGCGTTGATCCACTGCCAGATCTGCGAGCGGGAGATCTCCGCGGTGGCCGCGTCCTCCATCAGGTTGAAGATGGCGACCGCGCCCATGCCGCGCAGCCAGGCCTCGATGTAGCGGATGCCGACCGCGACGGCGTTGCGCAGGCCCTCGTAGGTGGGCCTGGCGTCCAGGGTGTCGATGGCGATCAGGTCACCGGCGGCCACCGAGACGTCCTCGCGCAGGCGCTCCTTCTGGTTCGGCTTTTCACCGAGGACCGCGTCGAACGAGGCCATGGCGATCGGGACCAGGTCGGGGTGGGCGACCCAGGAGCCGTCGAAGCCGTCGTGGGCCTCGCGGTCCTTGTCGGCCTTGACCTTCTCGAAGGCGACCTTGTTGACCTCGGCGTCGCGGCGGGACGGGATGAAGGCGGCCATCCCGCCGATGGCGTGCGCGCCGCGCTTGTGGCAGGTGCGGACGAGGAGTTCGGTGTACGCCCGCATGAACGGGGCGGTCATTGTCACGGCGTTGCGGTCCGGCAGGACGAATTTGGAGCCGCCGTCACGGAAGTTCTTGACGATGGAGAAGAGGTAGTCCCAGCGTCCCGCGTTCAGTCCGGAGGCGTGGTCGCGGAGCTCGTAGAGGATCTCCTCCATCTCGTAAGCGGCGGTGATCGTCTCGATCAGGACGGTCGCGCGGACCGTGCCCTGGGGGATGCCGACGTAGTCCTGGGCGAAGACGAAGATGTCGTTCCAGAGGCGGGCCTCCAGGTGCGACTCCGTCTTCGGGAGATAGAAGTACGGGCCCTTGCCGAGATCGATGAGGCGCTGGGCGTTGTGGAAGAAGTAGAGGCCGAAGTCGACCAGCGCGCCGGGCACCGGGGTGCCGTCGAGCTGGAGGTGACGCTCGTTCAGGTGCCAGCCGCGGGGGCGGGTGACGACGGTGGCGAGTTCCTCGGCGGGCTTCAGGGCGTACGACTTGCCGGACCCGGGGTCGGTGAAGTCGATGCTGCGGGTGTACGCGTCGATCAGGTTGAGCTGGCCGAGGACGACGTTCTCCCACGTGGGGGCGGACGCGTCCTCGAAGTCGGCGAGCCAGACCCTCGCGCCCGAGTTCAGGGCGTTGATGGTCATCTTGCGGTCGGTCGGACCGGTGATCTCCACCCGGCGGTCGTTCAGCGCGGCCGGGGCCGGGGCGACCTTCCAGGAGTCGTCCGCGCGGATCGCCGCCGTCTCGGGCAGGAAATCCAGCGTGGACGTACGGGCGATCTCGGCGCGGCGCTCGCCGCGGCGGGCGAGCAGCTCGTCACGGCGGGGCGTGAACTGCCGGTGCAGCTCGGCCACGAACGCGAGGGCCGCGTCGGTCAGGACCTCGTCCTGCCGGGGCAGGGGCTCGGCATCGACGATGGCCAGCGGGGACGGCGCTGGTGCGGACATGAGCTGTCACTCCTTCAGCGGGCGGTGCGGGGCGGCGTCTCACGGCCGCCGGGTCGCCGAAATGGCACGGGGTGCCGGGGCTCCGGGATACGGGTGTGGACGCCGTCTGGGGTGCAGAGGGCTTCTGACCAGTGGATAGTAGTTTCCTCATGGTGGAAGTTCAATGGTTTGTTGATATCGAGATTCTCCGGGTCGACAGAAGTGGTGCGTTGCTGGCGCAGCGTGCCAGTGCGGTCACCCGAGGTGTTTCAGGTCCTCCACCGTGTCGATGTCGTATGCCTGAGCCACATCGGAACACTCGACGAGCGTGATCGCATCGCGGTGCGCCCGCAGATAGGCGCGGGCGCCCTGGTCGCCCACCGCCCCCGCCGCGATCTCCGCCCACAGATCCGCCCCGAACAGCACCGGATGGCCGCGTTCCCCGCCGTACGCGGCGGCCGCGATGCCGGTCCGGGAGCGGTACGCCGAACGCACCCGGGCCACCGCATCCGCGCCGATTCCGGGCTGGTCGACCAGGAGGACGAGCGCCGCGTCCGCCCCCGTGCCTGCCAGCGCCCCGAGCCCGGCCCGCAGTGACGAGCCCATGCCCTCGGTCCAGTCCGGGTTGACGGTCACCGTGCAGCCGCCGAGGTCGGCGCGGGCCTGTACCTCGTCCGCGGCGGCGCCCAGGACCACGTGGACGGGGCTGCAGCCGCCGTCCCGCAGGACGCGCACCGCGTGTTCGACCAGTGGGCGGCCGCGGTGCGCGAGCAGTGCCTTGGGGCGGCCACCGAGCCGCCGTCCGCCGCCCGCGGCGAGCAGCAGTCCGGCGACCTCGGGGGTGGGTGTTGTCGGAGTCATGCGGCCTGGATACCCCAGCAGCCACCGGAAACGCACCCTTCGTTCGAGCGGGCGGAGGGGGGTGGGAGCGGCAGCGGCGTCCACCGGGCTACAAGCACATCACCCTTACGGGAGCCCCGAATCCTGTCCGCGGAGTGGCGCCCGGTACCTGTCATGGCGTTAACTTGCGCGCACGCCCGGTGACTTGACCACGGTGTGGGGACCGGTCGGAACACCGGCACAAGGATGTGCGAGGGGGAGTGCTTTGTTGCGAAGCGTGGGGCAGACGCGAGTAACCGGCAGCGGTGAGGATCCGAGGGTGACCGAGCTGCGCACGGCCGTCTCCCGGCTCCGTCGCGAGCTGGCCGGGCATCCGGGCGAATTCCCGGACCGGGGGATCGCCGAGGACGAACTGGCCGCACTGAACGCGATGGCGGTGGGCGGTGTGCCCGAGATTCCACGCCTGCGCCGTTCCCTGCTGCTGATCGCGGGGGCGATCGGCTCGGTGAGCGCCCTGGCCTCGGCGCTCAGGGACGTGCGGGTCGCCGTCGATCTCTTCGGTGAGCCGCCGCGCGGCTGAACGGCGGACGGAGGCCGGGTTCAGCGGCGGATCAGCCTACGGGCCGTCGCCGCCGCGACCGCCGAGGTGCGGGAGTCCACGCCCAGCTTGGCGTAGATGTGCACCAGGTGGGACTTCACGGTCGCCTGGCTGAGGAAGAGCCGCTTGCTGATCTGGAGGTTCGACAGCCCCTCGCCGACCAGTTGCAGGACCTCCAGCTCGCGCTTGGTCAGGGCCTCCGCGGGCGTCCGCATGCGGTCCATCAGCCGGTGGGCGACAGCCGGTGCGAGTGCCGAGCGGCCGGCCGCGGCCGTGCGTACCGCCGCCGCCAGTTCCTCCGGCGGGGCGTCCTTCAGCAGATAGCCGGCGGCGCCCGCCTCGACGGCGGCCAGGATGTCGGCGTCCGAGTCGTACGTGGTGAGGATCAGGACCCGGGGCGCGTCCGGCCGGGCCGTGATGGCGGCGGTGGCCTGCGAGCCGTGCATGCCCGCGCCGAACTGCAGGTCCATCAGGACGACGTCGAAGCCGCCGGCCGCGGCGAGCGCGACGGCCTGCTCGGCGGTGGCCGCCTCGGCGACCACCCGGAAGCCGGGTTCGGAGTCGAGCACGGCCCGCAGCCCCGCCCGCACCACCGGATGGTCGTCGGCGAGCAGCAGCCTGATGGGGGTGTCGGCGGGGGTGGTCATGCGGCGTCCTGTCCTGGCCGGCCGTCGGGGATCGGGAGGGGAAGGGTCAGGGCGACGGCGGCGCCCTGACCCGGGGACGACTCGACACTGAGGGTGCCGCCCAGCGAACGGGCCCGCGCACGCATCGCGGGCAGTCCGAAGCCTCCGGTCTCCCGGTCCGCGACGACCGGCCCGGGGCCAGGGGTGAATCCCCGGCCGTCGTCGACGACGTCCAGCGACACCGAGGTGTCCATGAAGCTGAGGGTGATCTCCGCGCGCCGGGCCCCGGCGTGCCGCACCGTGTTGGCCAGTGCCGACTGGGCGGTGCGCAACAGCGCCACCTCGTACGGCGTGGGCAGCTCCACCGGCGTGCCGCTCACCGCGAACTGCACCGTGAGGCCGGGGCCGGTCGTGCGGGACGAGAGGCGCTCCAGGGCTCCCGCGAGGGAGCCGTTCTCCAGGTCCGGGGGTGACAGGGCGCGTACGAAGCGGCGGGCCTCGGCGAGATTGTCCTGGGCGGCCTCGCGGGCCCGGCGGACGTGCGCGGTGGCGGGGGCGTCGGCCTCCAGGGTCCGCTCGGCGGCGCGCAGCAGCAGCTGGATGCTGGACAGGCCCTGGGCGAGGGTGTCGTGGATCTCACGGGCCAGGCGCTCGCGTTCGGCCAGTGTGCCCGCGGTGCGTTCCGCCTCGGCCAGCTCCGCCCGCGTCGACATCAGCTCCACGATGAGCTCCCGGCGCCGTTCGCTCTCCCGGAACAGCGCCTCGTACCCGAGGACCGTCGCGACCGCGACCGCCGCCCCGAGCAGCGGCCCGATGAAGGTGCCCGGGTTGACGGCCTGGCCGTGCAGCACGAAGCCCGCGATGGCGGCGAGGGCGGTGGCGGCGACCACCGGCAGCGCCCAGCGGGTCGGCAGCAGATGCAGTTGCAGGAAGTAGAGCGGGAAGGCCACCCACAGGCTGTCCGGCGACAGGACGAGCAGTGCCAGCCACACGGCGCCGAGCGCCGCCAGCCACAGGGCGGCGGCGCGGGTGCGCGGCTGTACGGCGGGGGCGAGCGCGCCCGCCGCGTACAGGGTGGCCATCACACCGCTGACCACGACGACGGCCCTGGGGTGCGTGCCTTCGGCGACGGCCCGCACCGCCGCGAGGGCGAGCAGCCCCACCAGCAGCGCGTGCAGGCACAGCCGCAGCGCGGCGGTGACCGGGGGGTGGGCGCGGGTATCCATGATTCGTCCAGCGTAGACGCGGGCCGGCGGGGGCCGGTCAATCGAAAGGTTGATGTCGGGCCCCACCGCCGAGCGATGTTTCCGGCGGCCCCGACGACGAGGCTGGGGGCATGTTCGTCGCATGGAGAGATCTCCGGTTCGCCAAGGGCCGGTTCGCGCTCATGGGCACGGTCGTGGTGCTGATCACGCTGCTCGTGGGCCTGTTGTCCGGACTCACCGCCGGTCTGGCCCGGGAGAACACCTCGGCCGTCACCGGGCTGAACGCCGACCATCTGGCGTTCGCCGCCCCGCCCGACGGCCGGTCGGTGTCCTTCACCGACTCGTCCGTCGAGGAGAGCGCCTGGAAGAGCTGGGCGGAGCGGCCCGGTGTGAGCGGTGCGGAACCGCTCGGCATCCGTACGCTCAACGCCGCCGCCGTCCGGGGCGGGCACACCGCGGCGGTGTCCGCGTTCGGGGTCGAGCCCGGCGGGGGCCTGGCGCCCACCGATGGTGCGCGGGTCGGACCGGGGAAGGTGGTGCTGTCCGGGCAGGCCGCCGAGGACCTGGCGATCGGGACCGGTGACCGGCTGCGGCTCGGCTCCACCGAGGTCACCGTCGCGGCCGTCGCGGGCGACGCCTCGTACAGCCACACGCCCGTCGTGTGGACCTCGCTCGACGACTGGCAGCGGTTCGGCGGCGACGGGGAGGGCCGGGCCCGGCACGCCACGGTGATCGCCCTGACCACCACCGACGGCGCCGATCTCGGCGCGGGCGACAAGGCCGCCGGCACCAGCACGCTCTCCCTCGCCGACTCGCTCACCGCCATCGGCTCCTACCAGGCCGAGAACGGCTCGCTCCAGCTGATGCGCGGCTTCCTGTTCGCCATCTCCGCCCTGGTCATCGGCGCCTTCTTCACCGTCTGGACGATCCAGCGCAGCGGCGACGTCGCCGTGCTCAAGGCGCTCGGCGCCTCCACCGCGTACCTGCTGCGCGACGCACTCGGGCAGGCCGTCGTGATGCTCGCCATCGGTACGGGCGTGGGCACCGCGCTCGCCTCCGGACTCGGCGCCCTGATCAGCGGCGGGGCCGTGCCGTTCGTCCTCGACGCCGCGACCGTCCTGGTCCCGGCCGCCGTCATGATCGTCCTCGGTGCGCTCGGGGCGGCCCTGTCCATCCGGCGGATCACCGCCGTCGACCCGCTCACCGCACTCGGGAGTGCCCGATGACCCTCACCCTCGCCGACGTCACCCTCACCTACCCGGACGGCGACGGACGGCTCACCGCCCTCGACCGGATCTCGCTGGACGTGCCCGCGGGGACGCTCACCGCGGTCGTGGGGCCCTCCGGCTCCGGCAAGTCCAGCCTGCTCGCGGTGGCGGCGACCCTGGTGGCCCCGGACGAGGGCCGGGTGGTCGTCGCCGGCAGGGACACCACGGGCCTGGGCCGCGCGCAGCAGGCACAGCTGCGCCGGGAGCAGATCGGCATCGTCTTCCAGCAGCCCAATCTGCTGCCGTCGCTCACGGCGGCCGAACAGCTCCAGGTGATGACGCACCTCTCGGGCGGCGCGGTACGGGCGGCCCGCGGCCGGGCGATGGAACTGCTGGACGCGGTCGGCCTCGCGGACCACGCCGGACGCAGACCGCACCAGCTGTCGGGCGGACAGCGGCAGCGGATCAACATCGCGCGCGCCCTGATGAACGACCCGGCGGTGCTGCTGGTCGACGAACCGACCAGCGCGCTCGATCACGAACGCGGCGCGGCGGTGCTGGACCTGCTGGTCGCGCTGACCCGGGAACGGTCCACGGCGACGGTGCTGGTCACCCACGACCTGACCCATCTGGACCGGGCGGACCGCACGGTCCGGATGGACGACGGCCGCCTGACGGCGCCCGAACCGGTCTGAGAACGGGAGAGGGGGTGGGTGGCACCGGCCACCCACCCCCTCTCCCGTTGTCTCAGCCGGTGGAGCCGCTGCTCGCCAGCGCGTCGGAGAGTTCCTTCGCGGCCTGCTGGAGGATCGGCACGATCCGCTCGGTCGCCGCGTCCGTCACCCGGCCCGCCGGACCGGAGATCGAGATCGCCGCCGAGGTGGGGGAGTTCGGGACGGAGACCGCCAGGCAGCGGACCCCGATCTCCTGTTCGTTGTCGTCGACCGCGTAACCGACCCGGCGGACCTGCTCCAGCGCTTCGAGGAAGCCCTCGGGAGTGGTGATCGTCTTCTCGGTGGCGGCCGGCATTCCGGTACGGGCGAGCAGGGCGCGCACCTCCTCCGGGGGCGTGTGCGCCAGCAGTGCCTTGCCGACCCCGGTGGAGTGCGGGAGCACCCGGCGGCCCACCTCGGTGAACATGCGCATCGAGTGCTTGGACGGCACCTGCGCCACGTACACGATCTCGTCGCCGTCGAGCAGCGCCATGTTCGCGGTCTCGCCGGTCTCCTCGACCAGGCGGGCGAGGTAGGGGCGGGCCCAGGTTCCCAGGAGCCGGGACGCGGACTCGCCGAGCCGGATCAGCCGCGGGCCCAGCGCGTAGCGACGGTTGGGCTGCTGGCGCACGTATCCGCAGAGCACCAGCGTGCGCATCAGGCGGTGAATGGTCGGCAGCGGCAGCCCGCTGCTCGCGGAGAGTTCGCTCAGTCCGACCTCACCCCCCGCGTCCGCCATCCGCTCCAGCAGATCGAAGGCACGCTCAAGGGACTGCACACCACCGCTGGACGCGGCGGGCTTGGAGTCGGATGTGCTGGCGTGGGACGGCGGCACGTCAACGGTCCTTTCGAGGCGGAAGAGCTGGTGCCCCGCCCGGCGAGGCACCCAGCAGCCTACCGGGCGGTTCCCGGTCGGCGCACTGCTCCGGGTGCGGCGTCCTGGCCGGTCAGAGCCCGTTTGTCCCGGTGTCGGCAGTCGGCGGGGCAGTTCTGCGGGGCCGCACTGGTCCCATGTTACGTTCCGCTCTCCGAAATAGGTCTTTTACTTTGTGGAAATCTCCAGTTGTCGAGGCGGGGTGGCCCGCAGGGCGTCCGGCGAGGAGAGTGGGGTCTTGACGGGCCCGAATCACGAGTGAAGACTCCTTCAACAGTTCGTTGAATTCGTCAGCGTTCGAAAGTCCGAAGTGAGGAGCACGGGTGTCCGGTGCGGACGTGAAACTGGTACTGCGCTCGACGCGTGTGGTCACCCCGGACGGGACGCGCCCCGCAGCGGTGGCCGTCGCCGACGGGAGAATCGACGCCGTCCTGCCGTACGACGCCGAGGTGCCGGACGGCGCCCGGCTGGAGGACTTCGGTGACGACGTCCTGCTGCCCGGACTGGTGGACACACATGTCCATGTGAACGACCCGGGCCGCACGGAGTGGGAAGGCTTCTTCACCGCCACCCGCGCGGCGGCGGCGGGCGGCATCACCACCCTGCTCGACATGCCGCTCAACTCCCTCCCGCCGACCACCACCGTCGACCATCTGCGCACCAAGCAGCAGGTGGCCGCCCCCAAGGCGCACATCGACACCGGCTTCTGGGGCGGTGCGATCCCGTCCAACGTCAAGGACCTGCGGCCGCTGTACGAGGCCGGGGTGTTCGGCTTCAAGTGCTTCCTCTCGCCCTCCGGCGTGGAGGAGTTCCCGGAGCTCGACCAGGAGCAGCTGGCCCGCTCCATGGCGGAGATCGCCGGATTCGGCGGGCTGCTGATCGTGCACGCCGAGGACCCGCGCCACCTGGCCTCCGCCCCGCAGCGCAGCGGCCCCGCGTACGCCGACTTCCTCGCCTCCCGGCCGCGCGACGCCGAGAACACCGCGATCGAGGGCCTGATCGCGCACGCCAGGCGGCTGAACGCCCGCGTCCACGTCCTGCATCTGTCCTCCAGCGACGCCCTGCCGATGATCGCGGCCGCCAAGCGTGAGGGCGTACGGATCTCGGTGGAGTCCTGCCCGCACTTCCTCACCCTCACCGCCGAGGAGGTCCCGGACGGCGCCACGGAGTTCAAGTGCTGCCCGCCGATCCGCGAGGCCGCCAACCAGGACACGCTGTGGGAGGGGCTGGCCGACGGGACGATCGACTGCATCGTCTCCGACCACTCGCCGTGCACCACCGACCTCAAGACGCCGGACTTCGCCTCCGCCTGGGGCGGGATCTCCTCCCTCCAGCTGGGGCTGCCCGCCATCTGGACCGAGGCCAGGAAGCGCGGACACTCGCTCGACGACGTCGTCCGCTGGATGTCCGCCGCCCCCGCCGAACTGGCCGGGCTCACCCGGAAGGGCGCCATCGAGGCCGGCCGCGACGCGGACTTCGCGGTGCTCGCCCCCGACGACACGTTCACCGTCGACCCCGCCGAGCTCTTCCACCGCAACCAGGTCACCGCGTACGCCGGAAAGACCCTGTACGGCGTCGTGAAGTCGACGTGGCTGCGGGGCGAACGGATAGCGGCCGACGGCGCGGTCGCCGGACCCACCGGCCGACTCCTCGAAAGGAACCAGTGACCATGACGGCGACCGAGCGCTTCACCGGTGACGCGAGCCCGTACGGCGGCGGTGACCCGTACGCCGACTACCGCACCGCCGACTTCCCCTTCACCGGCCTCGTCGACCTCGCCGACCGGCGGCTCGGCGCGGGTGTGATCGCCGCCAACGACGAGTTCTTCGCCGAGCGCGAGAATCTGCTCAAGCCGGAGCCCGCCGAGTTCGACCCCGAGCGCTTCGGCCACAAGGGCAAGATCATGGACGGCTGGGAGACCCGCCGCCGCCGCGGTGCGAGCGCGGACGTGCCGCACCCGGCGGACGAGGACCACGACTGGGCGCTGGTACGGCTCGGCGTGCCCGGTATCGTCCGCGGCATCATCGTGGACACCGCCCACTTCCGCGGCAACTACCCGCAGGCGGTCTCCGTCGAGGCGGCCTGCGTGCCCGGCTCCCCGTCGCCCGAGGAACTCCTTGCGCCCGAGGTCAAGTGGACAACGCTCATACCCCGCACGGCGGTTGGCGGACACGCGGCCAACGGCTTCGTGGTCGCGGCCGAGCAGCGCATCACCCATCTGCGGGTCAACCAGCACCCCGACGGCGGAATAGCCCGCCTCCGGGTGTACGGCGAGGTCACCCCCGACCCCGCCTGGCTGGCCGCCCTCGGCACCTTCGACCTGGTCGCACTGGAGAACGGCGGCACGGTGGAGGACGCCTCCGACCGTTTCTACTCCCCGGCCACCAACACCATCCAGCCGGGCAGGTCCCGCAAGATGGACGACGGCTGGGAGACCCGCCGCCGGCGCGACCGGGGCAACGACTGGATCCGCTACCGGCTCGTCGAGCAGGCCGAGATCCGCGCCGTCGAGATCGACACCGCGTATCTGAAGGGCAACGCGGCGGGCTGGGCGAGCCTCTTTGCCTGTGACGGCGAGAACGGCGACTGGACCGAGGTGCTGCCCCGGACCCGGCTGCAGCCCGATACCGACCACCGCTTCGTCCTGCCGGAGGCGGTCCGGGCCACGCACATCCGGATCGACATCTTCCCGGACGGCGGGATCTCCCGGCTGCGGCTGTTCGGCTCGCCGACCGAGGAGGGCGCCGCACGGCTGACGGCCCGCCACCGCGAGCTGGGAGGCTAGGGCCTCCCGTTCGGATCACGCCGGGCTCGCGGGACCTGGCGCGCACTCCCTCAAGGCATTGAGGGCCGGGGGGATCCCCCTCCGCGTTGTCGTCACTCGCCGGGGCTCCGCCCCGACTCCCTCCTCCGCCTTGCGAGCGCACGCACCGGGTCCCGCTCCCCGATCCGGCCCGATCCGAACGAAAGACCCCGGTCTCCCGGCCGTATCGGACCCGGTCCGGACCAGGAGTCCGGGGCCGGGTCCGACGCCGTCCGGGTGTGCCCGATGGGTCCTGCTCCAGGGCATATGCGACCCTTGGCGCATGATCTTCATCGCCGTCAAGTTCACCGTCCGCAGCGAAGAGCGCGACAACTGGCTCCCGGCCGTCGAGCCCTTCACCCTCGCCACCCGGCAGGAGCCGGGCAACGTCTTCTTCGAGTGGTCGTACAGCGTCGAGAACCCCGACCAGTTCGTCCTCCTCGAGGCCTTCGCCTCCGCCGAGGCCGGTGCGGCCCATGTGAAGTCCGAGCACTTCGCCTCGGCCATGGACCTCATGGCGGATCTCGTCGCCGAGACCCCGGAGATCATCAACGTCGAGGTGCCGGGCGAGGGCTGGTCCCGGATGGCGGAGGTCACCCCGCGCCCGCGGTGACCCCGCGCCCGCGGTGACCCCGCACACCGCCGGGAGCGCGAAAGGGCCGGTCAGGCCGCGTGGCCGCCGTCCACCGTCACCTCAGTGCCGGTGATGTACGCCGCCTCGTCACTGGCCAAGTAGGCGATGAGCGAGGCCACTTCGTCCGTGGTGCCGAACCGGTCCAGGGCGGTCGCCGAGCGCTGGCCGTCGGCGAACGGGCCGTCGGCCGGGTTGAGATCCGTGTCGACCGGGCCCGGCTGCACCAGATTGACCGTGATGCCGCGCGGACCGAGCTCACGGGCGAGCGGCTTGGTGAGACCGGCCAGCGCCGACTTGCTCATCGCGTAGAGGGTGGAGCCGGGACCGCCCACGTACCGGCTCAGGGCCGTGCCGACGGAGACGATGCGGCCGCCGTGCTCCATCAGCCCCGCCGCCGCGCGGCAGGCCAGGAACACCGCCCGCACATTGACCGCGAGCACCCGGTCCACGTCGGCGGGGGTGAGGGTGTCGATGGGCCCGAGGACACCGATGCCCGCGTTGTTGACCAGGATGTCCAGCCGGCCGAGCGCGTCCGCCGCCCCCGCCACGGCCGCCGGGACCGCCTCCGGGTCGGCCGAGTCCACCCGCAGGGCGATGCCGCGTCGGCCGTACGAGCGGACCTTCTCGACGACCGTCAGAGCGGCCGCCTCGTCCTGTACGTACGTCAGTGCCACATCGACGCCGTCCCGGGCGAGCCGCAGGGCGGTCGCGGCGCCGATGCCCCGGCTGCCCCCGGTGACGAGTGCGGTCCGGGCCGTGCCGGTGATGGTGGTGCTCATGATGGAGTCCTCGCAGGTCGGTGATGTTCCGCCGGGCGCTTCGGCATGCGCCGTGCGCCTCGGTACGGACAAGGAAAGTCCTTCCGCCAGGCCGTCACCGGCGGGAATCGGACGCCGAAGCGGGGCGGCCGTCTCCTCCCGGAGGACGGACGGGGCGCGCGAGACCCCGGGCGGCGCCTCGACCCGCACCTGCCGGCCCGGGGGACCGGCACGGTTCGGGAGCTTCCCCCCTCGACGGCTGAGAGGGCTGTTCCGGACGGGGTGACGCCGGTACGGTGATCATTCCCCGTGCGAGCCGTCGAGGTCTCCGCATCGTCCTTGTGGAGAGCCAGGAGTACCCGCCAGGTGTCCTCGATCGCCGTGCCCGTCCTCGCCCCGTCCCGCCGTGCCTGGCTCACCGATCTGCCCGTGCTGCTCGTCGCGGCCGTGTGGGGTTCCAGCTATCTGGCGGCCAAGGGCATCACCACCGCCCAGACCGTCCTCGCCGTCCTCGTGCTGCGGTTCGCCGTCGTGCTGCCGGTGCTGGTGGTGGCCGGCCGGCGCAGGCTGCGGGCGCTCGGCGCGGCGCAGTGGCGGGGCGCCGGACTGCTGGGGCTCGTCCTCAGCGCGATCTTCCTCGTGGAGACGTACGGCGTCGTGCACACCTCGGCGACCAACGCCGGGCTCATCATCAGCCTCACCATGATCTTCACCCCGCTCGCCGAGGCCGCCGTGACCCGCGTCCGGCCGCCCAGGGCCTTCCTCGCCGCCGCGGCGCTCTCCGTCGCCGGTGTGGTGCTGCTGACCCAGGGCGGCGGATTCACCACCCCGTCCGTCGGCGACCTGCTGATGCTGGTCGCCGCCCTCGCCCGTACCGTCCATGTGCTGCTGATGGCCCGCATCAAGTCGGTGCAGGGGGCCGATTCGCTGTCGCTGACCACGGTCCAGCTCGGCAGCTCGGTCGCCGTCTTCGCCGTGCTCGCGGCCCTGCCCGGCACGGGGGAGGCGCCGTGGACCGTGGCCGCGGGATTCGGCGTCCGGGAGTGGGGCGGGCTGCTCTTCCTCTCCGTCTTCTGCACGCTCTTCGCCTTCTTCGTGCAGATGTGGTCGGTACGCCGCACCTCGCCGTCCCGGGTCAGCCTGCTGCTCGGCACGGAGCCGCTGTGGGCCGCCGCCGTGGGCATCGCGATCGGCGGCGAACGGCTCGGCGTGCTCGGCGCGGCCGGTGCGGTGCTCGTCCTGGCCGGTACCGCCTGGGGCCGCCGTGCGGTGACTCCGGCCGCTCCCTGAACCGGCCGGCGGCCTCCCGGCCCCGCCCGTCCGAAAGTCTCGTGTTCCGGGACTTTGGTCGCTGGACGCGTCCGGGTGGCCGGGGTCATCCGCCCGCCCTGGGTAGTTTTGTGGCATGACGCGTACGGAGTACCGCTGGCTGCTGCCCTCGGCGATGGCCGACCCCGAGCTGCCCGGCGACCGGCGCGGCCGCTCCCGGCGCACCGTGCGGGACTGGGTCGTCGACCTCACCGCCTTCCTCTGCGCGGCCCTGATCGCCATGCTCGCGGCGGCCGCGATCGAGGCCGACCCCACCACCCCCGACGGCGTCCTGTTCGCCGATGCCGTGATCGGGGCGCTGGCCTGCTGTGCCCTGTGGGTGCGGCGGCGGTGGCCGGTGGGCGTCGCGGTGACCCTGGTCCTGGTCGCCGCGGTCGAGCCGGTCTCGGCGGGGGCCATGCTCGTCGCACTGTTCGGTGTGGCGGTGCACCGCCCGTTCCGGCCCGTGGCGGCCATCGGGGCGCTCGCCCTGGTCCTCGCCCCCGTACAGCCGTATCTGCGCCCCGATCCGGACACCTCGTTCACCGGGGCCACGGTCGTCGGAGTGCTGCTGCCCCTGCTGGTGATCAGCTGGGGGATGGTCGTACGGTCCAGGCGCCAGCTCGTCGTCACCCTGCGCGAGCGTGCCCGCCGGGCCGAGACCGAGGCGGAGCTCCGCGCCGAACAGGCGCAGCGGCTGGCCCGCGAGGCCATCGCCCGCGAGATGCACGACGTCCTCGCCCACCGGCTGACCCTGCTCAGCGTCCACGCAGGCGCCCTCGAATTCCGCCCCGACGCACCCACCGCCGAGGTGGCCCGCGCGGCCGGGGTCATCCGGGACAGCGCGCACGAGGCACTCCAGGACCTCCGCGAGATCATCGGAGTCCTGCGCAGCCCCGGCGAGAGCGACGGCGACCGGCCGCAGCCCACCCTCGCCACCCTGGAGTCGCTGATCTCCGAGTCCCGGACGGCCGGCATGAAGGTCGTCCTCGACAACCGCGTCGTCGACTCCGACACGGTCCCCGCCGCCACCGGCCGCACCGTCTACCGCATCGCCCAGGAAGGCCTGACCAACGCCCGCAAGCACGCACCCGGCGCCGAGGTCACCGTCACGGTCACCGGCGTCCGGGGCGAGGGGCTCACCGTCGAGGTGTGCAATCCGGCGCCCACCGAACCCTTCGAGCAGGTCCCCGGTTCCGGCCAGGGCCTCATCGGCCTCACGGAGCGCGCCACCCTCGCCGGGGGCAGCCTCGACCACGGCCCGCGGCCGGACGGCGGCTTCCGCGTCCGGGCCTCGCTGCCGTGGCCGGCCTGAGCCTCGCACCGGCCCCCGGAACGACGGTCCCGGCACGTCGGTCGTCCCGGGCTGGCTACGGTTGTCGTCATGACCGCCCCCACCCCGATGGACCCCGCGGCCCGGCCCGTCCGGCTGCTCGTCGTCGACGACGACCCGCTCGTACGGGCCGGCCTGGCCCTGATGCTCGGCGGCGCCGACGACATCGACATCGTGGGGGAGGGGGCGGACGGCACGGAGGTCGCGGAGCTCGTCGACCGGCTGCGCCCCGACGTGGTGCTGATGGACATCCGGATGCCGGGCATGGACGGGTTGACCGCGACCGAGTCCCTGCGCGCCCGCCCCGACGCCCCCGAGGTCGTCGTCCTGACGACGTTCCACGCCGATGAACAGGTGCTGCGGGCCATCCGCGCCGGGGCGGCCGGATTCGTACTGAAGGACACCGCGCCGGCGCAGATCCTCGACTCGGTACGACGGGTCGCGGCCGGTGATCCGGTGCTCTCGCCGGCGGTGACGCGTCAGCTGATGGCCCGCGCGGCCGGGACCGGCCCCCGCGACGACCGGGCGGACCGGGCCGGCCGGGCACGACAGCGGATCGCCGCGCTCGCCGAGCGGGAACGCGAGGTCGCGCTCTCCGTCGCGCGCGGCCGTTCCAACGCCGAGATCGCCGCGACGCTCTATCTCAGCGTGGCGACCGTGAAGACGCAGGTCTCCCGGATCCTGGCCAGGTTCGGCTTCAACAACCGTGTCCAGATCGCGCTGTTGGTGCACGACGCGGGCCTGCTCGACGACGACGGCGCGGAGCCGGCGACATAGGCTGAACCGGCCGGGTCCGGAGCGGCCGGGCCGGGCAGCAGCCAGACCGGGAGGGGCGATCCCATGTCCGATGCCAGTGGCCGTGCCGAGGTCGATGTCGATCTGAGCGCGTTCGCGGACTTCACCGCGAACCCGTATCCGTACTACGAGAAGCTGCGCGCCGCGGGCCCGGTGCACACCGTGCGCACCGAGGAGTTCGAGCGCGTCTGGCTGGTGGTGGGATACGACGAGGCCCGCGCGACCCTCGCGGACCCGCGGTTCGCCAAGGACTGGCGGGGCCTGCCGGGCGCCCCCGTCGAGAGCGACCCCATCTTCCTCAACATGCTGGAGCTGGACGCGCCCCACCACACCCGGCTGCGCAAGCTCGTCGCCCGGGAGTTCACCGCCCGCCGGGTCGAGGCCCTGCGCCCGCGGGTCCAGCAGATCACCGACGAGCTCCTGGACGCGATGGTGCCCGCCGGGCGCGCCGATCTCGTCGACGCGCTCGCCTTCCCGCTGCCGATGACCGTCATCTGCGAGCTGATCGGTGTCCCGGACCTGGACCGCGGCGCCTTCCGCCGGCTGTCGCGCGGTGTCATCACCCCCGCCTCGCCGGAGCAGGAGTTCGAGGCGGTGCGCGCCATGAACGAGTACCTCCGCGAACTCATCGAGGACAAGCGCTGCTCGCCCGGCGAGGACCTGATGGGCGCCCTGGTCAGGACGCGCGACGAGGAGGGCGACGGTCTCTCGCCCGACGAACTGGTGGGCATGGCCTTCCTGCTGCTGGTCGCCGGACACGAGACCACGGTCAACCTGATCGCCAACGGGGTACGGGCGCTGCTCGACCACCCCGACCAGCTGGCGGCCCTGCGGGACGACCCGGAACTGATCGGCGGCGCGGTCGAGGAGATGCTGCGCTACGACGGTCCGGTGGAGAACGCCACGTTCCGCTATCCCCGTGAGCAGGTCGAGATCGGCCGGCGGGTCATTCCGGCGGGGGCCCCGGTCCTGGTGTCCCTGGCGGGCGCCGACCGGGACCGCGGACGCTACCCGGAACCGGACACCTTCGACATCCGCCGCGACACCCAGGGGCACCTGGCCTTCGGTCACGGCGTCCACTTCTGCGTGGGTGCGCCGCTGGCCCGGATGGAGGGCCGGATCGCGATCCGTACGCTGCTGGAGCGGTGCCCCTCCCTCGCGCCGGACGCGGCGGCCGGGGAGCTGGACTGGATTCCCGGGATGCTGATGCGCGGCGTGCGCGGGCTGCCCGTCCGCTGGTGAGCCGGCGGACTCCGTCATGACCGGACGTGACCCGCGGACGGCGCCGTCCGCCTGAACCGGGCGCCGGGCCCGTCGCCGGTCAGGCGACGGGCTGCGCCGCGCCCTCGGTGATCTCCGCGACCGTCACGGGGCGGCGCTCCCGGCGGGACACCTCGCACGCCTCCGCGACCAGCAGCGCGAACCACGCCTCCCGGCCGTCGCACGGATTGGGCAGCTCGCCCCGCACCACCCGTACGAACGCGTCCAGTTCGGCCTCGTACGCCGGGGTGAACCGCTCCAGGAAACCGGGCCAGGGGCTGGCGGGGGCCGACGGGCCCTGGGGCTCGGCCGAGGTGACCGGTGTGCGGCCGTCCAGGCCGACCGTGATCTGGTCCAGCTCGCCCGCCAGCTCCATCCGTACGTCGTAACCGGCGCCGTTGCAGCGGGTGGCCGCCGCGGTGGCCAGGGTGCCGTCGTCGAGGGTCAGCAGGACCGCCGCCGTGTCGACGTCGCCCGCCGCCCGGAACATCCCGGGCCCGGCGTCCGACCCGGCGGCGTACACCTCCGTCACCTCGCGGCCCGTCACCCACCGCAGCATGTCGAAGTCATGGACCAGGCAGTCCCGGTACAGCCCGCCGGAGAGCGGGAGGTACGCGGCGGGGGGCGGGGCGGGGTCCATCGTCACCGCCCGCACGGTGTGCAGCCTGCCCAGCGCACCGGCCCGCACGGCGTCGCGGGCCGCCCGGTAGCCCGCGTCGAACCGGCGCATGAAGCCCAGCTGGAGCACGCTCCCCGCCCGGTCGACCTCGCGCAGCGCGCCCAGGGTCCCCGGCAGGTCCAGGGCGATCGGCTTCTCGCAGAACGCCGGGATACCCGCCCGCGCCGCCCGGCCGATCAGCTCCGCGTGCGCCGAGGTGGCCGAGGCGATCACCACCGCGTCCACCCCCGCGCCGAACACCTCGGCGGCGCCCGGCACGGCCGTCGCGCCGGTGCGGTGCGCCACCTCGGCGGCCCGCGCCGCGTCGGTGTCCGTCACCACCAGGGCGTCCACCTCGGGATGGCGGGCCAGCACGCCCGCGTGGAAGGAACCGATCCGGCCGGTGCCGATGAGTCCGATGCGCATGGACCCCAACGTGCCGCCCAGCGGCTGCGCTGTCAACCATATGTCAGGACAATGTGTGGCTTGTTCGTTGGTCCTGCTGTCCGGACAACAGGACGACCGGACTACCGGAGGTTCTGACGTGAGGGTTACCCTCCACGCGTGTCCAAACCCACCACCGACCCCGCCGCACTTGAACTCGGCGTGGACCGCACCAGCCCGATCCCTCTCTACTTCCAGCTGGCCCAGCAGCTGGAGGCGGCCGTCGAGGAGGGCCGGCTCGCCCCCGGCAGCCTCCTCGGCAACGAGATCGAGCTCGCGGCCCGGCTCGGACTGTCCCGGCCCACGGTCCGCCAGGCCATCCAGTCGCTGGTCGACAAGGGGCTGATGGTCCGACGCCGCGGCGTCGGCACCCAGGTCGTGCACAGCACGGTCCGGCGCCCGCTCGAACTGAGCAGCCTCTACGACGATCTGGAGGCCGCGGGCGGGCACCCCACGACCCGCGTCCTGCGCAACACCGTCGAACCCGCCGGGCCCGGGACGGCCGAAGCCCTGGCGGTCGCCGAAGGCAGCGGCGTACACCTCGTCGAGCGGCTGCGGTACGCCCACGGCGAGCCGCTGGCCCTGCTGCGCAACCACCTGCCGCCCGGGATCGTCGACCTGGACACCGAACGGCTGGAGGCCACCGGCCTGTACCGGCTGCTGCGCGGCGCCGGGATCACCCTGCACAGCGCCCGCCAGACCGTCGGGGCCCGGCTCGCCACCGCCGACGAGGCGGCCGGGCTCGCCGAGACGGAGGGCGCCGCCCTGCTGACGATGGAGCGCACCACCTTCGACGACACCGGACGGGCCGTCGAGTTCGGCTCCCACATCTACCGGGCCTCGCGCTACAGCTTCGACTTCCAGCTGCTCGTACGCTGACGACGGCCGCACGCACCCGTCGGCGTCCCGTACGCCCCGGTGCCGACACACGCGTCCCGCCCCTGCCGGGCGGCGCCGCCGACCGCTCGGGGATACTTGGCCAGCCGGGCCGGGTGTGCACCATCGCCGGCCACTCCAAGCAGCACAGCGAGCAGCACAAGAAGGGCACGGCGTCGTGGCAAGGGTTCGGACAGGGGTACGTGCGATGGGCGCCGTGCTTGCGGCGGTGCTCGGGGTCTCCCTCGTGGGATGCAGCAGCACCGGTGGCAAGCGGGCGGAGGAACGCGCGGCCCGCGCCGCCGAGGGCCGGGCCGCGGTGGACACACCCCGCTGGACCTTCGCCATGGTCACCCACTCGGGCGACGGGGACACCTTCTGGGACATCGTCCAGCGCGGTGCCGAGCAGGCGGCCGTCAAGGACAACATCAAGTTCCTGTACTCGCACAACGACGAGGCGCAGCAGCAGGCCCAGCTCGTGCAGGCCGCCATCGACCAGAAGGTCGACGGGCTGGTCGTCACCCTCGCCAAGCCCGACGCCATGAAGGACGTCGTGGCCAAGGCCGTCAAGGCCGGAATCCCGGTGATCACGGTGAACTCGGGCTCCGCGGAGTCCAAGCGGTTCGGCGCGCTCACCCACATCGGCCAGGACGAGTCCATCGCGGGCGAGGCGGTCGGCGAGGAGCTCAACGCACGGGGCCGCAAGAAGGCGCTCTGCATCCTGCACGAGCAGGGCAACGTCGGTCACGAGCAGCGCTGCGCCGGAGCGAAGAAGACCTTCCACGGACAGCTGCAGAACCTGTACGTCGAGGGCACCAACATGCCCGACGTCCAGGCGTCCATCGAGGCCAAGCTCCAGGCCGACAAGAACATCGACGCGGTCGTCACTCTCGGCGCCCCGTTCGCGGACGCCGCCGTCAAGGCGAAGAAGACCGCGGGCAGCGAGGCCGAGATCGACACCTTCGACCTGAACGCGAAGGTCGCCACGGCCCTCCAGGACAAGACCCTCGGCTTCGCGGTCGACCAGCAGCCCTACCTCCAGGGGTACGAGGCGGTGGACCTGCTCTGGCTCTACCGCTACAACGGCAATGTGCTCGGTGGCGGCCGCCCGGTCCTCACCGGACCGCAGATCATCACCTCGAAGGACGCCGCCGAACTCGCCCAGTACACGAAGCGGGGGACCCGATGAGCACGATCGCCGGACCGTCGGCCCCGGCCGGGGCCGACGAGCGGCTGATGCGCACCTCACCGCTGCGCAGACTGCTCGGCCGCCCCGAACTCGGCTCGGTGGTCGGTGCCGCGGCCGTCTTCATCTTCTTCTCGGTCGTCGCCGACAGCTTCCTGCGCGCCTCCAGCCTCGGCACGGTGCTGTACGCGGCCTCGACGATCGGGATCATGGCCGCGCCGGTGGCGCTGCTGATGATCGGCGGCGAGTTCGACCTCTCCGCCGGTGTGCTGGTCACCAGCTCCGCGCTGATCTCGTCGATGTTCAGCTATCAGATGACCGCCAACGTCTGGGTCGGCGTCTTCGTGTCACTGCTGGTCACCCTGGCCATCGGGGCGTTCAACGGCTTCATGCTGACCCGCACCAAACTGCCGAGCTTCATCATCACGCTCGGTACGTTCCTGATGCTGACCGGCCTCAATCTGGGCTTCACCAAGCTGATCAGCGGAACCGTGTCCACCAAGTCCATCGGGGACATGGAGGGCTTCGACTCGGCCCGCAAGGTCTTCGCCTCGCAGTGGACCGTCGGCGGCGTCGAGTTCAAGGTCACCATCCTGTGGTGGGCCGTACTCGTCGCGATCGCCACCTGGATCCTGCTCCGCACCCGCTTCGGGAACTGGATCTTCGCCGTCGGCGGCGAGGCCGACGCGGCCCGCGCGGTCGGCGTCCCCGTGATCCGCACCAAGATCGGGCTCTACCTCGGGGTCGCCTTCGCCGCCTGGGTCTCCGGCCAGCACCTGCTGTTCTCGTTCGACGTGGTGCAGTCCGGCGAGGGCGTCGGCAACGAACTGATCTACATCATCGCGGCCGTCATCGGCGGCTGTCTGATCACCGGTGGCTACGGCTCCGCGATCGGCTCCGCGGTCGGTGCCTTCATCTTCGGCATGACCAGCAAGGGCATCGTGTACGCGGAGTGGAACCCGGACTGGTTCAAGTTCTTCCTCGGAGCCATGCTGCTCCTGGCCACCCTGCTCAACGCATGGGTACGCAAGCGCGCGGAGGCGACGAAATGACGGCCCCCAAGGCACCGGCCGGCCAGGAGGCGCCCCACCGGGCACTCGTCGAGCTGGACCACGTCAGCAAGTACTACGGCAACATCAAGGCACTGACGGACGTCTCGCTGGAGGTCCACGCGGGAGAGATCTCCTGCGTCCTCGGCGACAACGGCGCCGGCAAGTCCACCCTGATCAAGATCATCGCGGGGCTGCACCGGCACGACGCCGGGACCTTCCTCATCGACGGCGAGGAGACCACCCTCGCCAATCCGCGCGACGCCCTGGACCGCGGCATCGCCACGGTCTACCAGGACCTGGCCGTCGTCCCGCTGATGCCGGTCTGGCGCAACTTCTTCCTCGGCTCCGAGCCGACCACCGGCTCCGGCCCCTTCAAGCGCCTCGACGTACGGCTGATGCGCGAGACCACCCGCTCCGAGCTGCTGCGCATGGGCATCGACCTGCGCGACGTCGACCAGCCGATCGGCACCCTCTCCGGCGGCGAGCGCCAGTGCGTCGCCATCGCCCGGGCCGTCTACTTCGGCGCCAAGGTCCTCGTCCTGGACGAGCCCACCGCCGCGCTCGGCGTCAAGCAGTCCGGGGTCGTGCTGAAGTACGTCGCGGCCGCCCGCGACGCGGGTCTCGGCGTGGTCCTCATCACGCACAACCCGCACCACGCGTATCTGGTCGGTGACCGTTTCGTGCTGCTGAAGCGGGGCGCGATGTCCGGCAGCCACACCAGGGCGAGCGTCACGCTGGACGAGCTGACCCGCCAGATGGCGGGCGGCAGCGAGCTGGAGGAGCTCAGCCACGAGCTGGAACGGGCCCCCGCACCGACCCGTCTCGGCGGTCACCCGGCCCCCGGCAAGCCCGAGTAGCCCGGGCCGGCAGCGGCCCCGTACCCACCGGTCCGCCAGCCCCGGTGTCCGGGCAGTGGCAGAATCGAGGCCGACGGGCGCAGTCCGCCGCCGGGAGCACCGCCCCCGGCTCCCCCAGACCCCGCAGGGACGATGAGCACGTACCGCGACTTCACACACCGCGGCTCCGCCCGCGCCACCGTCCTGCGGACCGTGGGCACCCGGGAGCGGCGCTCGCACCTCACGGCCCCGCGGGTACCCACCGTCGGCATCGACATCGGCGGTACGAAGGTGATGGCGGGCGTCGTCGACGCGGACGGCAACATCCTGGAGCAGCTGCGCACCGAGACGCCGGACAAGTCCAAGAGCCCCAAGGTCGTCGAGGACACCATCGTCGAGCTGGTCCTGGACCTCTCCGACCGGCACGACGTGCACGCCGTCGGGATCGGCGCGGCCGGCTGGGTCGACGCGGACCGCTCCAAGGTGCTCTTCGCCCCGCACCTCGCCTGGCGCGACGAACCCCTGCGCGACGCCCTCGCCTCCCGCCTCGTCGTCCCCGTCATGGTCGACAACGACGCCAACACCGCCGCCTGGGCCGAGTGGCGCTTCGGGGCCGGCCGCGGCGAGGACCACCTCGTCATGATCACGCTCGGCACCGGCATCGGCGGCGCGATCCTGGAGGACGGCCAGGTCAAGCGCGGCAAGTACGGCGTCGCCGGTGAGTTCGGCCACATGCAGGTGGTGCCCGGCGGCCACCGCTGCCCGTGCGGGAACCGCGGCTGCTGGGAGCAGTACAGCTCCGGCAACGCGCTCGTCCGGGAGGCCAAGGAGCTGGCCGCCGCCGACTCCCCGGTGGCCCACGGAATCATCGAGCGGGTCAAGGGAAACATCCCCGACATCACCGGGCCGCTCATCACCGAACTGGCCCGCGAGGGCGACGCGATGTGCGTCGAGCTGCTCCAGGACATCGGCCAGTGGCTCGGCGTGGGCATCGCCAACCTGGCCGCCGCGCTCGACCCCTCCTGCTTCGTCATCGGGGGCGGTGTCAGCGCCGCCGACGATCTGCTCATCGGCCCCGCCAGGGACGCCTTCAAGCGCCATCTCACCGGCCGCGGCTACCGGCCCGAGGCCCGGATCGCCAAGGCACAGCTCGGCCCGGAGGCGGGTATGGTCGGCGCCGCGGACCTGGCCCGGCTGGTGGCCCGCAGATTCCGCCGTACCAACCGCCGCCGCGTCGAGCGGTACGAGCGGTACGCCCAGATCTACGACCAGGCCGCGAGCACCATCCGTAATACGCGCAACACCCGCACATCCTAGGGATCCCCAGACACATGACCGCCGCCGAGCACCCCGTCCTGCCGCGTCAGTCCTCGCCGCCCGACGACGGCCGGCCGCCGCAGGACCGGCGCCGGATGATCCGCCGCCGGCTGATCACGGCGACCATCATCGTGCTGCTCATCGGCATCCCGGCCGGCTATCTGCTGATCTCCGCCGGGCAGAGCCGCCGCTCCGGTCAGAACAAGGAGGCCGAGGCCTCCGCGCAGGGGCTCCGGGAGGGCTGGCCGTCCCGGATGCAGCGCCGGATCTTCGAGCTGCCGATGCCCGGCAACTCCCTGGACGTGCAGTACTACGAGACCAACAACTGGAAGGCCAGCCGTCTGTACGTGGAGTTCCGCACCACCTCCGCCGGGCTGGACCGCTTCCTGGGCCGGATGGGCAGCGGGCGCTCCGACCTGGAGACCGGCAAGGTGACCATCGGCGCCCGCGACCAGGAGATCTCGGGCTGGAAGTTCGGCCCCGGGGTCGAATGGGCGGGTACCAGGCACACCAACAAGAACCCCAGGCCCACCCAGGACATCACGGTGAACATGACCGATCCGATGAACCCCGTCGTCTACGTCGTGTCCGCCGCGACTCCCTGACCCGACCGGTCCCGGCCGGGTCAGGGGCTACCCCGGGACCAGGAGGGCGACGGTGCGTCAGGGGCGGTCGGTCAGGTAGCCGCCCATGGAGGTGAAGTACTCCGTCGCGGGCATCTCCCGGCCGTCCTCGGTACGTACGCGGGTGAGGGCCAGGCCGTGGTTGCGGCCGGTACGGGCGTCGGCTCCGGCGACGATCACCACGCCTTCGCCCTCGCGGTAGAAGATGCGGCCGGGCGTACCGCCGTAGCGGTTCTGGGACACCACCGCGGCGAGGACCTCCAGACGCCTGCCCCTGTGGAAGGTGAAGGCGCTGGGGTACGGCTCGGACTGGGCGCGGACCAGACGTTCGAGGTCCTGTGCCGGCCAGTTCCAGTCGATGCGGATGTCCTCGGCGGACCGCTTGTGGAAGAAGCTCGCCAGGGAGCGGTCCTGCTCGGTGAACTCCGTCTGCCCGCCGGCGATCAGGTCGAGTGCGCCGATGGTGACCGGGGCGATGAGACCGACGGTCTTGTGGAAGAGGTCGGTGGCGGTGTCCGCCGGACCGACCGGTACCGCCTCCTGGCGGACGATGTCGCCGGCGTCGAGCTCGTCGTCCATCATGTGCGCGGTGACGCCCACTTCGGACTCGCCGTTGATCAGGGCCCAGATCAGCGGGGAGAAACCGGCGTACTTCGGCAGCAGCGAATCGTGCACGTTCAGTGTGCCGTGGCGCGGGAGGCCGAAGATCCGCGGCGGGATCCACGTCCGCCAGTTGTTGGCCACGATGATGTCCGGGTCGGCCGCCTTGAGGCGCTCGAACAGCTCCTCGTCGTCAGGGCGGTTGCGGATCAGCACCGGGACGCCGTGCTCCTCGGCGAGATCGGCGACGGAGTCGCTCCAGATCTTCTCGTACGCGTGCTCGCTCTTGGGGTGCGTCACGACCAGAACCACCTGGTGCTCGGAGTCCAGGAGGGCTTGCAGGGTGCGGTGGCCCCAGGTCTGGTAACCGAACATGACGACCCGCATGGGGTTCCTCCTCAGGGCAGGGATAGACCGGCAGCAAGTAAAGCAAGGCTTACCTTAGTTTGCAACAGGGTTATTTCGGGCTGCGTTTGACGGTCCGTCAGTGCGTCGGTGCCGGATTGCCCTATCGACAACCCCGCATGATTAGCTTAGGCTCACCTAAGTTTGGTGGGCGACTCCGTCGGCGTGCCCGCCTCTCGTTCCTTCCCTACGCCTGACAGGCGACTTTCCCGCACGATGGGAGTGACATGTCACAGGTTCTTCCTGGCGACGCACCACTGGTCCACGACCTGATCGGGGTCGGCTTCGGCCCCTCCAATGTGGCCATGGCGATCGCGCTGAGCGAGCACAACTCAGGCGTCGGCAGGCAGGAGCCGGTCACCGCTCACTTCTTCGAGCAGCAGCCGGGATTCGGCTGGCACCGCGGCATGCTGATCGACGACGCGACCATGCAGGTCTCCTTCCTCAAGGACCTGGTGACGCTCCGGAACCCGGCCAGCGAGTTCAGCTTCCTCTGCTATCTGCAGAGCAAGGACCGGCTGATCGACTTCATCAACCACAAGAACCTCTTCCCGCTGCGGGTGGAGTTCCACGACTACTTCGAGTGGGCCGCGGCCAAGGTCGACGACATGGTCTCCTACGGCCACGAGGTCGTCTCCGTGACGCCCTTCGTCCACGACGGTGCCGTGGAGTACCTGGACGTGACCGTCCGGTCGGAGGAGGGGCTGGAGGTCCACCGGGCCCGCAACCTCGTCATCGGCACCGGGTTGCGCCCCCTCATGCCCGCGGGCGTCGAGCGCGGTGACCGCGTCTGGCACAACTCCGATCTGCTGCACAAGGTCGACGGGCTGGAGGGCGCCCCGCCCCGGCGGTTCGTGGTCGTGGGCGCCGGACAGAGCGCCGCCGAGAACGTCGCGTACCTGCACCGCCGCTTCCCCGGGGCCGAGGTCTGCGCGGTCTTCTCCCGCTACGGCTACAGCCCCGCCGACGACAGCAGCTTCGCCAACCGGATCTTCGACCCCGGGGCGGTCGACGACTACTTCAGCGCGCCCGACAGCGTCAAGAGCCGGCTGATGGCCTACCACGGCAACACCAACTACTCCGTGGTGGACATCGACCTGATCGACGACCTGTACCGGCAGATGTACCAGGAGAAGGTCCTGGGCACCGAACGGCTGCGCTTCCTCAACGTGTCCCGGGTCAACGGGGTGGAGGAGACGCCCGACGGCGTACGCGCCACCGTGAAGTCCCTGGTGACGGGCGAGGAGACGCAACTGGACGCCGATGTCGTGGTGTTCGCCACCGGCTACAGCCCCGCCGATCCCCTCGGCCTGCTCGGCGAGGTCGCCGACCGCTGCCTGCGCGACGACGAGGGCCGCGTCCGCGTCGAGCGCGACTACCGCGTCTCGACCGACCCCGAACTGCGCTGCGGCATCTACCTGCAGGGCGGCACGGAGCACACGCACGGCATCACGACGTCCCTGCTGTCCAACACCGCGATACGGGTCGGCGAGATCCTGGACTCGCTGCTCGACCGGGGCGTCAAGTCCGCCTCCGACGAGGCCCGGCCGGTCGCCGACGGCACCGGGACAAAGGGATAACGACCGCCGTCATGCGCACGACTGCAGTTGAGCGTCCCGCCCCCGGGGGGACAACAGGGGCCCGCCGACGGCGGCTTGTGGGTCTGCTCGCCCTCGTGGCGGTCCTCGTGGTCGCCGCCGCGGTGTCCCTGGCCGTCGGCGCCCGGGCGCTGAGTCCCGCCGAGGTCTGGCACGGACTGTTCGCGGCACCCGAGTCCGACCGGCGGCTCACCGAGATCCGGCTCATCGTGCAGACCGTGCGGGTGCCCCGGACGGTGCTCGCGATCGTCGCGGGCACCGCTCTGGGGGTCGCCGGTTCGCTGATCCAGGGCTACACCCGCAACCCGATCGCCGATACGGGCCTGCTGGGGGTGAACGCCGGCGCCTCGTTCGCCGTGGTGTCGGTGATCGCCGTGTTCGGCTTCGCCGACCCGTTCCAGTACGTCTGGTTCGCCTTCGTGGGGGCGGGGGTCGCCGGCATCGTCGTCTTCGGCCTGGCGAGCATCGGCCGGGGGGCGGGCAATCCGCTGACGCTCGCCCTGGCCGGGCAGGGGATCACGGTGTTCCTGGCGGCGATGACCACGGCGGTGGCGCTCTCCGACCAGAAGTCGCTGAACGCGCTGCGGTTCTGGAACGCGGGGTCCGTGGCCGGTGTCGGACTCGACGTCATCGGGCCGGTGACCGTCTTCGTCGCGGCCGGTCTGCTGCTGGCGCTGATCACCCTGCCGGCCCTCAATCTGCTCAATCTGGGCGACGACGTGGCGCGGGGGCTGGGCGTGAACATCGCGCTGAGCCGGACGATCGGCATCTGCGCCATCACCCTGCTGGCGGGCGCGGCCACGGCCGCCTGCGGCCCCATCGCGTTCCTCGGGCTCATGGTGGCCCACGTGGCCCGGTATCTGACCGGCCCGGACTACCGCTGGCTGGTGCCGTACGCGGGTCTGCTCGGCGCCGTCGTCCTGCTGGTCTGCGACGTCGTGGGACGTCTGGTGGTGCGGCCGGGCGAGTTGGACGCGGGAATCGTGGTCGCCCTTCTCGGCGCCCCGTTCTTCGCGATTCTGGTGTGGCGTGGAAAGTTCAGGAACGCGTGAACGGGAAAGAAGTGAACCCATCGGTGGCGCCGGGCGTACGGTTCGGCCCCGTGTCGTTCGTATGGCGGCCCTGGCCCGTCCTGGTCACGCTGCTGCTGCTGACGGCGACCTTCCTGGTGTTCTGCCTCTCCATCAGCGTCGGGGACTTCCCCATCGGTCTGTCCCGGGTGATCGCCACGATCCTCGGCCGGGGCGAACAGGTCGACGAGTTCGTGGTCATGGACCTGCGGATGCCGCGCGCCCTGGCCGGCCTCGTCGTGGGGGCCGCGCTGGGGATGTCCGGGGCGGTCACCCAGTCCGTGGCCCGCAATCCGCTCGCCAGCCCGGACATCCTGGGCATCACCGGGGGAGCCACTGCGGTCGCGGTCTTCCTGGTGACGGTGTCGGGCGGGACCGCCGCGGCGGTCGTCGGCTCGGTGGGCCTGCCCGCGGCGGCGCTCGCGGGCGGCCTCGGCACGGGGCTGCTGGTGTACTTCCTGGCCTGGCGGCGCGGGATCGACGGCTTCCGGCTCATCCTCATCGGCATCTCGGTGAGCGCGGTGATGGAGGCGATCACGACCTGGCTGCTGGTCTCGGCCGACATCAGGGACGTGGCCAGGGCCCAGGCGTGGCTGGTCGGTTCGCTGGACGACCGGTCGTGGGACCAGGTCGAGGTGGCGTTCTGGTGCACGCTCGTGCTCCTCGTCGTCATGGCCGCCGCCGCGTTCCAGTTCAGGCCGATGCACCTCGGCGACGAGGTCGCCGCAGGTCTGGGCGTCCGGTACACGCGGGTGCGAGCGCTCCTGCTGCTGTGCGCGGTCCTGCTGGCCGCGGTGGCGGTGAGCGCGGCGGGCCCCGTTCCGTTCGTCGCCCTGGTGGCGCCGCAGGTGGCGATGCGGCTGGCGAGGTTCCCGACGCCGCCGATGGTGGCCTCCGGCCTGGTGGGGGCGGTGCTGCTGATCGGCTCGGACCTGGTCGCGCGCACGGCGCTGCCGATCACCCTTCCGGTCGGTGTGGTCACCGCCGCGATCGGCGGCCCGTTCCTCGTCCATCTGCTGGTACGGGCGAACCTGAGGTAGACGGTGAATCAGCAAGGCGAATCCAGACAAGAGGTGCTTGTGGCCACTCAGTTCATCACCGAGGCGGGGACCGGGGCCGGGGCCGAGGAGGTCCCGCGGCTGGCGGCCAGGGGCGTCACGGTCGGGTACGGCGGCCGGACGGTCATCGACGGTCTCGACGTGGCGATCCCCCCGGGGGTGATCACCACGATCATCGGCCCCAACGGCTGTGGGAAGTCCACCCTGTTGCGTACCCTGACCCGGCTGCTCAAGCCGGACCACGGGACAGTCGTGCTGGACGGCGAGGACATCGGCCGGCTCAGGACCAGGGACGTGGCGAAGAAGCTCGGCCTGCTGCCGCAGGCGCCGGTCGCGCCGGAGGGGCTGACGGTGGCCGATCTGGTCGCCAGGGGGCGCCATCCGCACCAGAGCTGGCTGCGGCAGTGGTCCTCGGACGACGCCGGTGTGGTGGAGCGCGCCCTGGCCATGACCGGGGTCCTGGAACTGGCGGACCGTCCGGTCGACTCGCTGTCCGGCGGGCAGCGCCAGCGCGTCTGGATCTCGATGACCCTGGCCCAGGGCACCGACCTGCTGCTGCTGGACGAGCCGACCACCTATCTGGACCTGGCCCACGCGATCGACGTACTCGATCTGGTGGACGATCTGCACGAGTCGGGGTGCACCGTGGTCATGGTGCTCCACGACCTCAATCTGGCCACGCGCTACAGCGACAACCTCATCGTGATGCGGGCGGGATCCGTCCTGGCGCAGGGGCATCCACGTGATGTGATCACCGCCGAGTTGCTGGACGAGGCGTTCGGGCTGCGCGCCGCGGTGATCGACGATCCGGTGGGGGACCGGCCGCTCATCGTGCCGATCGGCCGTACGCACGTGCGCCTCGATCCGTAGGTTCTGCCGGGCACGGGAGCGGCCGAGGGCCCAACTCGTTCCCCATGGAGGAAAATTGCCTGGTTAGGCTAGGCTACCCTCACTTGTGCAAGGTAAGGTTTGGCTGCCCTTATTAAGAGGTGCAGTGGACAGCGTGAAAGCAAGGGATTCCGGATGCTTCTCCATCGAACGACGCTTGTGAAGCCCTGGCGGCGGGTGGCGGCGATGCTGTCCGCCACGGCCCTCGGTGTCGGTCTCCTCGCGGGATGCGGTTCCGACTCGGCGGACAAGAAGAGCGACGACACCCCGGCCGCGGCCGCCGGCGCGTTCCCGGTCACCGTGGAGCACGCGTTCGGATCCACGAAGATCACCAAGGCCCCCCGGCGCGTCGTCTCGGTGGGCTACACGGACGACCAGGCCATCCTGGCACTCGGCATCAAGCCGGTCGGCATGGTCGACCAGTACCCGAACCCGGCGGGCAAGTCCCCCGACATCAACACCCAGTGGCCCTGGGTGAAGGACAAGTGGGGCGACACCCGCCCCGAGGTCGTCATGAACAACGGTGACTCGGGCCCCAATTACGAGAAGATCGCCTCCCTGCGGCCGGACCTGATCATCGCGGTCTACTCCGAGATCGACCAGGCCGCCTACGACAAGCTCTCCAGGATCGCCCCGACGGTGGGCCGCACCAAGGGTGAGAAGGAGCCCTTCAGCGCGCCCTGGCAGGACAACGCGGTGCACATCGCCAAGGCGCTCGGCAAGGAGAAGGAGGGCACCCGGCTGGTCGAGGGCATCCAGACCAAGCTCGACGCGGCCAAGAAGGCGCACCCCGAGTTCGCGAACCAGACCGCCGTGGCGCTGTCCTGGTACAAGGATGCCGTCGGGCCGTTCACCTCGACCGATGTGCGCGGACGACTGGTGACGGGCACCGGCTTCAAGTACCAGACCAGGATCGACGAGATCGCGGACGGCAAGTTCTTCACCACGCTGTCCCCCGAACGCATCGACCTGATCGACGTCGACCGCATCTTCGTCATCAACGACAAGACGGACACCCGGGCGCTGAAGAAGTTCGAGCTGTTCGCCAACCTGCCCGCCGTCAAGAACGGCAAGGTCTCGTACCTGCTGGACAGCGAGGGTCCGGCGGTCGGCGCGGCCATGTCCCAGGGCACCCTGCTGTCGTTGCCCTACGCGATCGACGAACTCGTCAAGTCGGTCGACTAGACATGCCGATCGGACGGCCCCGTCCCCGGAGAGATTTGGTCTTCGTGTGAGCACCACCGACACCCGCGTCGCCCCGGCGACCCTGCGCACGGCGACCGGGGGCGAAGCCGCCGGATGGGTGGCGGCGCACTGCCGCCGGGCCCCGTGGCTGACGGCCTCCACCCTCCTCACCACGGTGGCCGGGGCGGCGCTCCAGGTGCTCCCCGTGCTCCTGCTGAGCCGGGTGGTCGACGGGGTGACCGAAGGCGGATCGCGCTCGGTGCTCGTCACGATCGGGGCACTGATGGTGGCCGCCGCGCTGCTCGGCGCGGTCGCCACCGCGGTGTCGACGTACCTGATCGGGCGACTGGGGGCGGATCTGCTCGCCCGGCTGCGGGAAGGCGCCGTCCGCGCCGTGCTGGGGATGCCGAGCGCACGCGTCGAACAGGTCGGCCGGGGCGATGTGCTGTCCCGGGTCGGCGACGACGTGGCCGTGCTGTCCAAGGGCATCCGGTCCGCCGTCCCCACGGTGTTCTCCGCGGGCGTGCTGGTCGTCATCGCCACGGCCGGCATGTTCGGACTGGACTGGCGGCTCGGCCTGGCGGGCGCCGGCGCGCTGCCCGCGTACGGGCTGGCGCTGCGGTGGTACCTGCCCCGGTCCGCACCGCTCTACCGGAAGCAGCGGGCCGCCCAGGCCGATCGCGCCCAGGCGCTGATCAGCGGTCTGAACGGGATCGACACGGTCCGGGCGTACCGCCTGGAGGACGCCGTACGCGAGAAGGTCACCCGCGAGTCGTGGCGGGTGCGCGATCTGGGCGTCGACGTGTTCCGCTTCTTCGGGCGGTTCGTCGGCAGGGAGAACCGCGCCGAGTTCATCGGACTGGTCCTGATCGTGGTGGTGGGGTACGCCCTGCTGGAGGCCGACGCCGCCACCCTGGGCGAGGTCTCGGCGGCCCCGCTGATGTTCCACCGGCTGTTCACCCCGCTGGGCGCCATCATGTTCACCTTCGACGAGGCGCAGAAGTCGGGCGCGAGCCTCACCCGTCTGGTCGGGGTGCTGGGGGAGCCCGCGGAGGACCGGCTGGTGGGCGATGTGTCGGTGGCGCCGGCCGGCGCCGGGCCGCACCCGGTGACGGTGGAGGGGCTGACCTTCAGCTATCCCGACACCGATGAACCGGTCCTGCGGGACGTGAACCTGTCCATCCCGGCCGGTGGTTCGCTGGCCCTGGTGGGGGCGACGGGCGCCGGCAAGTCCACCCTGGCCGCGCTGATCGCCGGCATCGGGACCCCGCAGTCCGGTGCGGTACGCGTCGGGCCGCACGACCTCGCCGGTCTGGACGAGGCCGGGGCGCGGGCCCTGGTGAGCATCCTGACGCAGGAGACCCATGTGTTCTCGGGGCCGCTCGCCGAGGATCTGCGGCTCGCCGCACCCGGGGCGGGCGATGCCGAGCTGATGGAGGCGTTGCGCACGGTCGGCGCGGGCGAGTGGGTCGGACTGCTGCCCGACGGGCTGAACACCACGGTCGGCGAGGGCGGTGAGCGCCTGGATGTCACCAAGGTCGCCCAGATCGCCCTGGCCCGGCTGGTGCTGGGCCGTGCGCCGGTGGTGGTGCTCGACGAGTCGACCGCGGAGGCGGGCAGCGAGGGCGCCGCCGAGCTGGAGCGGGCCGTGCTGGCCGCCTGTTCGGGGCGGACCACGCTGTTCGTGGCGCACCGGCTGACCCAGGCGATGGCGGCGGACCGGATCGCCGTGCTGTCCGCGGGGCGCGTGGTGGAGGAGGGAACGCACGGGGAGCTGGTGGCCCTGGGCGGCCAGTACGCGCGTCTGTGGCGCGCCTGGCGCGAGGGTAGTTAGGTAAACCTAAGTCGGGTTGGGCAACTTGCTCGCCTTGGAAGGATGCTGAGTCTTCGATGACGGAACCGAGCGTTCCCCGTGTACTGCTTTCGCCCGCCCGCCTGGCCGGTGTGCGCCGGCGAACCGGCGACTACGGTGACCGGGCCATCGTCGAGGCCTGTGCCATCGGGCTGTCGTACTGGGCGACCGGTCTCGGCCCGGACGGCATGGACCTCACCCCCGGCATCCTGTTCACCGACGTCCTCGGATGGGTCGACAACGGCGGTGCCGGGTGCGGCGGCTGGGAGCCCGTCGCGGACGGCTGGAGCATCACCCTCCCCGACGGCGTCGGCCCGGCCGACGCGCAGCTCGCACTGGACGACCTGGCCGACTTCCCGGACCGCCCCCTCGGCACCATCGGCCCGTCCGGCGTGGCGGCGAGGCTCGAAGCCCTGGCCGAGTGGAACGACAACCGGGCCGACCGGGTCCGCCCGACCATCATGGAGATGTTCCTCGAACAGGCACGCGCCAGGCCGGACGCCGTCGCGATCACCGATGAGCACCGTTCATTGACCTACCGTCAAGTCGCAAACTATTCGGGTCAGTTGGCGCACCGCTTGAGCGAGCGCGGCCTCGGCTCCGAGCAGGTCGTCGGGATCTCGCTCGGCCGCTGCGCCGAGATGGTCATCGGGCTCCTCGCCGTGCTCCGGGCCGGGTGCGCGTTCGTGCCGCTCGATCCGCAGTGGCCCGCCGCGCGCCGCGCCGCCGTCGTCGAGGACGCCCGGGTCGTGCTCCAGCTCAACGACTCCGGCGAACACGGTGCGGGCGAACCGGACGCCGTGGCCGTCGACCTCGGCGACTGGGCGTTCGGCGACTGTCCCACCGAGGCGCCGGAGGTGAGCGTCCCCGGCGACGCCCTGGCATACGTGATCTTCACCTCCGGATCGACCGGACGGCCCAAGGGCGCCATGATCCGTCACGAGGCGATCAGCGAACGCCTGTTGTGGCAGGTGAACGAGATCCTCGGCTTCGGCCACGACGACGCCTCGCTGTTCAAGGCACCGCTGTCCTTCGACATCTCCATCAACGAGATCTTCCTGCCGCTGGTCTCCGGCGGCAGACTGGTGATCCTGCGGCCCGGCGGCGAACGCGACCCGCACCACCTGCTGAGCGTGATCGCCGAGCAGCGCGTCACCTTCACCTACCTGGTCTCGTCCATGCTGGACGTGCTGCTGGAGATCGCGGGCCACTCCGGCCGCCTGGACAGCCTGCGGCACGTCTGGTGCGGCGGCGAGGTCCTGACCCCGGAGCTGTACGAGCGATTCCGCACCCGGCTCGGCATCCCCCTTTACCACGGCTACGGCCCGGCCGAGACGACCATCGGCGTCTCCCACGTCATCTACCGGGGTGCGGCCGAGCGCCTGTCGACGTCGATCGGCAGGGCCAACCCCAACACCCAGCTGTACGTCCTGGACGACGAGCTGCGCCCGGTCCCGGTGGGGGTCGGCGGCGAACTGTACGCGGGAGGGCTCCTGCTGGGGCGCGGGTACGTCAACGCGCCCGGCCTGACGGCGTCCCGGTTCGTGGCGAACCCCTTCGCCGACGACGGGTCCCGGCTGTACCGAACCGGTGACCTGGCGCGATTCGCCCCGGACGGGTCGCTGGACTTCCTCGGCCGCGCCGACAACCAGATCAAGATCCGCGGCATGCGGCTGGAGATCGAGGATGTCGAGGCCGGCCTCGCCGAACACCCCGGCGTACGGCACAGCTGCGTCGTCGCGAAGAAGAACACGGCGGGCGGCACCTACCTGGTGGGGTACGTGATCCCGGCCGCCGGCCACGAGGAGCTGCGGGCTGACGAGGTCAGGGAGTGGGCCGCCCGGCACATGGTGGAGTACATGGTGCCCGCCCACCTCGTCGTGATGAAGGAGTTCCCGCTCACCGCGAACGGCAAGCTCGACCGGGGCGCCCTGCCGGAGCCCGAGACCGGCACGGGCTCCGCGGTGGCCCCCGCCACCGACAACGAGCGGGTGGTGTGCGCGGCCGTCGCGACGGTGCTGCGGCTGGAGAAGGCGGGGATCGACCAGGACTTCTTCCGGCTCGGCGGAGACAGCATTCTGGCGATCTCACTGCTGAGCGCGCTGCGGGAGGCCGGTCTCTACGTCACCGCACGGCAGATCTTCACCCACAGCGTCCTCGGGGCACTGGCCGCGGTGGCGAGCCGCGAGGACGTCTCCGCCGTGGACCACGGCGACGTCGCGACCGGCCCCGTCGTGGGATCGCCCATCGTGCAGTGGCTCGGCCGGACCACCGACGCGATCGACGGCTTCGTGCAGTCCGTCGTGCTGAACACACCGGCGGAGCTGACCGCCGGCGCGCTCGACGAGATCCTCGCCGCGCTGCTGGGGCGGCACGACATGCTGCGCGCCGTACTGGTGCGCGGCGAACGCTGGAGCTTCGACATCCCCGAGGCCGGGCAGGCCGTCGTCGGGTGGCAGGAGAGCGACCGGCCGCTCCCGGAGTGCGTGGAGCTCGCCACCGACGGGCTCGACCCGGACAACGGCGTGATGCTGCGCGCCGTGTGGCGCCGCGAGGCGCGGCAACTGGTCCTGGTCGCCCATCACGTCGTCATCGACGGTGTCTCCTGGCGGATCCTGATGGACGACCTGGCCACGGCCTGGCGCCAGGCCGTCTCGGGCGCACCGGTCGAACTGCCCCCCGTGGGAACGTCGTTCAGGCGCTGGACGCAGCTGCTGGGCCGCGCGGCCTTCGACAGCGACCGCACCCACTTCCAGCGCCCCCTGCCGGGAGCCGACGCACCGCTGGGCCGACGGGCACCGTCCGGGACCGACACCGTCGCCCGGGAGCGGACGCGGACCGTCACCGTGGGCCCCGAGGACACCGCCGCGCTGCTCGGCACGGTCCCCGCGCAGTTCCATGCGGGCGTCAACGACGTACTGCTGACCGCGCTCGCCGTCACCTTCGCCCGGTGGCGCCGCGACCGCGGGCAGGACCAGACCTTCGCCCACATCGAACTGGAGGGACACGGCCGCGAGGGACGCCACGTGGCGGACGCGACCGGCTTCGAGCCGGAACTCTCCCGTACCGTGGGCTGGTTCACCACCCTGTTCCCGGTGACCGTCGACCCCGGCACGGCAGCCGACTTCACCGCCCCCGCGTACCTGGCCGCCGCCCTCAAGGCGGTCAAGGAGGACCTCGCCGCCGTACCCGGCAACGGCGTCTCCTACGGCGCCCTGCGCTACCTGAGCGAAACCGGGCTGACCGCCCCCGCACCGCAGGTGCTCTTCAACTACCTCGGCCGTTTCGACGCGGGTGCGTCCGGCGACTGGCAACTCACCGGCACCACGGGGCAGCTGGGTGAGAGACGCGACCCGAGGATGAAGCTGCCGCGCGCCCTGGAGTTCAACGCCATCGCCGAACCCGACGCGAGCGGTGCGTACGAGCTGGTCACCACCGTCTCCTGGCCCGAGGGGATGTTCACCGACGAGGACATCACCACCCTCGGCGCGTACTTCCGGGCCACCCTGTCCGCCCTGGCCGCCCTCGAAGAAGGTGGCCACACCCCCAGTGACTTCGCCCTGGTGCGGCTCACCCAGTCCGATGTCGACGACCTGGACGGCCCGGCGCTGCGCGAGATCCTGCCGCTGACCCCCCTCCAGGAGGGCCTGTACTTCCACTCGGTCTTCGACGACGACGCGACCGGCAGCTACGTCGAGCAGCAACTCCTGACGCTGGACGGCGACGTGGACGCGGACCGGCTCGCGGCGGCGGCCACCCGGCTGCTCGCGCTGTACCCCAACCTGGCCGCCCGGTTCACCGCCCTCGCCGACGGCCGGGTCGTCTCCGTCATCGAGAGCGGCGCGCAGGCACCCTTCACCACGCTGGACCGCCCCGGCCTCACCGACGAGGAGATCCGCGACCACGCCGAGCGGGACCGCCGCGCCGGATTCGACCTGGCCACCGGGCCGTTGATGCGGTACACCCTCATCCGCGCCGGCTCCGGCCGCAACGTCCTGGTGCAGACCGTGCACCACATCGTCGCCGACGGCTGGTCGGTGCCGCCGATGCTCCGCGCACTGCTCGCCGAGTACCACGCGCCGGGGAGCGTGTACCCGCTCGGCGGCTACCGCGACTACGTGGCCTGGCTCGCCGGACGTGACCAGGACGAGAGCGACCGGGTGTGGCACGACGAGCTCGCCGGTCTGCCCGGCCCCTCGCTGGTGGCCGAGGGGCACACCCCCTCCGACCGGTTCGCCGACACCGCCGCCGAGCCCGCCCTCGACATCGACACCGCCGCCCGCTCGGCCGGTGTGCCGCTGAGCGTGGCCGTGCACAGCGCGTGGGCGCTGACGCTGGGCGGCATCCTGCACGGCCGGGACATCGTGTTCGGCTCCACGGTCTCCGGGCGCGACGCGGAGGTGCCCGGCATCGGCGACATGGTCGGCCTGTTCATCAACACCGTTCCCGTACGGGCCCGTTGGTCCGCGAACACCACGGCGGGCGAGCTGCTCGCCGCGGTGAAGGAACACCAGAGCACGGTGCTGGCGCACCAGCACGTCTCGCTGGCCAGGATCGGCCGCCGGGCCGGCGCCGGCCCGCTCTTCGACACCCTGGTGGTGTTCGACGTCGCGACCGACGCGGACGCGCTGCGCGGCCCCGGCGACGCACTGGTCATCACCGACATCGTCAACGAGGGCGCCCCGCACTACCCGTTGACGCTGGTCGTGGAGCGCGCCGCCGACGGCCGCCCGCGCTTCAACCTGATCCACGACGGGGAGCTGCTGCGCCAGGAGAGCGCCGAGGCGATCCTGGACACCTTCACCCGGACCCTCGCCGGCCTGCTCGAACGGCCGGACACCCCGGTCGACGAACTCCTGCCCCCCGAGGCCGGCCGCAGCCCGGAACCGGTCCCCCCGGCGACCCTGGGCGAGCTGTTCGACGCCGCCGCGGACCGCGACCCGGCAGCCACCGCCGTCACCCAGTGCGCCCTCGACGGCGCCACCCGGTCACTGACGTACGGCGAACTGGCCGACGCCAAGGACGAGTTGGCCTCGGTCCTGCGCGCGGCCGGGGCCGGGCCGGGCACCCGGGTCGCCGTCGCCGTACCGCGCTCCCTGGAGCAGGTCGTCGCCCTGGTCGCGGTCGTCACCGCGGGCGGCGCGTACGTACCGCTGGACCTGGCGTACCCGGACGAGCGGCTGGAGTACATCCTCGCCGACGCCGCACCCCAGGTCGTGCTCGTGGACCGTGAACAGCAAGGCCGCTTCACTCGCCTGCTGGCCCGAGCGGGCGTGGAGGCCCGCGTCCTCGTCCAGGGCGACGAGCCCGCCCCGGCCACCGCCACCGCCGGGCCCGGGGCCGGCCGGCACGACCCCGCGTACGTGATCTACACCTCCGGCTCGACAGGCCGGCCCAAGGGTGTCGTCGTCCCGCACTCCAGCGTGGTGACGCTCCTCGCCAACACCCGTCCCGGCATGGACTTCGGCCCGCACGACGTATGGGTCCAGTTCCACTCCTTCTCCTTCGACTTCGCGGTCTGGGAGCTGTGGGGCGCGCTGGTGCACGGCGGCGAACTGCTGGTGCCGGAGTACGGACTCACCCGCTCCCCGGTCGACTTCCACCGGCTGGTCCGCGAACGCGGGGTGACCGTGCTCAACCAGACCCCCTCGGCGTTCCACCAGTTCATCGAGGCCGACCGGCTCGCCGGTGAACCGGTCACCGCGCTGCGCCGGATCATCTTCGGCGGCGAGGCGCTGGACCTCGGGCGGCTGCGCGGCTGGGTCGAGCGGCACGGCACCCGGTCGCCCGAGCTGGTCAACATGTACGGCATCACCGAGACCACCGTCCATGTCACCCACCGGGTGCTGACCGACGAGGACTTCGGCTCCGGCGGGGACACCAGCCCGATCGGCGCTCCGATTCCCGGCCTGGTGACCCATCTGCTCGACGACCGGCTCCGGCCGGTGCCGCCGGGCCGGGTGGGTGCCGTCTACGTCGCCGGGGACCAGGTGTCGCTCGGCTACCTGGGGCGGCCGGGGCTCACCGCGGGCCGCTTCGTGGCGAACCCGTTCACGGCCGACGGCTCCCGGATGTACCACACGGGCGACCTCGCCCGCCGCACCCTCGACGGCGAGCTGGAGTTCGCCGGCCGGGCCGACGATCAGGTGCAGCTCAAGGGCTTCCGCATCGAGCTCGGTGAAGTGGAGTCCGCCGTGCGGGAACTCGACGGCGTCGTCGACGCCGCCGTCACCGTGGCGGACAGCGGCGACCACCTCGTCGCACACGTCGTGGGCCGGGTGCCCGGCGACCTCACCGCCCTGCTCTCCACCACGCTGCCCGCGCACATGGTCCCGGGCCGGGTGCTGCCGGCCGACGCCCTGCCGCTGACGGTCAACGGCAAGCTGGACCGCAAGGCCCTGACCGAGCGCGCCGCCCGGGACGACACCCCGGCGGCCACGAGCGATTCCGCGCTCACCGCACTGGTCGGCATCTTCGCGGAGACACTGCCCGGCGTCTTTGTCGACGCCGACACCGACTTCTTCGGCGCCGGGGGCGACAGCATCGTCGCCATCACCGTGATCAACCGGGCCAGGGCGCTCGGCCTGCGGATCGTCCCCCGGGACGTGTTCCTGCTGAAGACGCCGCGCGCGCTCGCCGGGCATCTGGCCACGCACACCCCGCAGCCCGTCGCGTCCGCAGCGGCCCGCCGCGAGGACGGCCCGCTGCCGGCCACCCCGGTCATCCTGCGCCAACGCGAACTGGGCGGATCACTCGCCCGGTTCGCCCAGGCCAGGGCGGTGGTGGCGGCCGAGGGCACCGGCCTCGCCGATGTCCGGCGCGCCGCGAACGCCCTCGTGGCCGCCCACCCGGTCCTCCGGCTGCGGCTGCGCGTCGAGCACGGTGTGTGGACCCTGCGCACCGGACCCGCCCGCGAGGCCGCCGTCGCACCGACGGACGCCCCCGACGCCACCGCCGCGGCGAACGAGGCCGCCGGACGGCTCGGCCCCGAGTCCGGGGACGTCATCGCGTTCTCCTGGCTGGCGGCGAGCCGCACCCTGGTGGTCACCGTCCACCACTTCGCCGTCGACGCGGTGTCCTGGCTGATCCTCCTCGACGACCTGGCCACCGCCCTGGGCGGCGCGGCCCTGCCCCCGCCGACCACGCCGTACGCCGAGTACGCCGAGGCGCTGGCGGTGCGGTCCGGCCCGGCGGCCGGTGCTCTCGGCCACTGGATCACCACCCTGGAGACGCCCGCCCTGCTGCCCGAGGTCCAGGACCTGCGCGAGACCACGGTCGTGCTCGCCCCCGAGGTGAGCGACCGCGTCACCCGCAGCGCCCCCGCCGCCCTCGGCGTGGGCCTCACCGAGCTGCTGTGCGGTGCGCTGCGCACCGCGCTGACACACATCCAGTCCACACCCACCGACCTCGCGATCGAACTGGAGCGGCACGGCCGGGTCCCGGCCCTGGAGCACCACGACTACTCCCGTACCGTCGGCTGGTTCACCTCCATCGCACCGGTGCGGCTCACGGCGCACACCGACCCCGTCGCGGCGGCGCGCGAGGTCGCCGAACGCCAGCCGGACGAGCACGGGCACATCGCCTACGGCCTGCTCAGATACCTCAACCCGCAGACGGCCCCGCTGCTGCGCGGCCGCCCGCAGGTGCTGTTCAACTACCTCGGCCGGGGCAGCGAGTCCCGGGCGCTGCCCATCACCGGCGGCGACCAGGGCAGCCCGTACGCCGTCGAGGTCAATGCCTGGACCGACGACACCACCGGAAGCCTGCACGCGGCCTTCACCCTCGCCGGGGGCATACCCGACGAGATCACCGAGCACTGGCGCACCGCCCTGGAGCACATCGCGGACACCTCCGCCACGGCCGAGCGCACCGCACCGGTCAGCCCGCTCCAGCGGGGCCTGTTCTTCCAGGCCCAGATGGCGGGTGAGGCCGGACACTACGTCGCGCAGAGCTGGTTCACCTTCGACCGGCGCCTGGACCCCGACGCGCTGGCCGAGGCGATGGCGTACGTGATCGCGCGCCACCCGGTCGTGGGTGCCGGTTTCACCACCGACGACGACGGGAACCCGGTCCAGGTCCTCAGGGCGGGCCGGCGGGTCGGCGTCCGCACGGTCGCCGTGACGAGCGACGCCGAGGCCGAGGAACTGCGCACCCGGGACCGCGAGTCGGGATTCGACCCGGGCGAACCGCCGCTGATCCGGCTGACCGTGGTGCGGCTGCCCGACGGCCGGGACGGCCTGCTGCTCAGCTACCACCTGCTGCTCTGGGACGGCTGGTCCCGCGAGATCGTGCTGCGGGACCTGTTCGAGGCGTACGAGGCCGTCGTGGCGGGCGATCCGCCGGTCGCGGTCCCCGCCGCACCGGGCTTCGAGGAGTACGTCCGGGCGCTCGACGCCAGGGACCCCGAGGTGTCGAACCGCTTCTGGGCGGAGCATCTCGCCGGCCTGCCGGGCCCGACACTGCTCGCCGGACCCGCCCCGTCCTTCCCGGACGGACTGCCGCACGCACTCACGCACACCTTCTCCGCCGAACTGTCCGAGCTGCTGCGGGAGGCGGCCAGGGTGCACGGCGTCACCCTGAACACGGTGCTGACCGGCGCGTTCGGCCTGCTCCTCGGCGCCCGCACCGGCCGCGGTGACGCCGTGTTCGGTGTGACCGTCTCGGGCCGGGAGGGCGAGGGCCACTCCGGTATCGTCGGTGTCCTGCTCAACACGGTGCCCATGTGGACGCGTGCCCGGCCCGACGACACGGCCGGCGCGTACCTGTCGGCCGTACAGGCGGCCCGGGTCGAGGCCATGGAGCACGAGCACCTGGGACTCGGCGAGATCCAGCGGGCCAGTGGGCACGACACCCTCTTCGACAACCTGTTCGTGCTCCAGAACTTCCTGGACCTGGACGCGTTCGCCGAGATGAACACCCGCCACGGCATCACCTCGGTGCGGGCCGACGACTCCACGCACTACCCGTTCACCTGGGTCGTCACGCCCGGCGAGCGGCTCACGGTCAAGCTGGAGCACCGCGACGGCGACCCCGCGGGTGCGCGCCGGCTCCTCGACGACTACCTCCGCGTACTGGAGGACCTCGCCCGGTCGACGGGGCGGCTGGGCGCACTGCCGGGGCTCGCCCCGGCCCCCGGGCCCGCCGCACGCACCGACATCGGCACGGACACCGTCGTCGACCGCTTCGACCGGGCGGCCGACCGCGATCCCGACCGGGTCGCGCTCGTCGCCCACGGCTCGGCCATGACCTTCGCCCGGCTCCGGGACCGCAGCCGGGAACTGGCGGGGGTGCTCGCCGGCCGGGGCATCGGACCCGGGGCGACCGTGGGTCTGGCGATTCCGCGCTCCCTCGACTCGATCGTGGCGCTGTTCGCCGTGCTGCGCGTCGGCGCCGCGTACGTACCGCTGGAACTGGACCACCCGGACGAGCGGATCGCGGCCATCGTCGCGGACGCCCGGCCCGAGGTGATCCTCACCGTGAGCGCCGTGTCGCCCCGGCTCGGCGGCGAGCCGATCGAGCTGGACCGGCCCCTGCCCGAGGCCGAACCGTATGTGACGTTCGCGCCCGACGACCCGGACCGCCTGCGGCACCCCGCGTACACCATCTACACCTCCGGCTCGACCGGGAAGCCCAAGGGCGTGGTGACCGAGTACGCCGGGCTCACCAACATGCTGATCAACCATCAGCGGCGCATCTTCGAACCGGTCCTCGCCGAGCACGGCAACCGGGTCTTCCGGATCGCGCACACCGTGTCGTTCGCCTTCGACATGTCGTGGGAGGAACTGCTGTGGCTCGCCGACGGCCACGAGGTCCACATCTGCGACGAGGAACTGCGCCGCGACGCCCCCCGCCTGGTCGAGTACTGCCGTGAGCACGCCATCGACGTCATCAATGTGACCCCGACCTACGCCCAGCAACTGGTGGCCGAGGGCCTGCTGGACAACCCGGCACGGCGGCCGGCGCTGGTGCTGCTGGGCGGCGAGGCCGTCACCCCGACGCTCTGGCAGCGGCTCGCCGGGACCGAGGGCACGGTCGGCTACAACCTGTACGGGCCCACCGAGTACACCATCAACACCCTCGGCGTCGGCACCTTCGAGTGCCAGGACCCGGTGGTGGGCGTGGCGATCGACAACACCGAGGTGTACGTGCTGGACCCGTGGCTGCGCCCGCTGCCCGACGGGGTCCCCGGCGAGCTGTACGTATCGGGCATCGGCATCGCCCGCGGCTACCTCGGGCAGAGCGCCCAGACCGCGCACCGCTTCGTCGCCTGCCCGTTCGCCGGACCCGGCGAACGGATGTACCGCACCGGCGACCTGGTGGTCCGCCGGCCCGACGGGAACCTGACGTACCTGGGCCGTACCGACCAGCAGGTCAAGATCCGCGGGCACCGGGTCGAACCCGGCGAGGTCGAGGCGGTGTTCGCGGCGCACCCGGCGGTGCGGTTCGTCGCCGCGGTCGCCCAGCCCGACCCCCAGGTCGACGGCGCGTACCGGCTGGCCGCCTATCTCGTACTGGACGGCGCCGACCTGGCGCGGGTCGCCGCCGAAGTGGGCGCCGGGCTCCCGGACTTCCTGCGCCCGACGCACTTCGCCCGGGTCGACAGCATCCCGCTCACCGTGAACGGGAAGGCCGACACCAGAGCGCTGCCGGAGGCCAGGCCGCTCGGCGCGCTGACCACGGCGGGAGAACGCGGCCCGGAGACCGCGACCGAGACCCTGGTGTGCGAGTTCTTCGCCGAAGCACTGGACCTGGAAGACGACGAGGTGAGCGCGGTGAGCGACTTCGTGTCCCTCGGAGGACACTCCATGCTGGCGGTGCGGCTGACCGGGCTGCTCCGCCGCGAGTACGGTCCCGTGATCACCATCCGTGATCTGTTCACCCTGCGAACCCCGGAAGCGATTGCCCGTCACCTCGATGAGAACTCCTGACACGCAGCGCCCCCGGCCGGGGGCGGACATCCTGCGCACCGCGCTGCGCCGCAACATCGGCGCCATGGTCCGGGGCACCGTCCTCATGGGCCTGTACCAGGCGGGGGAGACCGCCTTCCCCATCGCGCTCGGCCTGATCGTCGAGCACGCGCTGCAGGACCGCAGCCCGGCCGCGCTAGGCCTGTCGATCGGCGCGCTGGCCGTGATCATCACGACGGTGTCGCTGTCGTGGCGGTTCGGGATGCGGGTCCTGCAGAAGGCCAACACGACCGAGGCGCACCGCTGGCGGGTGCAGGTGGCCGCCTGCGGGCTCCAGCCGGTGGCCAGGGACGTCGACCTGAAGTCCGGCGAGGTGCTGACCATCGCCACCGAGGACGCCGACCAGACCGCCGACATCGTCGAGGTGGTGCCGCTGCTGGTCAGCTCGCTGGTCGCGGTGGTGGTCGCGGCCATCGCGCTGGGCCTGGCCGACATCCGGCTCGGCCTGCTGGTCATCGTGGGGACCGTCGCGATCCTGTCGGTCCTGGCCGTGATGTCCAGGCGGATCGGAGCCAGTACCCGCGAACAGCAGGCCCGGGTGGCGCGGGCGGGCGCGAAGGTCGCCGACCTCATCATCGGCCTGCGCCCGCTGCACGGCTTCGGCGGCAACCACGCCGCGTTCGGGTCGTACCGGAAGGTCAGCACGGACGCGAAACGCCAGGCGATCACCGTCGCCCGGGCCAACGGCGCGTACGCGGGCACCGCGCTGGCACTGAACGCGGTCCTCGCCGCCGCCGTCTCCCTGACGGCGGGCTGGCTGGCCTTCGACGGCCGGATCACCATCGGGGAACTGGTCATGGCCGTGGGCCTGGCGCAGTTCATCATCGAGCCGCTCAAGATGTTCTCGGAGATGCCCAAGTACGTGATGACGGCGCGCGCCTCGGCCGAGCGGATGGCCCTGGTGCTCTCCGCGCCCCCGGTGACGACCCCGGGATCGCAGCGCCCGGCACCGGGCGGAGGACTCGCGGTGGACGGTGTGCGGCACGGGTCGCTGCGCGGGCTGAAGTTCCGGGTGGCGGCGGGGGAGTTCGTCGCGATCGCCGTCTATCAGCCGCGCGCGGCGGCCGACCTCGCGGCGGTCCTCGCGGTGAACGTCGCGCCGGACGTGTACGAGGGAGTGGTGCGGCTCGGCGAGCAGCCGATCGCGGAGCTGTCGGTCGAGGCGGTCCGCGAACACATGCTGGTGAATCCGTACGACGGCGAGATCTTCGCGGGCACGCTCCGCACGAACATCGATCCGTCGGGCACCAGCCGGACGATTCCCGAGGCCGTCGAGGCGTCGATGCTGACGGACGTCGTCGCCCTGCACCGCGACGGCCTCGACCACGTGGTCCGCGACCGCGGGGCGAACCTCTCCGGCGGGCAGCGTCAGCGGCTGTCCCTGGCCCGCGCCCTGGCCGCCGACACCGACGTACTGGTCCTGCACAACCCGACGACGGCGGTCGACGCGGTCACCGAGCAGCTCATCGCGCGCAACGTCGCGAAGTCGCGCCGCGGCCGCACCACCGTCGTGATCACCAGCAGCCCGGCCCTGCTGGACGCCGCCGACCGTGTCCTCGTCCTGGACGAGGGCGTCGTCACCGCCGAGGACACCCACCGCAACCTGCTGGCCCGCGACGCCGGTTACTGTCTGGCCGTGGCCCGGTGAGGCGCCGGGCAGCTCCGGGGACGTGGCCGGACACCTCCCCGGAACCGCTCAGCCCAGGGCCCAGGCGACATCCCTGAGCAGGGCGTGCCGCCAGCCCGCCCGGTCGTGGTCCGAGGGCGACCGGGAGACCCGCACCGTCGCGCCGGCCCGTTCGGTCAGGGTCTCCGCCAGCTCGCAGTGGGGCAGCATCCGCGTCTCGTGCTCCCCCACGTCGAACGCGCAGCGCAGACCGGACAGATCGGGGCCCCGGCGCAGCCGCGCGGCGACGGCGCCGCCGACCGGGCCGCCCAGGGGGTCAGCCAGGTCCATGGCGCCGGGAGCCCACCAGAAGGACCCCGACTGGACAGCGACCCGAGAGACCAGGTCCGGGAACTCCAGCGCCGCGTACAGCGCGCTCAGTCCGCCCAGGCTCTGCCCGGCCACCACCAGCCGGTCCAGGTCGGCCGGGACGCCAAATCCCGCAACCAGCGGCAGGAGTTCGTCCCGGACCGCCTCCCACAGCCCGGGCCCGCACCCGAACTCGGCCGCCCGGTCCCTGGCCGGAACGAAGACGAGCGTCACCGGGGGCATCGCGCCACCGGCGACCGCCGAGTCGAACGCGGCCATGGCCGGGTGCAGATACAGCCAGTCGTCCCCGTCGAGCAGCAGGACCACCGGCCCGCCGCCGCCCGCCGGGTGGACGCGCACGGTGCGCCGCCCGCCCAGCCGCGCGCTGTTCCAGCGGAGCCGGGACGACGGCAGGGGCAGGATGTCGTCGGGGCCGACGACGGGCCAGTGCGGCTGCGCCGGGGCGTCCGGGGCCGCGGCGATGGACCGGTCCGCGCCGGCACCGACCGGGTTGAACGGATCCGCGTGGGCCGCGTCGCCCTCGACGATCCGGTAGGTCACCCGCAGCCGCGCGGGCATGCGCACTTCGGCGTACCAGCAGTCCGTGTCCGCCCACCGGCGCAGCGGAACCGGCTGCGACCAGCTCTCGAAATCGATGCGGGCCCCGGACCCGCGCCACAGGAACAGGGTCCGCCAGCCGCCGTCGCCGTCGGGCACCGGCGCGGGTGTCCGCGCCGCCGCCCAGAACGCCTCGGTGCCGGGCCTGCCGGGCAGCCCGAACGCCGCGAAGGGGCTTTCCCCGTCGGCCGCGGGGCCGTGGCCGGGAGAGGTCATGACCGGTCTCCTTGTGAGAGGGGAGGGGAGAGGTTAGGCTCATCCTGTATTAGGTGAGCCTAACCTAATGTGGTTTGCTCCCCCCATCCCCGATCCGCCGCCGGATCCGACGCACAGTCACGACGCGGCCGTCACCGGCCCGTCGGGCCCGAGGAGACACCGACACATGAGCACCAACCCTTTCGACGACCCCGAAGGCCGCTTCCTGGTCCTGGTGAACGACGAGGGACAGCACTCGCTCTGGCCGTCCTTCGCAGAGGTTCCCGGAGGATGGACGACCGTTCTCGCCGAGAACAGCCGGGAGGCGTGCCTGGAGTACATCGAGGCCAACTGGACCGACCTGCGCCCCCGGTCCCTCGCCGCGTCCACCGACTGAACCCGGTGGGGAACGTCCTGATCACGGCCGCGCCGCGCCCCGCCCCGCTGCCGCCCGGGCTCCCCGTGCCGGCGTACTGCGTACGCTCGGCCCGTGAGGAGGACGCCGCCGAACTCGCCGAACTGTCCCGGCCGTTCGTGCGCTCGGGCGCGCTGCGGGAGCGGCCCGTCTCCCTCTACGCCGCCCACGCGGCCGACTTCCTCGTGGCGCAGGCCCCCTCCGGGCCCATCGAGGGCTCCGTCGGCCTGCGCGTGCATCCGGCCGGCCCGGGGGAGGGGCGCGGTCCCGTGGGTGTGCTGTACAACTTCTGCGTGGCCGGTCACCGGCAGGGGAGCGGGGTGGGGGCCGGGCTCCTGCGGGCCGCGCTGGCCATGGCGCACGCCCGGTCGCTCGGCGCGCTGTTCACGGCGACGACCGGCGGTGGCGGCCTGTTCCTCCGGTACGGTTTCGCGCCCACGACCGCACGCCGGGTGCCTGCGTCCTGGGCGCGGTCCCTTGACCCCCGGCGCAACGCGCGGATCCTCACCAAGACCCTGTGACGGCCGGCCCGCCCGTGCGCGCCGGCCGCCGCGGTCATGCGGTGCTGCCGCAGTGGTCCGCGCTGCTGCCCGGAACCACGGTGGTGCCGGGGCCGGTCTCGCCGAGGACACCGCGCAGCACCGCGTGCGGTACGCGCCCGTCGAGCACCTGGGCCCTGCCCACCCCGCCGCGTACGGCCCGCAGGCAGCCCTCCATCTTCGGCAGCATCCCGCTCGCCAGCCCCGGCAGCATCCCGTCCAGCGCATCGGCCGTCAGATGCTCGATCACCTCGGTGCTGTGCGGCCAGTCGGCGTACAGCCCCGCCACATCGGTGAGCATCACCAGCCGCTCGGCCCCGAGTGCCACGGCCAGGGCCGACGCCGCGAGATCGGCGTTGACGTTGTAGACCTGTCCGTCCTCGCCGCGCGCCACGGGGGAGACCACCGGTATGTGCCCCTCCGTCAGGAGCGTGCGCACCATGCCCGGGTTCACGTCCACGACATCGCCGACGAGGCCGATGTCCACCGGCCGCCCGTCCACCCAGGCCGGCCGCCGCACCGCCGTCATCGTGTGCGCGTCCTCGCCGGTCATCCCCACGGCGAAGGGCCCGTGCTCATTGATGTGGCCGACCAGCTCCCGCTGGACCCGGCCGCTCAGCACCATGCGCACCACGTCCATGGTCTCCGGAGTGGTCACCCGTAGTCCCGCCTCGAAGCGGGAGTCCAGGCCCAGGAGATCCAGCATCGCGCTGATCTGCGGCCCGCCCCCGTGCACGACGACCGGGCGCAGGCCCGTCCGCCACAGCTCCACGACATCTTGGGCGAACGACCGCTTCAGGCTCGCGTCCACCATGGCGTTCCCGCCGAACTTGACGACGACCGCGCCGCCTCGCACCCTGTCCACGAACTTAGCTTAGCCTAACCTAAATTGCCGTGATTCCGTATGAATGAGGGGAGTTGCCGTTCGCCCCGGGCACGCTGCCGCCGGGTTCCGGCCGACAGGGCCGATCGGCCCTAGTGGCGCCCGGCCTCCGATGGGTTCACTGCGATGCGTCGCACGCCGCGGGTGCGCGAGGAGGGAATCATGGTGATCGCAGTCGTCGGGCACAGGGACCTCGGCAACAGGACCCTGGAGCTGGTGGAAGCCGAACTGAGAGCGCGGCTGGACCGCTTGGCGGAAGGTGCCGCCGCCCTGGTCCGGGTCGGGGCGGGGCTGCCGTTGGTGTTCGGGCGGGCCGCCCGGGAGGCCGGGCGGAAGCTGACGGTGCTGCTGCCGGCTCAGGGCGCGGTCCCCGCCGTACTGCCCGAGCGGGACCGGTCGGCCGCGGGCGAACTGCTGGTCCTGGCCGAACACGTACGGCTGTTGCCCTTCGATCCGGCCGACCGCGACGCGTGTGTCGGCGCCGATGAACGGCTGGTGGAGACCTGCCGGACCGTGCTCGCCGTGTGGGACGGATCGCCGTCCGACGGACGTGACGCCACGGCGCATCTGGTCGCCTTCGCGCGTGCGCGGGGAATCCGGGTGGAGGTCGTCTGGCCGGACGGTTCCGTACGGGGGCGGGCATGAAGCTGCCGGAGTGTGGTGCGGGGAGGGTGGCGGAAGGCTCCGGGGCCGGGGAGCGGGAATGCGCCGACGTGTCCGGGGAGGGCGACGAACGGGAGTGCGCCGGGGCGAGGCGGGGGTTCGGGTGGCTGCTGGTCGTCACCGCCGCGCTCGGGCTGCTCGGCTCGTTCGTGATCACGATCGACAAGTACGAACTGCTCGCCGACCCCGGCTTCGTACCCGCCTGCTCGCTGAGCCCCGTGGTGTCCTGCACCAGTGTGATGCGCAGCGAGCAGGCGTCGGCGTTCGGCTTTCCCAATCCGCTCATCGGGCTGGTCGCCTTCGGGACGGTGCTGGGGACCGGCGCGGGCCTGCTCGCGGGTGCGCGCTACCGGCGCTGGTACTGGTGGGGACTGAACCTCGGCACGCTGTTCGGTGCCGGCTTCTGCATGTGGCTGATGACCCAGGCGCTGTTCGAGATCGGCGCACTCTGCCTGTGGTGCGTGCTCGTGTGGGTGGCCACCGTCTTCATGTTCTGGCACACCACGGTGCACAATCTGCGCCACGGCGTCCTGCCCGCGCCGCGCGCCCTGGTCGCGGCGGTGCTGGAGTTCCCCCTCGTGGTGCCGGTGACCTGGTGTCTGGCCATCGTCATGCTGATAGCAATCCGGTTCTGGTCGTACTGGCAGACATTTCTGTGACCGCGACCACGCCGGTGGCGTCATGACGGATCTGCTCGGCCGGTACTCCGGCGGCGGCCAGCCGGGCGGCGACGGCCTGCACCGGCCCGGTCGTGGCGGCCTCGGGGTCCAGGGCCAGAAAAGCGTGCTGCCGGGCGGCGGCCCCGGGCTGCGGGGGCAGTATTCCGTTCAGGGCCCGCAGTCCGGCACCCGCGAAGCGGGTACCCGCGGTGTCGGCCGCGATGACGGTCAGCCAGGGACGCTTGCGCCGGAACGCTTCCAGATACGCCGCGTCGTACATCTCCCCGGCCGCCGCCGTCTCCAGTGCGGGCCCCAGCAGCAGCCGTACCCGGTGCGCGCGGGAGCGGTCGGCGTCGATCCGCTGGAGCAGCGCCTTCATCGGGGCCCAGCCCGTACCGGAGGCGATGAGCAGAAGGTCCGCGGCCGGCAGGTGGTCCGGCAGCGCCAGTGCGCCGCGCGGGGCACTGAGCCGTACGGCGCCGCCCTCCCGCGTCCCGTGCACCAGCGCATCGCTCACCCCGTCGGCGCCCCGGGCCCGTACGTGGAACTCCAGTTCACCGTCCGGATGCGGGGCGCGGGCCAGGTAGTACGGACGCCAGGCCTGCTCCAGCAGCGGCGACTCCAGGGACGCGTACTGCCCGGCCTCGAAGGCATAGGGCTGATGCGGCCGTACCCGCAGCACCGCGAGCCCGGGGGCGCGCACCTCGTGCGAGGTCACCGTCGCCTCCCAGCTGGGCGGTTCGGCGATCGCCTCGTCCGCGCCCCTGACCATCGCCGAGACGGCCAGCCGCAGCATCCGCAGCCAGGCCTGCTCCAGCGCGTGGGTCCACCGGGCGCCCGCGCGCACGCGCAGCGCCTCGATCAGCGCCGCCTCGAAGGCCTCGAAGTGCGCGGGGCGCACACCGAGCTTGCGGTGGTCGCGCCCCAACTGCCCGAAGACGCCGATCATTTCGTCCGTACGGTGCAGATTGCCGATCAGATAGCGGAAGATCCCGGCGAGATGGGCCTGCTGGAAGGCCATCGACTCGGGGAACAGCGACCGCAGATACGGGTGCCGCTCGAACAGGATCCGGTACAGCTCGGCGATCAGCTCCTCCAACGGGTTCACCAGCGACAGCGAGTCACCGATCAGCCGCTGGTCGGCCGTTCCGTCGTACGCCTGCGGAGCCTCGGCGCTCCACTCCCCGGCACGGCTGCCGGACGGGGCCAGGATGCGTCGCCGCAGCCGCATCGCGTCATGCCGTGCGAGCAGTGCGTGGTAGTCCTCGCTCGGGGTGTTCATGGGCCGGTTGCTCCTCGTTGCAGCACAGTGGGGTGGCCGGGAAGGGAGATGTCCGTGGCGCCCGGACGATCTTGGCGGCGTCAGTATGGCACCGCGCCCCACCCGCTGACCGGCCCCTGGCCACAGGGCCTTTCGGCCCTGTTCACGCGCTGTTTTCCATGCTGTCGCCCCCCGGCGGGGACTGTCCCGCGGACGGGCACATACTGTTTCCGGCCCTCTCCCCGAACCGATCGAGCATGTGGTGAATGAGTTCGCGAACACCCCACCGAGCACGACTCCGCCGAGCGCGGATCCGCCCCGGCCCGCGGCCCCCGTACGTGTCTTCATCCTCGACGACCACGAGGTCGTCCGGCGCGGCGTACGCGATCTGCTGGAGGCCGAGGACGACATCGAGGTCGTCGGCGAGGCTTCCGACGCCCGGGAGGCGCTGGCCCGGGTACCGGCCAGCAGACCGCAGGTCGCCGTGCTGGACGTACGCCTCGGCGACGACCGGGGCGGTGATCACGCCGGCATCGAGGTGTGCCGGGAGCTGCGCGCGCTGATGCCCGAACTCGCCTGCCTGATGCTGACGTCGTTCGACGACGACGAGGCGCTGTTCGACGCCATCATGGCGGGCGCGGCGGGGTATGTGCTCAAGCAGATCAACGGAGCCGACCTGATCACCGCCGTACGCAGGGTCGCTTCGGGCACCTCGATGCTCGATCCGCGGACGACCGCCCGCGTGATGGAGCGGCTGCGGGGCACCGAGCGGCCGCCCGCCGAGACGTCGGCGGGATCGGAACTGGACGGACTCACGCCCAGGGAGCGGCAGATCCTCGATCTCATCGGTGAGGGTCTCACCAACCGCGAGATCGCGGAACGCCTCTTCCTGGCCGAGAAGACCGTCAAGAACCGCATCTCCTCGATCCTCGCCAAACTGGGCGTGGGCCGCCGGATCCAGGCGGCGATGCTCGTCGGCCGGGTCAAGGACCGCTAGTGCCTCCCGTCCGGATCACGCCGGGCGTGATCCGGACGGGAGACCCCTGGGGCTCAGGCTCCGGGGGCTGACGGGTGCTCAGGCCCCGGCCTCGTCCGTCAGTCGTGGAGCGGTGCGCTCCAGATGATCCGGGTGCCGCCGTCCGCCGGCCGTTCGACGGCCAGGGTCCCGCCGCACAGTTCCGCCCGCGTACGCATGTTGGCCAGCCCTCCGGGACGCTCGGCCGCGGCTCCTGTCCCGGGCGCGGTCGTGACGCCGTCCCGGACACCGATTCCGATGCCGTTGTCGGTGACGGTCAGGGTCACCGTGTCGTCGGCCGACAGCACGATGCCGATACGTGTGGCACGGGCATGGCGGGAGGCGTTGGACACCGCCTCGGCGGCGACCGCCACCACGTGTTCGGCCAGCTCGTCCGGGACCGTGGTGTCCACCGGTCCGTCGATCCGCAGGGAGGGCCGGAAGCCGAGGGCGTGGGCCGCCGTGCGGGCGGTCTCCGCCATCCGGTGCCGCAGCCCGCCGCGGCCCGGACCGTCCGCCGTCCGCAGATCGAAGATGGTGGACCGGATGATCCGGATCGTGGTGTCCAGATCGTCCACCGCCCGGCTGACCCGCTCGGCCGCGTCCGGCCGGTCCGCGATGGCGCGCGTGGTGCTCTGCAGGGTCATCCCGGTCGCGAAGAGACGCTGGATCGCCAGATCGTGCAGATCGCGGGCGATCCGGTCCCGGTCGTGCATGACGGCGAGTTCCTCGGACTCGGCCCGTCTGCGGGCCAGTTCCAGGGCGATGGCCGCCTGGTCGGCGAAGCCCGAGACGAGCGCGACCTCGGTGTCGTCGAACGGCGGCCGGTCCACCGGCCGCCCCAGGCGCAGGGCGCCCCTGGTCTCCGCGTCGACCCGCAGAGGCACCGTCACCACCGGCCCCAGACCGTCCTCGGCGCCGTCTCCGAACGGGTGGGCCCGGGGATCGGTACGCACATCGGCGCAGTGCACCGGGGTCCCGGTACGGGCGGCGAGCCCGGCCAGTGAACCCTGCGCGGGTACGGACAGCCCCGTGACGCGTTCGGAGTCCCTGCCGTGGGCGACGGCAACGGTCAGACGCGCCTCGGCCCCGGAGGCATCCGAAGCCCCGGAGCGGGGCGCGGGGGGTGTCGGCAGCAGGATCGCGGCCCGGTCGGCCCCCGCCACCTCCATCGCCCGCTCGGCGATCAGGTGCAGCACCTCGTCGGCGTCCGTCCCCGAGAGCAGGGTGCGGGTGATCTCGCCCAGCGCCTCCAGCCGCCGCTCCCGGCGACGGCTCTCGTCGTACATGCGGGCGTTGTCGATGGCGACCCCGGCCGCGATCGACAGGGTGGTCAGCACCGCCTCGTCGTCGGCGTCGAAGCTCACCCCGCCCCGCTTCTCGGTGAGGTAGAGGTTGCCGAACACCTCGTCGCGCACCCGCACCGGTACCCCGAGGAAGGTGCGCATCGGGGGATGGTGGGGCGGAAATCCGAAGCTGCGCGGATGGCTGCTGAGATCGGTGAGCCGCAGCGGTTCCGGATGCCGGATCAGTTCACCGAGGATGCCGCGCCCGCACGGCGTCTGGCCGATCACGGCGGCGAGCTGCTCCGATATGCCGACCGGCAGGAACTCCAGCAGCTTCTCCCCGTCCCCGACGATGCCCAGCGCCCCGTACTCCGCGTCGGTCAGGGTCACCGCGGCCTCCACGATCCCACGGAGCACCTCGGGCAGTTCCAGGCCCCGCCCCAGGCTCATCACGGCATCCAGCAGACCTCGCATCCTGTCCGGCCGGCTGGGCTGGGGCCAGGCCGCCGGGCCGGCACAGGGGGAGTCGGGCAAGGCCCTGGGTGCTGTCTCTGTCATCGGGCGCCGCTCTCAGGATCCGTGTGCCGTATGCCGGGAAATCGCTCACCGGATCACCGCAGGGCTGGGACCGGTCCACGGACGGTCAGCCTACGGCAGCCGCAGGGCGGGTCCGGCCGTTCGCCCTCGGCCCGGTGAGGCCGATCGGCTCCCCGACACCCCGGCGAGTAGGGCCGGTCGGCCCGGCGCGACGTACCCCGTCGGTCCCTGGAGGGCTTCGAGGCGGGCGGCCAGCATGGTGCGGCCGGGAAGGTCCGGTCCCGTCCCCCCGTGATTCGCCGGACCTTTCCGACCGCTCCCCGCCGCCCGTGCGGCCGGGGAGCGCTCGAAGAACCGCAAGAGCTGGAGGACACGGTCCGGTGGACGCAATGGAAACGCAGGGCAATCGAGCCGCCCCCGCACAGGGGCCCAAGCCCCCCGGCCCCCAAGCCGCCACCGCCGACACGCCCCCCACCGGGAAGGGCCGTCCGTCCCGCGGACGGATCGTCGTCTCGTGGCTCACCACGACCGACCACAAGCAGATCGGCACGCTCTATCTCGTCACCGCGTTCGTCTTCTTCATCATCGGCGGTGCGATGGCTCTCGTGATGCGCGCGGAACTCGCCCGTCCCGGGACACAGATCATTTCCAACGAGCAGTTCAACCAGGCATTCACCATGCACGGTTCGGTGATGCTGCTGCTGTTCGCGATGCCGCTGTTCACCGGATTCGCCAACTGGCTCATGCCGCTCCAGATAGGCGCGCCCGATGTGGCGTTCCCGCGGCTGAACATGCTGGCGTACTGGCTGTTCCTCTTCGGCTCACTGATCGCCGCCGCGGGGTTCCTCACTCCTCAGGGCGCCGCCGACTTCGGGTGGTTCGCCTACGCCCCGCTGTCAGACGCCACGCATTCACCGGGAATCGGCGCCGATATGTGGATCATGGGCGTGGCGCTCTCCGGCTTCGGTTCCATTCTCGGAGCGGTCAACTTCATCACCACCATCATCTGCATGCGTGCCCCGGGAATGACCATGTTCCGGATGTCGATCTTCACCTGGAACGTGCTGCTGACCGCCGTGCTCATCCTCCTGGTCTTCCCGGTGCTGGCCGCGGCGCTCTTCGCGCTGGAGATGGACCGTAAATTCGGCTCGCACATCTTCGATCCCGCCAACGGGGGCGCGCTGCTGTGGCAGCACCTCTTCTGGTTCTTCGGTCATCCCGAGGTCTACGTACTGGCCCTGCCGTTCTTCGGAATCGTCTCCGAGATCGTCCCGGTCTTCTCCCGGAAGCCGATGTTCGGCTACATCGGTCTCGTCGCCGCCACGATCGCCATCGCCGGTCTTTCCGTCACCGTCTGGGCGCACCACATGTATGTGACCGGTGGTGTGCTGCTGCCCTTCTTCTCCTTCATGACCTTCCTGATCGCCGTACCGACCGGGGTGAAGTTCTTCAACTGGATCGGCACGATGTGGAAGGGATCGCTCTCCTTCGAGACACCGATGCTGTGGACCACCGGATTCCTGATCACCTTCGTCTTCGGTGGAATCACCGGTGTCATCCTGGCCTCACCGCCACTCGACTTCCATGTCTCCGACTCGTACTTCGTCGTCGCGCATTTCCACTACACGCTCTTCGGTACGGTCGTGTACGCGATGTTCGCCGGATTCCATTTCTGGTGGCCGAAGTTCACCGGCAAGATGCTCGACGAGCGCCTCGGCAAGATCACTTTCTGGGTGCTGACGGTCGGTTTCCACCTCACGTTCCTCGTCCAGCACTGGCTCGGAGCCGAGGGAATGCCGCGCCGGTACGCGGACTATCTCGCCGCCGACGGTTTCACCGCTCTCAACACCCTCTCCACCATCGGATCGTTCCTGCTGGGGCTGTCCTTCCTGCCCTTCTTCTACAACGTCTGGAAGACCAGCCAGTACGGCAGGAAGGTCACCGTCGACGATCCCTGGGGATACGGCCGCTCCCTGGAATGGGCCACGTCCTGCCCTCCGCCCCGGCACAACTTCACCTCCCTGCCCCGTATCCGCAGCGAGTCGCCGGCCCTGGATCTGCACCACCCGGAGATCGCCGCGCTCGAACTCGAACCCGCCGTACCGCACTGACCCTCCCGGCCCCGCCCCGCAACCCCCGTCCCCGCAACCCCCGCCCCCGCAAGCCCCGCCCTCAGGAGAGTGCTGCCGATGTCCCACGGTGTTCTGGCGGCCGGTGTCGTCGTGCTCCTCGCAGCCGGCAATGTCTGGTACCTGCCCGCCTATGTCGACCTGCGGGCGGGCCAGGACCGGCCGCGCTCCCGGCGGCCGGCCGCGGCCGCCGTGCTGACCGGGTGGGGAGCGGCGGCCCTCACGATGTTTCTGCTGCTCATGCCGATCACTCCGGTCCTGGCCGCGCTGCCGGCGGTCGCCGGCACCACCACCGTGGTGTGCCTGGCCGTCCAGGCGCGGCTGCGACGGGGGCAGGAGCAGCGTGAGGAGGAAGCGCGCTGGTCCACGCTCTTTCCGGTACGGACCTCCGGCCGGGCCGGGAGTACCGGGGACGAGCGGTGAGCGGTTCGGACCGGGACCGGGACCACGGAGCGCCGGAGGACGAAGCCGGATGTGGAGGATCTCCGTCCGCCGGTACCGCTCCATCGGCCGGTTCCGTCGGCCGGGCTCCGCCCGTGGGTCGGTCGCCGGTCCCTGCGAACCCCTTTACGGCGCCAGAAGCCGTACCGCCGCGAGCGCCGAGGCCACCGTGCCTCCGGCCACCACCGCCGAAGCGGCGAACAGCGGAATCCTCGGGGCCCAGATGCGCAGCAGCGAAGAACGGGAGACACGGTCCAGCAGCGCGTCACGGCCGCGCAGCACGATCAGTCCGACACCCGTCAGGGTGAGGGCCATACCCGCGCCGAAGGAGGCCACCATCGCGAGGGCGAAACCGACCTTGTCCGTGAGCAGCCCGGTGAGCAGGACCAGGAAGGCAGAGGGCGAGGGCAACAGGCCGCCGGACGCCCCGAGAAGGGCCAGACCGCGCCAGGTGAGCAGCGAGGGGGCGTCGGGGATCTCGTGGCTGTGCCCGTGGCCGTGCCCACTCGCATCGTGGCCATCGGGCGACTGACCGTGCCCGTGCTCCTGCCCGTGCTCGTGACGGTGGCCGCGGTGACGCAGATTCCGCCGCAGCAGGCCCGCACCCACCCCTGCCACCACCAGCGCGGCGGCCAGTTGCAGCCATTCCGTCAGCGCCTTCATGTCCGGCGCACTCTTCGCCGCCAGCCACCAGCCGATCGCGAGGACGGTGACCGAGAGCGTGTGCATCACGGCGACGACGCCCCCGAGCCACACCGCGTCCCGCGGTCTGCCCCGGCCGCCCACCAGGTATCCGGCGGCCAGCGACTTGCCGTGCCCGGGAGCACAGGCATGCAGCGCGCCCACGGCCGTCGCCACGAGCAGCGCCGTCCAAAGGGCCACCCTGCGGTCCAGAAGCGAGCTCAGATCAGTGGTCCAACTCCCGTCAGAAGAGTTCGAGTCGGCTCGTGCATCAGATTTCAGCGCGAGTGTGCGCGTCGGCTCCTTCGCCGTGTGCAGTCCTCCGCTGCCCGCATCGGTCACCGACAGCGTTCGGTAGGCGGCATCGGTGTCCGTCAGCGCGGTGACCGTCAGTGTGATCCGGTCCACCGGATGCGGGCAGGAGAAGTGGAGCGTCATGCCGTCCACCCGGTCCACCGGGCAGGAGCTGCCATCCTGGCGTACGACGATGTGTGCGCGCAGATAGCCCGTCACATCGCCGCCTGAGCTCCTGCGCAGGACGGCGACGTCGTCCTGCTGCGCGGACCAGGTCGCGTTCACGGCGGAGGGGCCCGCCGCCTCGACCCTGACGACGGGGGGTGTGCCGAAGGGGTGCGCCTGGGCCGTCCCCGCGCTGCCGAACAGCAGCGCGGGGACGGCGGCCGGCAGGAGCAGCACCCCGGTGCGGAGTGATCGCACGGTGGTGCTTCCTCTCAGTTCCGGCGCGCGGCCAGCGCGTGGACCGTGCCGTCGTCCGTGAGGACGAATACCCGGTCACCGCTGACGGAGAGGGCCGAGGCGACGCCTGCGCCGAGGTTGTACGCGGCGAGCTGCCGGCCGGTGGCACGGTCCAGGACGAGAAGACGCCCGTCCCACGTCCCCACGTACACCAGCGCCCCGGTCACCAGCGGATGCGTCGTCGGCGAACCGTCCCCGGCCGAACATCCCATGGCGACACGCCATTTGTCGTCCAGCGGACTCTTCCCGGGCAGATAGCCGGACTTGGTCTCCCACACCGGCTTCGAGGGATCGGCCGCGCTCGTGTCGTAGGCGCGTACGACACCGTCCCGTCCCGCCACGTAGGCCATGCCGCCCCGGACGGCAGGGCTGGTGAGCGGGGCGCGGCCCGGCTCGCAGGTGCTGGAGCCACCCAGCCCGGACTCCCAGGTCACCGCACCCGTCGCCGGGTCGTGCCCGCGGACGCCGGAGGCGGTGAAGGTGACCAGCTGGGCCGGGCCCGACGCGGGATCGGTGAGCACGGGCGACGAGTGGCTGTCGATGTCGCCCGCGGTGTCCTTGGCCCACAGCTGCCTGCAGCTCGTCAGGTCCATGGCGATGACCGTGTTGCTCGACGAGGAGTGCAGATAGGCGGTGTCGGAACCGGGCTCGCGCACCGCCGTGCTGTGGGACTGCCCCCAGGAGGCGGCGGCACCGAAGCCGCCGGGCAGAGGGGTGCCGGTCTTCGCGTCACGGCAGCGGACGGTGTCCCAGTCCTGGTAGACGGCCACCGTGCGGTCCTGTCCGGTGAGTGCGAAGACACTGACCGGTCCGCCCGCACGGCCGTAGCGGCGCACCGTGTCGCCGTGGTGCTCCTCACGGTCGATCGACTCCCAGGCAACATGACCGTCCCGGACGTCCAGCGCATAGATCCGTCCGACCCCGGTCGTCAGATACACCCGTCCCTCGTGGAGCGTGGGCGCCGATTCGGCGTCGCCGTCCAGATAGGTACGCCAGATCTCCCGCCCGGACCCGATGTCGTAGGCCAGCATCATGCTGTACGGGGAGTCGAACGCGCGGGACGAGACGATCACCTTGCCGTCCGCGACCACCGAGCCGTTCAGGTTGAACTGCTCGCCGGTGTGCCGGACCCACTTCAGATCCAGTGCGGGGCCCGGCTCGTCGGCGGCCGAGGACCGCCCGGCCTCGTCGCCGCCCTGCCGGAGCCAGTTCTGCCCGGCCCTCGGCTCGGAGAGCTCGGACTGCCGTACGACGTCGAAGGTGCTCCCGAGTGCGGGGAGCGCGGGAAACGCCTTGCCCCGGGTGTCGTACACGATCGTCCTGGCGGAGTACGTGCCGGGCCGCAGCCCGTGCAGTGTGCTGCTCGCCCGGGTCCACGCCCCGCGTGCGTCGGGGCACGGTTCGGGCCTGCCGCCCGGTGGGGTGTAGCAGTTCTCGATGCCGGGCCTGCCGGGTTCCCGGCCGAAGCGCAGGCCGGTCCGCTTCACGACGTGCCCGCGGCTGTCCCGTACGGTCAGCGAGGCCCTGGCCGGGGTGCGGCCGTCGTCCTCGGCGTACACCTCGACGGGGACTCCGTCTGCCGAGCCGTGCACGCTGCGCGGTGCGGGGCTGACCAGCGCGCTGTCGTCGTCGATGTCGAACTGCCGGTGGACGCCGGTGACATGGCCGGTGTCCTCGTTGCGTCGGGTGTGCGGATCGTCCGTGATTCCGCTGAAGTCCAGCACCTTGTAATCGGGGTGGGCGCCGTCGATTCCGTAGGTGCCCTGGTTGTTGATCTCCACGGACCGTTCGAAGGCACCACGGCGGAACTCGGCCTGCTGGTTGTGGCCCGCCGCGACCAGCCGGACGTCGTACTCGGCCAGCTCGTCGATCGTCGGCTGCATGCCCGCGCCGGGGCCCCACTGGGTGAACAGCGAGCGATGCGCGAAGACGAGCACCTGCTTGCCGACCGCGTGCCGGGCCAGGTCCCTGCGCAGCCACTCCAGCTGCGGCTTCAGTCCGCTTGCGTCGTAGTTGTCCTCCAGGACGACGATGTGGCGGCCGTTGCGGTCGAAGCTGTACCACTCCGGGGCCATGTTGCGGCGGTAGTACTCCAGACTGCCGGCGTAGCCCTGGGAGGTGGCCGTGCCGCCGAAGTCGTGGTTGCCCATGACCGGGTAGAAGGGGTGGCCGAGCCGCCCCTGTTCCAGGCCCTTGCTGAAGATGTCGTACGCGGCCTGGCGGCGCGGCTCGGCGGCGTAGTCCGTGACGGTGAGGTCGCCGGTCGCGATCTGCATCGTCGCACCGTCGACCTCGGACATCGCCTGGACCTGCCCCGTCCACTGGGGCAGCGCCGTGCGCGCCTGGGCGTCGCTGACGTTGCTGACCTCGGGGTCGGAGTTCATGACCCAGGTCTCGGTCGGGTCGGAGGCATGGCGGTCCGGTACGAGCGCGAAGTCGACGCCCCTGCCTCCGGTCTCGGGGACCTTGTGGAAGAACTGCGGGATGTAGTCCTTGCGCAGGACAGGCGTATAGCCGTCGGGCGAGACGATGCTGACGATGTCGCTCTCGCGCCGGCTCGGATCGATGGCGAGGGAGTACGAGCCGTCGGCGCCGGTCGTGGTCCACACGGCGCCGTCGGTGACATCGACGCCGGACATGGCACGGTCCCCCTTGTCTTGCCTGCCGTTGCCGTCGGCGTCCTTGAAGACGGTGCCCTCGACGATGACGGTGGACGGTGCCGCGTCGTCGGCGAAAGCCGCCTGCGGAGCGAGGCAGGACAGAGCGATGGCGCCCGTGGTGGCGAGCTGGAACCGGCGGCGTGTCCGCGACGACCGCAGCAGGGCCGGCAGTCGCAGCGCGGCGAGTACCAGCGCGAGAACGGCCGCCGCGAGTACGACGGTGAGCCACGGGAAGCCGGGCAGGGCGTGCGCGCCTTCGGCGTCGACCAGTGGTGTGGCAGCGGTGGCGTCGACCGCAGTGCCGTCGAACTCGACGACGACCTGGGTCAGTCCGCCCTTGTCGATGAGCGGGCTCAGATCGAGCGCGTCGACGTGGCAGCTCCACGCCAACTCGATCACGACCCCGCCGGGCACCCCGCCGTTGTCGCCCGGAACGCCGGAGCCGGTGGCCGGGCAGTCGACCGCGAGCAACCGGGTCGCCCATGCTCCGGCCTGCTCCGGGGACACGAGGCCGCGGTGGACGACGAGACGGCCGCTGGTGACATTGTTCCCGGTGGCGACGACGAGTTCCGCATGCTGGCGCGAGACATGCGCCAGGGCCGGCTGGGTGCCGACTCCCAGTGCGAGGAACAGCAGCGCCAGACAGAGCCCGGCCGCTGTGCGTATACGTTTCATATAAGCGGACGCTAACCAACGGTCGCGGCTTCTCGATCAAGATCGAACAGTTTTCATCAAGCCGCCCATGAGAGTTCAGTTTGCGACCCCGGCCGTCGGGTCCGGCGCGGAACCGGATCGGCTCAGTCCTCGAACGCCTGGCGCCCGCGACAAGCACGCCACCGCGCACCGCGAGGCCACGGGGCACCCCCTCATCCGCTCCTGCGAACCCGGCGAGACCTGGGGGTGCCACGAGGACCAGGTGACGTCCGACGTCGACGGCGTCGGGCCCGTCAGTCCGTGCCTCCCGCCGCCGGCGGAACGAGTTCCCTGCGCCGTCGGCTGATGGAGTCGGGGTCCCAGTCCGGCCGGGGAACGGATGCCAGCAGCAGCTGTGTGTACGGGTGTCCGGGGTCGGAGAGCAGCTCCGCGACGGGGCGGTGTTCCACGGTGCGGCCCCGGTACAGGACGAGCGCCTCGTCGCACACGTACCGCACGACGGCCAGGTCGTGGCTGACGAAGACCAGGCCGATGCCGGTGTCGCGGCGGATGTCCGACAGGAGGTTGAGCACCTGGGCCTGGACCGAGACGTCGAGCGCGGACACCGCCTCGTCCAGTACGAGCACCGCGGGTTCGACCGCCAGCGCGCGTGCGATGGCGGCGCGTTGACGCTGACCGCCGGAGAGTCTGCGCGGCAGGGCCGCCGCCTCCCGCTCTCCGAGGCCCACCTGGGCGAGGAGTTCCCGCATCCTGGCGGCCCGGGTGGCGGGGTCGGCGAGACCGTGCAGGCGCAGCGCTCCGTCGATGGTGGCGCCGATGGTGATCCGTGCGTCCAGTGAGAGGTACGGGTCCTGGAAGACGATCTGCACCGCCTTGGCACGGGCGAGCCGGGCCGCCCTGCCGCGTACGGTCGGGGCCAGTGGTTCACCCTGGACGAGGATCTGGCCGGCGTCGGGGCGTTCGAGGCCGATCAGCATCCGGGCCGTGGTCGTCTTGCCGGAGCCCGACTCCCCCACGATGCCGAGGGCGCCGCCGGCCCGCAGTGAGAACGACAGGCCGTCGACGGCGACGACCTCCGTCTGTCCCGTCCGGTAGGTCTTGCGCAGCCCGCTGACCCGGAGCAGTGTGCGGGCGCTGTTCTCGTCGGTCAACTGCCCTCCCTTGTAGCGGTGTTGTCCATGGAGGTGAGTGACTCCTCCGCGAGGTGGCAGGCGACCAGCGCCTCGCCGTGCCGCTCCAGCCGCGGCGCTGTCCGGTCGCAGACTCCGGGCCGGGCAAAGCGGCAGCGCGCCGCGAAGGAGCAGCCGGGTGCCGAGTCGAGCAGTCCCATGGGGGAACCCGGGATCGGGGTGAGCCGGGCGGGCGGTCCGTCCGGGGCCTGGAGGGGCGGCGACGAGCCGAGCAGGCCCGCGGTGTAGGGGTGGCGGGGTGTTTCGAAGAGCTGTGCGGTGGGAGCGGTCTCGACGATCCGGCCGGCGTACATCACGTAGATGCGGTCGCAGACCGCGGCCGCGAGTTCGATGTCGTGCGTGATGAGGAGCATGCCCAGGTCGCGTTCGCGCTGCAGCCGCCCGAGGACGGCCATGATCTCGGCCTGGGTGGAGACGTCGAGCGCGGTGGTGGGTTCGTCGCAGAGCAGCAGCCTGGGCCCGGCGGTGAGCGCTCCGGCGATCATGACGCGTTGCAGCATGCCGCCGGAGAGCTCGTACGGGTACTGGCGCAGATGCCGCTCCGGGTCCGGGAGTCCGACCGCGGCGAGCAGTTCGGCGGCGCGGGCGTTGGCGCGGCCCTTGTCCCAGCCGTTGTTGACGCGCAGCGACTCGGTGAGGAAGTCGCCGATGCGGCGGACCGGGTTGATGCCTGCCCGGGGGTCCTGGAAGATCATCGAGGCCGTGCCGGTACGGATCGACCGTAGGGCTGCCGGGCCGGCGCCCACCACCTCCGTTCCGTCGACGCGCACGTGGCCGTCGATGTCGGCCCCGGTGGGGAACAGCCCGAGGGCCGACCGTGCGGTGACCGACTTCCCGGAACCGGATTCGCCCACCAGCGCGACGATTTCACCCGCCGACACGGTCAGGTCGATGCCGTCGAGTACCGGCCGTGCCATGCCGGGCAGGGCGATGCCCAGGTTCTCGTACTCCAGCAGCGCCATCAGGTCTTCCTCCCTGCGAGCCGGTCGCCGACGTTCTCCCCGACGATGTTGAAGGCGACGACGACCACCACGACGGCGAGGGCGGGCACGACCGCGGACAGCGGCTGGCCGCGCAGGACGGCGGCCTGGGACTGGTTGATCATGGCTCCCCAGTCCGGTGTCGGCGCCTGCACGCCCAGGCCCAGGAAGGACAGGGCGGCGAGGTCGAGCAGCGCGTAGCCGAAGTTGACGGTGGACTGGGCGAGCACGGTCGGGCCGATGTTCGGCAGCAGCCTGCGGACGGTGACGTACAGGGCGGAGTGCCCCTGCACACGGTAGGCCGCGATGTACGGCCTGGCCTGCTCCTGCATCGCGAGGCCGCGCACCAGGCGTGCGGTGTACGGCATGTAGGCCACGGACATGGCGATCACCGGCGCCGTCATCCCCTTGCCGAAGACCGCCACCGCGAGAATCGCGACGAGCAGCGCCGGGAAGGCGAAGACGACATCGAGCAGCCGCCCGATCACGGTGTCGGCCCAGCCGCCCCGCCACGCGGAGAACAGGCCGATGGCGATGCCGGCGACGGTCGAGACCAGTACCACCAGCAGGGGTCCGACCAGACTCGTACGGCTTCCTTCGACGAGGGCCGAGAAGGTGTCGTGCCCGCCCTGGTCGGTGCCCAGCCAGTGGTCGGCGCTCGGGCCGACGAGCCCCGTGCCCAGCTCTCCGTACGTCGGGTCCTGCGGTGACAGCCACGGTGCGAACACTGCGACCAGCACGAACAGGACGAGAAGGCCCAGGCACAGGTTCTCCAGCCGGCTACCCCCCATGGAGCGCAGCTTGGCGACCGGTCTGCGGGTCAGCCCCGCCATCGGAGCGCTCATCGTGCACTCCCCGCTGCCGCCACCCGCGGATCGATCAGCGGATGCACCAGGTCCACCAGGAAGTTGACCACGACGAACGCGGCAACCACGAGCAGCACGATCGCCTGCACCACCTGGAAGTCCATCTGGTTGACCGAGGTCACCAGCAGGGATCCCACGCCCGACATGCCGAACGCGGTCTCCACGATCGAGGTGCTCACCAGCATTCCGGAGATGAGGAGCGCGGAGACGGTGACGATCGGGCCGAGGGCGTTGCGCAGTACGTGCCGCCGGATCACGGTCCACCGCGGGGTGCCGCGGCTGACCGCGACCTCGACGTGCTCACGGCCCAGTTCCTCCAGCATCGACGAGCGGGTCACCCGGGTGACCATCGCCATGAACGTGACGGACAGGGCGATCGCCGGCAGTACGACGTGGTGCAGCCGGTCGAGAACGCCGGTGCCGTTGCCGATGGTCGGGAACCAGCCCAGCTTTACGCCGAACAGTGACCGCAGCAGCAGCGCGGCGACGAAGGCGGGGGCCGCGGCCCCCACCGTCACCAGCAGCATCAGCATCGAGTCGGTGCGTGTGCCGCGGCGCAGCGCGCCGACGATGCCGGCCGCGACACCGACCACCGCGATCAGCAGGGCGGAGGCGGCGATCAGCAGCAGGGTGGCCGGCAGCCGCGACCAGATGACCGAGCTGACGTCCTGGTGGAAGACGTAGGAGCGGCCGAAGTCGCCGTGCAGTACGCCGCCCAGCCAGTCCCAGTACCGGACGAAGAACGGCTCGTCGAAGCCGTATCTGTGGCGGATCTGGGCGAGTTCGTCGGGGCCGGCGCTGCGCCCGCGCACGAGGAAGCTCGCCGGGTCGCCGGGCGCCAGGTAGAGCGAGGAGAACACCAGGAAGGAGGTGGCCAGCAAGGTCGCCGCCATCCCGGCCAGGCGGCTCAGGACCCCGAGCGCCCGGGCGGTCGTACGGCTCACTTCTTGGCCCCGATCTCGGCAGCCCACGGGTAGTAGAGGTAGGCGACCGACGGCTGGACGCCGGTGATCCGGTTGCCGAGGAAGACGCTCGTGGGCTGCGTGTACAGGGGCAGCCAGGGCAGTTCCCGCAGGGCGATCTTCTGCGCCTTCGCGCCCGCCGCGGCCCGCGCGGCCGGGTCGTAGGTGCCTGCGGCGTCCTCGACCGCCTGGTCGAACTCCTTGTTCGACCAGCCGCCGTAGTTGGTGAACATGCCGGTCTCCAGGGAGCCGTACACATCCAGCGGGTCGGTGATCGACGTGTACCAGAAGGTCAGGAAGAGGTCGATTCCCTTGCGGGCGGCGGCGTCGGTGAAGAGCGTCGAGTACTTCTCCGGCGACAGCGTCTCGATCTCGGGGTCGAGGCCGATGGCCTTGGCGGCCTGCTCGACGGCCTGCGCGACGATCGTGGTCTGCGAGTCGAGGGGGCTGGTCGCGATGACGATCCGCTCCCCCTTCACCCCGGCCTTCTCCGCGATCTCCTTGGCCTTCGCCGGGTCGTACGGGTAGTGCGGCACGTCCTCGATGATGGCCTTGCGGTCCGCAGGGGGCGCCTGGTCCCACATGTTGTCGGTGACGAGGGAGTCGGCGACCTCGCCCATCCCGCCGGCGCCGGCCTTGACGATGCCCTTGCGGTCGATGGCCATGAGCAGGGCCTTGCGCACCTCGGTGTCACCGAGCGGGCCCTTGAGGTTGCCGACGATCTCCTCGGCGACGGTGCTGTTGACGCCGTAGTAGAGCTTGCCGGCCGTGGACGAGCCGAGCTGGTCGTAGGCGTCGGCCGGGACCATCCAGCCACCGTCCACCTCACCGCTCTGGAAGGCGTTGACGCGGGTCGTCGCGTCGCTCAGGAACACGAACTTGACCTGGCCCGCCTTGGGCTTCAGCTCGGTGTTCCAGTAGCCGTCGAACTTCTTCAGGGTGAGCGACTGGCCCGACGCCCAGGACCCGAACGAGAACGGGCCCGTGCAGTTCACCCCGCCCTTGGGACTGCCGTAGTCCTTGCCCGCCTTGGCGAGCGTCGCGGCCGACTCGACGGTTCCCGAGCTGGTGGCCATCTCCTGGTTGAAGACCGCGTCCGGCTTCGTCAGCTTGACGGTGACTTCCAGCGGCCCGGTCATGTCGATCGACTTCACGTTGCGGAACGTGTTCTCCCATGCGCTGCCCACGGCGGGGTCCATGTGGCGGCGCAGGGAGGCGACGACGTCCTTCGCGGTGAGGACCGTCCCGTCGTGGAAGCGCACGCCGGGACGGATCTTGTAGACCCACGTGGTGGGAGTCGGATTGGTGAACGAGGACGCCAGGTTCGGCGACGTCGTCAGGTCCGGGTTCCAGCGCAGCAGGCTCTCGCAGACGTTGGCGAGGATCTGGTTCGGCGGGTAGTCGTAGGCGTAGGCGTAGTCGAGCGAGGAGGGCTCGGCGTAGATGGACCAGGTGAAGGAGTCGATGTCGCCCGCGGCGGCGGGCGTCTGCTCGGTCAGTTCGTACGACGTGCCGGCGTCGGCGTCCTTGTCCGGGTTCGCCGTGCCGCTGCACGCACTGGTGATGAGAACGGCGCTCGCCGCGAGGAGGGGCCCCGCCACGCGGCGCACCGCCCGCATCCGTGTCGGCCGTCTGGATCCTGCACTCTGCGTTGGCACTGTCTGTCTCCGTCCGGGGTGGGCTCGATGAAGTGCGTGGGGAGGGGCGTCAGTCGGTCGGCGCGGTGGGCGCTGTCGTGTTCGCGTCGAACACGAGGCGGCCTTCGACGTACGTCCGGCGCACCCGGACGTCGCCGATCTCGTCGGCGGGGCGCGTGAAAGGGTCGCGGTCGAGGACGACGAGGTCGGCGAACTTGCCCACCTCGACCGTGCCGGTCACGTCGTCGAGGTGGTTCACCCAGGCGGTGCCCGCGGTGTACGCGGTGAGCGCCTCGGCCAGGGTCAGTGCCTGTTCGGGGTAGAACGGCGGATAGGTCTCGCCCTCGGGGAGCTCCTGGGCGGGGGCGGCACGGTTGACCGCGACGTGGATGCCCCACAGCGGGTTGGGGCTGCTCACCGACCAGTCGCTGCCGGCGGCGAGGTGGGCGCCGGCACGGCGCAGATCCCCGAAGGGGTACTGCTGGGCGGCGCGTTCGGGCCCGAGGAACGGGATGGTCAGCTCGTCCATCTGGGGTTCGTGGGCGGCCCACAGCGGCTGGATGTTCGCGGCGACGCCCAGTTCCGCGAAACGCGCGATGTCATCGGGGTGCACGACCTGGAGGTGGGCCAGGTGGTGCCGGTGGTCGTTGGCACCGTTGGCTGCACGGGCCTCGCCGAGCGCGTCGAGTGCCTCGCGCACGGCACGGTCGCCGAGCGCGTGGAAGTGGACCTGGAAGCCGGAGCGGTCGAGCGCACACACCGCTTCCTTCAGCAGTCCGGGCTCGACGAAGCTCAGGCCGGAGTTGCCGGTTGAGCAGCCGCAGCCGTCCAGATAGGGCTCCAGCATCCCGGCGGTGAAGTTCTCCGCGACGCCGTCCTGCATGATCTTGATGCTGGTGGCCGCGAAACGGCCCGCCTGCCCGGTGCGGCGGCGCTCCTCCAGCTCCGGAAGCTGCTCCATTCCGCGGTTACGGTCCCACCACAGGGCGCCGACGACCCGGGCGAGCAGCGAACCTTCGCGGGCCGCACGCAGGTAGACGGGCAGGTTGTCCGGGTAGCCGTGGAACGAGCCGATCATGGCGTCCTGCCACCCGGTCACCCCGAGTGAGAACAGGTACTCCTGCGCGGCGAGCAGCCCGGCGTACGTCTCGTCCTCGGTCGCGACCGGAACATGACGGGCCACCAGCTCCACCGCGCCCTCGTGCAGGGTGCCGGCCGGGGTGCCGTCCGCCTCCCGCTCGATACGGCCGTCGGCCGGGTCGGAGGTGTGCCGGTCGACACCGGCGATCTCCAGCGCGCGGGTGTTGACCCAGGCGCCGTGGCCGTCGCAGTTCACGAGCAGCACGGGCCGGTCGGGCACCACCGCGTCGAGCATGGAGCGCGTCGGCGTGCCGCCCGGGAAGCAGTCCATCGACCAGCCGCCGCCACGGATCCAGGCCACGTCCGGGTGGTCCTCGGCGTACTGGGCCACCACGTCGAGACAGCCCTCGGCGGTGGTCTGCTCGCTCTGGTCGCAGCCGAGCATCTGGGTGCCACCCATCACGGGGTGGATGTGCGCGTCCTGGAATCCGGGGACGAGCAGGCCGCCCTCCAGGTCGACGACCTCCGTACCGGCACCGGTCAGCGCGCGCACCGTACCCACGTCGGCGACGGCGATGATCTTGCCGCCCCTGACGGCGACGGCGGCGTCCACCGGGACGGGGCCCGCTCCGGTGAAGACCTGGCCCCCGACGAAGACGGTGTCGGCCCGTTCGCTGCTGTGCGCCATCGATTCAACCTCCAGCAGGGCGGAATGACCCGCCCGACGCGTTCGTTGAGGAGGAGTGAACGACAGCGCAACAGAGCTGTCAACAACGTTGCGCCCACTGGATCCCGAACCGATACACTGGCCGCACCATGCCGAAGTCACCCGCCGCCAAGGCCCGGAGCAAGCGCGCCGGCAGTCAGCTCACGCCCGGTGCGATCATCGACGCGAGCCTGCGCATTGCCGCCCGAGGAAGCGAGGACGCCTTCACCGTCCGGCGCTTGGGCGAGGAACTCGGGGCGGATCCGACCGCGATCTACCGGCACTTCCGTGACAAGGACGAGCTGTTGCTGTCGGTCGCCGACCACATGCTCGGCGAGGCGCTCGACGCCATCCCCGACGGCCTCGACTGGAAGGCCCGCATCCGGGCACTCGCCGACGCCTCCCTCGCGGTCGCCCTCAAGTACCCGGTGGTGGGTTCCGCCATGGCGAGCCGGACCACGCGCCGCTCCAACGAGTTCCGGGTCGTCGAACTCATCCTCGGTGCCGTCCAGGAGGCAGGCCTGGAGGGATCCGAGGCGGCCGTCCACTACCGCATGATCGGGGACACCCTCCTCGCGTACGTGGGTCAGCAGGCCGCTTTCCTGCTGTTCGACGCGGACGCCCGCGCGGCCGACGACTCCGCGTGGAACCGCGAGTACCGGCTGGTCGACCCGCAGCGCTTCCCCCACATCACCGGCCTCAGTGGCGAACTCGCCGAGGTGACGGACGAGCAGATCTTCGACGCCACGGTCGAGGCCCTGATCTCGACCGTCGAGAAGCGCGCCGCGACTCCTCGGGGCGCGTGACCCGGGTCGGCCCAACGCCAGGCGGTACGACCCGGCCGTCCATCGGTCCGTGGACCGTGGGCGGAGCCATCCACGAACGCCGCTCTCCGGGGAGGCCGAGCCCGGGCCGATCCGTGGCACGGGCCCTGCCGGAGGGGTTCCGGCAGGGCCCGTCGGCCCATCGGACTGTCGGCCTCCGCCACCCGCTCGATGTGCACGACCGCTGAAGCCGGGTCCGGCACGACGGTGACTCTCCCGGGGAGCCGCCACTGACTGCCGGTCCTCTCCGGAGGGGGCCCGCAAGGTGATCCACAGAGCCCGCGCACGTCATACGCAAGGCTGTCGCCGACGTGGAGCACCTCTGACAGGTGCACATCGTGCCGGTGGGCAACAGTCTGCACCGCCCGCGGGTCCGGTGCGGCGGATGGGTAGTGGCATCTGACCTGAGGCGCGAGGAGGCACACGACATCGCTCTCACGTTCGTCCCGGTACGTGACGTTCGACAAGGCGACGACGGGCACGGCCATCGGCATCCGGGCCACCGCTTCACAGGCCGCGGGGAAGCCACGACAAGTGATGCTGCCACCGGGTTGCCCGGAAGCCGGGACCGAGCAGGCTCTTGGGGTGCAGCGACCGGGAGGCGGGCGCGCGCCTGGAAGATCCACCGTCGACACACGCCAGGCAACCACATACCTGGTCCCCGGGGTCCCGGCAGTGCCCGGGCCTGTCGCCAGGAGAAGGTCAGAAACCGCTGGGTTCCCCCGGCGACGTGAGACCTCGTGAGATATGGGAGCGTGAGCGGGTGAGTGAGACGACGACTGAAACCCTGCAGTACCGCTTTGACGGGCCCGAGGACGCGCCGATCCTGGTCCTGGGCCCCTCCCTCGGCACCTCGTGGCACATGTGGGACCGGCAGATACCGGAGCTCATCCCGCACTGGAGGGTCTTCCGTTACGACCTCCCCGGGCACGGCGGCGCCCCCGCCCACCCCGCCACCGCCATCGGTGACCTCTCCGACCGGCTGCTCGCCACCCTCGACGGACTCGGCGTCCAGCGCTTCGGATACGCGGGCTGCTCCATCGGCGGCGCGATCGGCGCCGATCTGGCGCTGCGCCACCCGCACCGGGTCGCCTCGCTGGCCCTGGTCGCCGCCTCGCCCCGGTTCGGCAGCGCCGACGAGTTCCGTCAGCGCGGGGTGGTGGTGCGTACCAACGGGCTGGAGCCGATGGCACGCACCGCACCCGAGCGCTGGTTCACCCCCGGGTTCGCCGCCGGCCAGCCCGCCATCGTCGACTGGGCCGTCCAGATGGTCCGCACCACCGACCCCGGCTGCTACATCGCCGCCTGCGAGGCACTCGCCGCCTTCGACATCCGCGGCGAACTCGCCCGCATCACCGCCCCGACCCTCGTCCTGGTCGGCGCCGAGGACCGGGTCACCGGCCCGGGCGACGCCCGCGTCCTGGTCGCGGGCATACCGGACGCCCGGCTCGCCCTCGTCCCCGGTGCCTCCCACCTCGCCCCGGTCGAGCAGCCCGGAGCCGTCACCGATCTGCTGCTCACCCACTTCTCGACGGCCTGGCAGGACACCCTCGCCGCCATCCCCGTCCCGCCGTCCACCCCGCAGCTCTCCGCACCCGTGCTGCCCGTCGCGGAGATCACCGCCGCCACCCCGCAGCCCCAGCCCGTGGCCGGTGGGCGCCCCGACCCGTACGAGCCCGGCCTGAAGATGCGCCGCGAGGTGCTGGGCGACGCCCATGTGGACGGGGCCCTGGCCGCCGCCGACGACTTCACCGGGGACTTCCAGGAGCTGGTCACCCGCTACGCATGGGGCGAGGTGTGGACCCGGGAGGGCCTGGACCGCCGCACCCGCAGCTGCGTCACGCTCACCGCACTGGTCGCCTCCGGCCGTCTGGAGAGCCTGGCCGCACATGTCAGGGCCGCCCTGCGCAACGGCCTCACCCCCACCGAGATCAAGGAAGTGCTGATGCAGACCGCCGTGTACTGCGGTGTGCCCGCCGCCGGTGCCGCCTTCTCCGTCGCCCGGACCGTGATCGAGGAGGAAACACGGCCCCGCCCGTAGCAGGATGGGAGCCATGGACGCCGTGAACCCCATGAACCCGACACTGACCAAGAAGACGCACTCCTGCGTCCGTCTGGAGAAGGACGGGCGGACGCTCGTCATCGACCCGGGCGCCTTCTCCGAGCAGGACGCCGCCGTCGGCGCCGACGCGATGCTGGTGACGCACGAGCACCCCGACCACTTCGACGAGGGACGGCTGCGCGCGGGCATGGAGGCCAACCCCGCCGCCGAGATCTGGACGCTGCGCAGCGTCGCCGAGCGGCTCACGGCGGCCTTCCCCGGCCGGGTCCACACCGTCGGCCACGGCGACACCTTCACCGCGGCGGGCTTCGACGTGCAGGTCCACGGCGAGCTGCACGCCGTCATCCACCCGGACATCCCGAGGATCACCAACATCGGCTTCCTGGTGGACGGCTCGCTCTTCCACCCGGGCGACGCGCTCACCGTCCCCGACCGGCCGGTCGACACCCTGCTGCTCCCGGTGATGGCCCCCTGGAACAAGATCTCCGAGGTCATCGACTACGTACGCGAGGTCGGGCCGCGACGCGCCATCGACATCCACGACGCACTGCTCACCGATCTCGCCCGCCCGATCTACGACAGCCAGATCGGCAGCCTCGGCGGCGCCGACCACGGCCGGCTGGCCCCGGGGGACTCGACCGGGCTGTGAGCGGTGCCCGTCCGGCGGCTGTCAGTGCCAGCCGCTAGGTTTACGTACATGCGCATCGCCACCTGGAACGTCAATTCGATCACCGCCCGGCTCCCGAGGCTGCTGGCCTGGCTGGAGAGCAGCGGCACGGATGTGCTGTGCATCCAGGAGACCAAGTGCACCGCCGAACAGTTCCCGGCGGACGCGCTCCGCGAGCTCGGCTACGAGTCCGCGGTCAACGCCACCGGCCGGTGGAACGGCGTGGCGCTGGTCTCCCGGGCCGGTCTGTCCGACGTGGTCGAGGGACTGCCCGACGGCCCGGACTACGACGGGGTGCAGGAGCCGCGGGCGATCTCCGCGACCTGTGGCCCGGTCCGGGTCTGGTCGGTCTACGTGCCCAACGGCCGCGAGGTCGAGCACGCGCACTACGCGTACAAACTGCGCTGGTTCGAGGCCCTGCAGAAGGCCGTCGCGGCGGACGCCGCCGGCTCGCGGCCGTTCGCGGTCCTGGGCGACTTCAATGTGGCTCCGACCGACGAGGACGTCTGGGACCCGGCGCTGTTCGAGGGGGCCACGCATGTCACCCCCGCCGAGCGCGCCGCCCTCGCCGCACTGCGCGAGGAAGGGCTGTCGGACGTGATGCCGCGCCCGCTCAAGTACGACCGCCCGTACACCTTCTGGGACTACCGGGAGCTGCGCTTCCCGAAGAACAAGGGCATGCGGATCGACCTGGTCTACGGCAACGCGCCCTTCGTCGCGGCGGTCGGGGACAGCTATGTGGACCGCGAGGAGCGCAAGGGCAAGGGCGCGTCCGACCACGCCCCGGTGGTCGTGGACCTCGACATCTGAGGCCCGTTGTCAGTGGCGGCCGATAGCGTGTTTCCCGTCCCTGTTCCGCTTGCTGGCTGCTTGCCGTGACCAGGACGGCCCCGCCCGTTCAGCGCCGGGCGGGGCTTCATCCACCGCGGTCCGTCAGACCGCGGCGATGCCGTCCCGGCTGCGATCGGAGGCACGGCCCATCACCAGGACCGCCCCGGCGCTGCCCAGGGCCAGGACCATCAGCAGGGCGCTCACCCAAAGCGGCGACCGGAAGCCGTAGCCCGCGCCGATCGCCAGGCCGCCCAGCCAGGGGCCGAGCGCGGCGCCCACATTGAACGCGGCCGTGGCGAACGAGCCCGACAGGGTCGGTGCCTCGGCCGCCAGCCGGAACACCCAGGAGATCAGCGCCGTACCGGTGCCGAACGCGAGCATTCCCTGGACGAGGACGAGCACCACCGTCGCCGACGGGCTGCCCGCGGTCATGGCCAGCCCGATCCAGCCGACGACCAGCGCCACCAGACCGGTCGCGGTGAAGGTGACCGGCCTGGTGTCGACGAGCCGGCCGGCAACCGTGACGCCGATGAACGAGCCCAGTCCGAAGAGTGCCAGCAGCCCGGGGACCCAGCCCGCGGTGAGCCCGGTGACATGGGTGGCGAGCGGTTCCACGTAGGAGAACGCGCAGAACGTCGCCCCCTGCACGAGGGCGCTGGTCAGCAGGGTCAGCAGCAGCCGCGGACCGGCCAGGGTGCGCAGCTCGACGCTCGCGGGGGCGGGGGCGGATTCCGGCCGCCCCGCCGGAACGGTCCTGGCGATCACGAGGACGGCCGGTACGGAGACCAGGGCCACGGCCCAGAACGCCGACCGCCACCCCCAGTGCCCGCCCAGCGCCGCACCGGCCGGCACTCCGGCCACACAGGCGACGGTGACGCCCCCGACCACCACCGAGGTGGCGCGTGCCCGGGCCTCGGGCCCGACCATGGAGACCGCGGTCACCAGGGCCACCGCCCAGAAGCCCGCATTGGCCAGCGCCCCGACGACCCGGGTCGCGAGGAGCAGCCCGTAGCCGGGAGTGAGCGCGCCGACGACATGGACGGCGGCGAAGACACAGAGGAAGAACAGGAGGGCACGGCGGCGCGGCCAGTTCCGGCTGAAGAGCGCCATCAACGGCGCCCCGACGATCATTCCGATCGCGAAGGCCGAGGTCAGCAGCCCTGCAGCGGGGATGGACACGTTCAGGTCGGCGGCGATGTCCGAGAGCAGACCGGAGAGCATGAATTCGGAGGTGCCCTGGGCGAAGACGGCGAGCCCGAGCGCGTAGACGGCGAATGGCATGAAGGAACCCCATGGACGGCAGATGGATGGACCAGGCAGGGGGTGTGGGCCCACGCCCGCCCGTCGCGACGGGCGGCAACGCGGAAGAACGTCCGGGGAGTTCATGGACGTGACCCGGCGACGGCGGCAGGCGCCGGAGCCGGGGAATCCGTGCACGGCCGCATCGAGAGCGGTCCGTGAGCGAGGACGGGAAGAGCGCGGCCCACACAGCGGTGGTCCTGCGGCGGCAGCCGGTGGGAATCGGCTCCGAACCGGTACCTACCCGGCGTGAGAGCAGCGATTCCGCGGGGGATCGGCCACCGGCGGACCGGTGGCTAGCCTCTGTCGGACTCGGGGCTGGACATGATCGTGAAGCTACCAGTCCGGACCGGTCGGCCTCCACCCTTTTCCGGCCGGAACCGCGAATCGGGGCACACGGCGCCCGGACTTGCCACGGAGAATCGCAAACCGGTCACCGAGGGTGAGTGGCCGGCCACCGGTGGGAGAGGCGTCGAATGCCCATCGGGCCTTCGTCCCTCCAGGGCGTGCCCGCTCGGCTGCCTGTGCCCGCCATGGGGTACACGGCCGCGCCTGCCATGGGCGAGGTCTCCGGGTGCGCTTTCCGCTGCGTGATGTCTAAGGTTGATGCGGTGGTCCACGAGGTATGCCGGAGCGGTGCAGACGACACCCCGGTCAGGTCGGCCACAGTCCTCGTCCCATGAGGGTCGCCATCGACACCCCACGGATTTCCGCCCAGAGGAAAGAGGGACCGGTATGAGGTCACATCGCATCCGCACGAGCGCCGCAGCGGTCACCGCTGTGGTGGCCCTTCCGCTCTCGCTCGGTGCGTTCGCGCCGCAGGCGTTCGCCGGTGACGCGGCGTCCAGCCCGTCCAGCACACCGAGCCCCTTCGGACCGGGGTGCTCCCAACTGCCGCACGGCGGCAAGGGCAGTGCCACCGCCATGTCCAAGGAACGCGTGGCCACGGCAGCGGCCAACAACCCGAAACTGACCAAGCTGGCACTCGCGTTGAAGGATGCCGGGCTCACCACCAAGCTCAACGACGCGAAGCACATCACGGTCTTCGCCCCCACGAACGCGGCCTTCGACAAGATCTCCAAGATGCAGCTGGCCGGCCTCCTCAAGGACAAGGCGCAGCTGAAGAAGGTCCTGACCTACCACGTCGTGGACAAGACCATCACCCCGAACGACCTTCCCAACGGCAGCTTCAAGACGCTGGAGGGCTCCACGCTCAAGACCTCCGGGTCGGGCACGTCGTTCAAGGTCAACGACACCGCGAAGATCGTCTGTGGAGACATCAAGACGGCCAACGCCACGGTCTACCTCGTCGACTCGGTCCTCATGCCTCCGTCCTAGGAGCACTCCCTCTCCGCGCTTCACGGCCGGCCATGCAGAACGACGCACAGGGTGACTCGTACGCGTGTTCATTCGGGTGAGTGATCACGGTGCGGTCGTCTCCGCCGTCGGCCGGCCCGCCGGTCCCGGGTCGCGATCCACACCCCCGAGGTGCAGCGACCCGGGGCCGGTTTTGTGTCATGGTGAGCTGATGGTCGCACTTCGCCGTGACGGCCTGGTGGGGTCCGGTGGGAGTCGAGCGGGAGATGATCATGGTGAGCGTGAGGCAACTGACACCGACGGGAGCCGACTGCCGGCGGTCACCCGCGCCGAGCGCCCCCCTGGTGCGATCCGGATCGGGCGGCGGCGGCCCCGTGGGGATCCGGTCATGAACATCCCCTTCCTGGACGGCTGGCGCAAGCGTCACGACGGAGTGCGGGGAGCCGGGCTCGCCGCCACCGTCGCGGCCGATCCCGATGGCATGGCCGAGCTCCTCGCCGAGTGCGAGCTGTTGCGGGTCCGGGCGGGGCAGCGCGGGCTCGAACTCGACGACAGTCCGGCCTCGTTGGTGGCTCTCGACCAGTTGCCGCCACGCTGGCGCGACGACCCCGAGGAGCTGCCCTGGCTGGGCAACGACGCGGGTCTGTACCTCGGGACAGTCCTGGTGCGTCATGTACCCGGCGCGGTCTGGGGGATCCGGCCCAGTGGGCAGCCCGTGGTGCGGCTCGCCTCGGGGCGGGAGATCGATGTGGTCGAGGCCGGGCTGGACTGGGCGATGGCGGGCAGCCCCGAACTCTCCCAGGTGTACTCGGAGTCGGCCGAGAGGTAGGAATTTCACTACAACCGAATAAGAAGCCTTATGCCCCATTTGTGCGTGTCGGTGACGAAGTCCCTTTGACGGCTGGATAGTTTGCGCTGACCTCGACACAGCGAAAAGTGGGTAGGGCAGCGTATGGCCGTCGATCCGTTGATCGAGCTGCGGGACGTCAACAAGTACTACGGACAGTTGCACGTACTGCGGGACATCAATCTCACCGTCGGCCGCGGGGAGGTGGTGGTGGTCATCGGCCCCTCCGGCTCCGGCAAATCGACGCTCTGCCGGACCATCAACCGGCTGGAGACGATCGAGTCCGGCCATATCGCGATCGACGGCAGACCTCTCCCCGAGGAGGGGAAGGGCCTCGCCCAGCTCCGGGCCGAAGTGGGCATGGTCTTCCAGTCGTTCAACCTGTTCGCACACCGGACCGTGCTGGCCAATGTCTCGCTCGCCCAGCTCAAGGTCCGCAAGCGCAAGAAGGACGACGCGGACCGGCGTTCCCGCGAACTGCTGGAGCGGGTCGGACTGGCCTCGCAGGCCGACAAGTTCCCCGCACAGCTCTCCGGCGGACAGCAGCAGCGTGTCGCCATCGCCCGCGCCCTCGCCATGGACCCCAAGGCGCTGCTCTTCGACGAGCCCACCTCGGCGCTCGACCCGGAGATGATCAACGAGGTGCTGGAGGTCATGCAGCAACTCGCCCGGGACGGCATGACCATGGTCGTCGTCACGCACGAGATGGGCTTCGCCCGCTCCGCCGCCAACCGCGTGGTGTTCATGGCCGACGGACGCATCATCGAGGACCGCACTCCCGAGGCGTTCTTCACCGCTCCGGAGAGCGACCGCGCCAAGGACTTCCTGTCCAAGATCCTCAAGCACTGACGGGGAGCTCCGTGTTGCGTACGAGAAGAGTTCTGGCCGCCTGCGCCGGCCTCCTGCTGGCCGTGCTCGCCACCGCGTGCGGCAAGGAGGGCAGCCCGCCGGTGAAGGGCCCCAGGCCCGAGCAACTGCCGGTGTACGAGGTCGACACCGCATTCCGGCTGCCCGCCTCGCCGACCTGGACGAAGGCGAAGAAGCGCGGCTACCTCCGGGTCGGGGCCAAGGAGGACCAGCCCTACCTGGGCGAGAAGGACCCGGCCACCGGCGTCTACTCCGGCTTCGACATCGAGATCGCCAAGATGATGTCGGCCTCGCTCGGCTTCGACCCGAAGACGATCCGCTTCAGGACGATCGCCTCCGCCAACCGCGAGACGGCGCTGCAGAACGGGCAGATCGACTACTACGTCGGCACCTACACCATCAACGCGATGCGCAAGAAGCTCGTCGGCTTCGCCGGTCCCTACTACATGGCCGGACAGAGTCTCCTCGTCCGCACCGACGAGCACGACATCAACGGCCCGCAGGACCTGGCCGGCAAGACGGTCTGCTCGGCCGCCGGGTCGACCCCGTACCAGCGCATCGCCGCCGACTACCCGAAGGCGATCCTGGTCGCCTACGACACGTACTCGATCTGCGTCGACAACCTGCTGACCTACCAGGTCGACGCCGTCACCACCGACGACGCCATCCTGCTGGGCTTCGCGGCCAAGGCGCCCAAGGAGATGAAGGTCGTGGGCAAGCCGTTCTCCCAGGAGCCGTACGGCATCGGCGTCCCGCGCAGCGACAACGCGCTGCGGTTCGCCCTCAACGACGCCCTGGAGGCGAACGAGAAGAACGGCAACTGGAAGAAGGCGTTCGAGGCGACGCTCGGCCTGTCCGGGGTGCCCGCGCCGAAGCCGCCGCCCATCGACCGCTACCCGGCCACCTGAGAGGGCGGGCATCGACCATGGACGTACTCACCGAGAATTTCTCGCTCTACGGCAAGGGTTTCCTGGGCACGGTCGAACTGACCGTCTACTCCTCGATCCTCGCCCTGCTCCTCGGCTTCATCATGGCCTCCTTCCGGGTGGCCCCCGTCGGTTCGTTGCGGGTGCTCGGCACGGTCTGGGTGATGGTGCTGCGCAACACCCCGCTGACCCTGCTCTTCTTCGCGGTCCTGCTCGGACTGCCGCGCTTCGGCCTGGTCCTTCCCTTCAAGGTCTTCGCGGTCCTGGCTCTCGGCTGCTACACCTCCGCGTTCATCTGCGAGGTGCTGCGCTCGGGCATCAACACCGTGCCGACGGGACAGGGCGAGGCGGCCCGCAGCCTCGGCATGACGTTCGGCCAGACGCTGAACACCGTGGTGCTGCCCCAGGCATTCCGTTCGGTGATCCCGCCGGTCGGCTCGACGCTCATCGCCCTCGCCAAGAACTCGGCGATCGCCGGGGCGTTCAGCGTCACCGAGCTGCTCGGCACCTACAAGACCCTCAACGAGCTGGGCTACAGCATCATCTGGACCTTCGTCTGGATCGCCGTCGGCTACCTGATCATCACCCTGTCCATCAGTGCGCTCTTCAACGTGATGGAAAAGCGCTGGGGAGTCGCCCGATGACCACCCGCACCGCGCCGTCCGCCACGGCGCTCTACGACATCCCGGGCCCCGCGACCCGCAAGCGCCACCTCCTGTACGGGATCGTCTCGACGGTTCTGATCCTCGCCCTGGTCGGCTGGGTCGTCTATCTGCTCTTCGACACCGAACAGTTCACCAGCGCCAAATGGACCCCCTTCACGTACAAGGGAATCCAGGAACTGCTGCTGCGAGGACTGGGCAACACCCTCAAGGCGTTCGCGTACGCCGCGGTGCTCTCCCTCCTGCTCGGCGCGATCCTCGCCGTGGGCCGGCTCTCCGATCACCGGCCGGTGCGCTGGATCGCCACGGTGTTCGTGGAGTTCTTCCGGGCCATGCCCGTACTGGTGATGATCTTCTTCATCTTCGTGGCGCTGAAGGTGCAGCCGCTGCCCGCCCTGGTCACCGGTCTGACCCTGTACAACGGCTCGGTGCTCGCCGAGGTGTTCCGTACCGGGATCGTCTCGGTGGAGCGCGGCCAGTCCGAGGCGGCGTACGCCCTGGGCCTGCGCAAGACGCAGGTCACCACCTTCGTACTGGCCCCGCAGGCGGTGCGGGCCATGCTGCCCACGATCATCAGCCAGTTGGTCGTGGCGCTGAAGGACACCTCGCTCGGCTATCTGATCACCTACGAGGAATTCCTCCACGCGGGCAAGCTCATCGCGTCCAACCTCGACTACGATCTTCCCTTCATCCCCGTGGTGATGGTGATCTCGCCGATCTACATCGGGATGTGCATGCTGCTCTCCTGGTTCGCGACCTGGGTGGCCAAGCGGGAACGGCGCAATCCGAAGATGAAGGCCGTGGAGATCGCACCGGCCGAACCAGGAACGCTGCTGCCGGGAGTGCAGTAGCCGGGGTCCGCCGCGAGGCGGTCCCAGCAGAGCATTGCCCGCCCGGCAGCAGCCGGTGATCACTTCTCGCGCAACGGTACGGACACGTACGACGGGTCCGCCGGGGACGAGGAGAAGGTCAGCTGTGATCCGGTCGGGCCGTGCTCGGTGTACAGCGGGTCGACGGTGTCGATCACCAGGGTGGGACGGTGACCGGCCGGAACGCCGCAGGCGGTGGAGAACGGCTCCAGGCCTGCGGGGAACGGCCGGCCCTGCGTCCGTCCGTGGAAGGTACAGGGGGCGTTGCCGACCGGCTTGCCGAGGCCGAGCAGCCCTTCGTCGTGGAGATGCGCGACGAAGGTGCCGCTTTCCTCTGCCCGTCGCGGCTCGGGGCCCGCTACAGCGCGCTCTTGGCCTGCCAGTCGGACCACGACACGTTCCACGCCCCGTATCCGTTGCCCTCCGCGACCGTGCCCTTGGCGTCCGCGCCGGTGATCTCGAACGGGTCGCCGACCCGCACCTGCTGGTAGAGCGCGGCGGCGTTGGCGTCGCTCATCCCGACGCAGCCCGAACTGTGGTTGGCCACCCCGAAGTAGGCCGAGTTCCACGGCGCCGCGTGGGCGTACATCCCCGACCAGGTCAGCCGCATCGAGGAGTCGACCATCTTGTCGTAGGCGTCGCCGAGGCCGACCGTCTCGGAGCGCATGTTGATCGTGCCCTCCTTGGCCATCAGCACGGCGGTGCCGCGCCAGGACGCCTTCTCGCCGCCGGGGGTGCCGGCCGACATGGGCACGTCCATGACGGTCTTCCCGTCCCGCCTCAGCGCCAGCCGGTGACGGTCGAGGTCGACCTTGACCACCTGGTCGGCGCCGATCGTGAAGGTGGTCCGGTAGTCGCGTACGAACCAGCCGCCGGACGGGCCCGAGTCGATGCCGTTGAGACCGGCGTCGAGCGTGACCTTCGTACCGGGCTTCCAGTACTCCTTGGGCCGCCAGTCGACGCGGTCCTTGCCGGAGTAGTCCTGCAGCCAGCCCCAGGAGCCCTCGGTGTTGTTCGAGGTGGAGACCTTCAGGGCCTTCTCGACCGCCGCCCTGTCCTTGACCGGGTTGTCGAAGACGATCGAGAGCGGCTGGGCGATGCCGACCGTGGTGTTCTTGCCGGGGGCCAGTGTCAGCTTGTTGACCTTGTCCGCGGCGGCGGTGGTGAAGGCGGCCTCGGCGCTGCCGCCCTCGGTGTTCTTCGCCTCGACGCCGTACGCGGTGCCGGGCGCGGCCGGCCGGTCGGAGGTCCACGTCCTGCCGTCGGCGGATATCCGGCCGGTCAGCGCCTCGCCCCCCTTCGCGCTCACCGTGACCGTCTTCAGCTTCCCGTCGGCGAGCGTCACCTTCACCGGCGTCCCCGCGGCGGCCCGGCTGCCCCGCAGGTTCACCGAGATCCTGGCCTCCGCGGCCTGCGCGGCCGCGCTGCCCTTGCCCGAGTCCTTGCCCGAGTCCGACGCGGCGGCGCCGGAACAGGCGGTGAGCGCGGTACCGAGCACCGCGGTACCGGCGATCAGGGTGAGCCGGACCGGGCGGCCGAACGGAGCGGTACGGCGTACGGACCGAGGTGCAGCGATCAACGGAAAAACCTCCAAGGCATTGCTTTTCGTCGAGGGAGAGGCGTTCATCCGACGATAGGTTCCGCAAATCAGCCGAAAACCGGGAAATGCCCTGTGTGACATGTACCGCAGCACAACGGTCACCGTCCGGTCACATACGCCGCTCGGCTCCGTCACGGACCGCTGTGAGCATCCTGTGCGGCCCCGCGGAGCCGACAGCGGGGCGGACCAGGGAGGGCCACGAATCATGTCAGCGCTGCTCGCGACCGGAGACCGCCGCCATGACCAGGAGCCGCGGATACGCGGACTGACCGCCGCCGAGCACCGGGCGTTCCTGGCCACCCGTCCCGGGGCGAGCTTTCTGCAGTACCCGTCCTGGGCCGGGGTGAAGGACCGCTGGACCTCCGAAATGGTCGGCTGGCACGGCGGATCCGGTGAACTGACCGGCGCCGCCCTGGTGCTCTACCGGCAATTCCCGGGAACCCGCAAGTACTTCGCGTATCTGCCCGAGGGCCCGGTGGCCGACTGGGCCGACCCGGACCTCGACGACTGGCTCGGTCCGCTCATGGCGCATCTGCGCAGGGCCGGCGCCTTCGCCGTACGGATAGGCCCCTCACCGGCGTACCGCCGCTGGGACACCGGCCGCCTCAAGGCGGCCACCGGGCCGGGCCGGAAGCTCTCCGACGTGCTGGCGAGCGAGGTGGACCCGCTCGGCGCGGCCGTCGCCGAACGGCTGAGGGCGCGCGGCTGGCAGCGCTGCGGCGGCGACGCCGGCGAGGACGCCGACGCGCAGCCACGCCATGTCTTCCACGTGCCGCTCGCCGGACGGACCCCCGGCCGGCTCTGGTCGGGGCTCAACCAGGAATGGCGCCGCAATGTCCGCAGGGCCGAGAAGTCCGGGGTGCGGATCGTCATCGGCGGCGAGTCCGAGCTCCCCGAGTTCCACCGGCTGCTGCGGATCACCGAGGAGCGCGACGGCTTCCGGCTCGGCCGCTCCCTCGCCTACTACCAGCGGCAGTACGCCGTTCTCAACGCCGAACAGCCCGGCCGGATGCGGCTCTACCTCGCCGTCCACCAGGGCGAGATCCTGGCCGCCCACACCATGATCAGCACCGGCCGGCGGGTCTGGTACCAGACCGGGGCCTCCGCCGACCACCGTCGCGAGGTCCGCCCCAGCAACGCGCTGCAGTGGCGGATGATGCTCGATGCCCACGGGCTCGGCGCCGATGTGCACGACATGCGCGGGGTACCCTCCACCCTTGACCCCGACGACCGTCCCTTCGGGCTGCTCCGCTGGAAACTCGGCACCGGCGGTCAGGTCGTCGAGACGCTCGGAGAGTGGGAGACATCGGTGGGCGGAGCCACGAACAACACCCTGTACCGGGCGTTCCAGGCGTACCTGGCCCGCCGATGACGGCCACCGGAGCGACCACCGCGACGGTCGCGGAGGACAAACCCCGCTCGGTGCTGCGCAACGGCGCCGTCATGGCGGCCGGCTCCGTCGTCTCCCGGGCGACCGGCTTCATACGCTCGGCGGTCGTCGTCGCCGCGCTCGGCACCGGACTCGAGGCAGACGGTTACAACGTCGCCAACACCGTGCCCAACATCCTCTACGTCCTGCTCATCGGCGGCGCGCTCAACGCGGTGTTCGTCCCGGAGCTGGTGCGGGCGGCGAAGGACCACGCCGACGGCGGGGCCGCGTACACCGACCGGCTGCTCACCCTCTGCACCGTCGGCCTCCTCGCCCTCACCGGCATCACCGTCCTCGCCGCCCCGTGGATCGTCGCGGTCTACGCCCCCGGCTACCACGGCGCACAGGCGGACACGACCGTCGCCCTGGCCCGCTACTGCCTGCCGCAGATCCTCTTCTACGGGCTGTTCACCCTCCTCGGGCAAGTACTCAACGCCCGGGGCCGGTTCGGCGCGATGATGTGGAGCCCGGTCCTCAACAACATCGTCATCATCGCCGTGTTCGGGATCTACCTCGCCGTCGCGGCGGGCTCCCACGGCACGCTCACCCCGGCACAGACCCGGTGGCTGGGCTGGGGCACGACGGCCGGGATCATCGTCCAGACCCTCGCTCTGGTGCCCGCGCTGCGCGCCGCCGAGTTCCGCTGGCGGCCCCGGTTCGACTGGCGGGGCAGCGGCCTCACCCGGCCACTGCGCGCGGCCGGCTGGCTGGTCACCCTCGTACTGACCAATCAGATCGCCTACTGGGTGGTGACCCGGCTCTCCACCACCATCGGCCAGCGCGCCGCCGACATGGAACTGGCGGGCGGCGCCGGCTACACCGCGTACAGCTACGCCTATCAGCTGTGGGTGGTGCCGCACGGCATCGTGACCGTCTCGCTCGTCACCGCGCTGATGCCCCGGATGAGCCGGGCGGCCGCCGACAACGACCTGCCGGGCCTGCGGCGCGACGTCTCGTACGCCCTGCGCACCTCGGCCGCCGTGGTGGTGCCCGCGGTGGCGCTGCTGTTCGCGCTGGCGCCGTGGGTGATGGGAGCGGTGTACGGGTACGGGGCCACGGACGACGCGGACATCGCCGTGATGGCGGGCATGACGATGGCGTTCGCGCCGGGACTCGTCGCCTACTCGGGGCAGTACGTGCTCTCCCGGGCCTTCTACGCCATGAGCGACACCCGCACGCCGTTCTTCCTCAATCTGGTGATCGCGGCGCTCAACGCAGGCCTCTCGGCCGCCGCGTACCTCCTGCTGCCGGTCCGCTGGGCCGTGACGGGGATGGCCGGCGCCTACTCCGTGGCGCTGTTCGCCGGCTTCGCGGCCACCGCGTACGTGCTGCACCGCAGGCTCGGCCGGGGCGGCGCCGCCGCGACCTCACCGCTGCGTTCGTCCGCGCTGTGGGCGCAGCTCCGGCTGGTGGCGGCGTCCGTGCCCGCCGGGCTGCTGGGGTACCTGGCCGCCCGGAGCTGCGCGGGGCTCGGGGACTTCGCGGCGGTGGGCGCGGGCTCCTTCGTGCTCCTGCTCACGGTGGCGCTGCTGGCCCGGCCGCTGCGACTGCGGGAGGTCGGCGCCGTGATCGAGGCGGGCCGGGAGCGGCTGCGGCGGGCGTGACCCCGCCGGACGGACCCGCCCGCTCACCCATTCGAATCCATTTCTTGATCGCTGGGATACTGCTGCCATGCCTCGCGTGTTGCTGATCGAAGACGACCCCTCCGTACGGGAAGGGGTCGAGCTGGGGCTGCGGCGGCGCGGCCACGAACTGCGCGCCGTGGAGAGCGGTGAGGCGGGGCTGGCCGCGCTGGGGGAGTTCCGGCCCGATCTGGTCCTCCTCGATCTGATGCTCCCCGCCATGAACGGCGTGCAGGTCTGCCGCCGGATACGTGAGACCAGCCAGCTGCCGATCATCATGCTCACGGCCCGGGGCGACGACTTCGACGTGGTCGTCGGGCTGGAGGCCGGCGCCGACGACTACATCGTCAAGCCGGCCCGTACCGAAGTGATCGAGGCCAGGATCCGTGCCGTACTGCGCAGGCTCGCCGAACCGGCCGGACGCGGCGGCACCGAGATCCACGGCGAACTGGCCGTCGACCGGGCCGGGCTCTCGGTCGCCAAGGCCGGTCGGCGCGTCCTGCTCGCCCCCTCCGAACTGAAACTGCTGCTCCACCTGTCGGCCTCGCCCGAGCAGGTCTTCAGCAGGCAGCAGCTCCTCGAATACGTCTGGGAGCACAGCTACCACGGGGACGCCCGCCTGGTCGACGCCTGTGTACGGCGGCTGCGGCAGAAGATCGAGGACGTGGCGGGCAGCCCGCGCTACATCCAGACCGTCCGCGGCTTCGGGTACCGCTTCGGACCGCTCGGATGAAGCTCTTCGCCGCCCGGTTCGGACTGCGCACCCGACTCGTCGGCGCCTTCCTCCTGGTGGCGGCGATCAGCGCCGCCACCACCGCCACCCTCACCTACCGCGAGGCCCGCTCCGCCATCCTCCAGCAGGCCCAGGACACGGCCGTCGACCAGTTCCGCGACCGGATCGGCGCCCAGGCCGTGACCCTGCCGGTGGACGAGGAACAGCTGCGGCGGGCCTGCCGGAGCCTGGCCAATGAGGGCAAGCCGCATCCCTGGGTCGTCTTCGCCGAGTACGGGACGATCCGGGTCTCCTCCTCGAACCGGCCCACCTCCGAGGTGATCACGCCCGAACTGCAGGCCGCCGCCCGCGGCAGCGCGCACGGCTCCTTCCAACGGGTCGTCAAGGACGGCGAGCCCTGGCTGACCGTCGGGATGCCCGCCCTCATCGACCGCGGCGACGGGGGCCAGCCCACCGGGCTGGTCCTCTACGCGGTGATGCGGCTCGCCACCGAGGAGGCCAATGTCGAAGCCATGGTCACCGCGGCCCGCGACGGAGCCCTGCCCGCCCTCCTGATCGCACTGGTGCCGGCACTGCTCGCGGCCCGCAGTGTGCTGCGCCCGGTACGCGATCTGCGGCGGGCCGCAGCGGGCATCGGCCGGGGCGAGCTCGACACCCGGATCGAGGTCCGGGGCTCCGACGAACTCGCCGGACTCGCCCGGACGTTCAACGACTCCTCGACGAAGCTGCAGGAGTCGGTGGCCGAGCTCCGGCAGGCGGAGGTGCGGGCCCGGCGCTTCGCCTCCGACGTCTCGCACGAGCTGCGCACCCCGCTCGCCGGCATGCTCGCCGTCACCGAGGTGCTCGACGAGGACGCGGCCCAGCTGAACCCCGACACCGCGGCGGCCGTCCGGCTGATCAGCGCCGAGACGGGCAAGCTCGCCACCCTCGTCGAGGACCTGATGGAGATCTCCCGCTTCGACGCCGGGGCCGCGGACCTCCACCTGGACGAGGTCGATGTCGCCGAGGCGATCCGCAAGACCCTGCAGAACAGGCACTGGGAGGACCGGGTCGGCGCCGAACTCCCCGACGGAACACGGGCGATGATCGATCCGCGCCGCTTCGACGTCGTCATCGCCAACCTCGTCGGCAACGCCCTGCGGCACGGTGCGGAGCCCGTCACCGTACGGCTGCGCACCGAGCGGAGCGGCGCGGCGGACCGGCTGGTGGTCGACGTCGCGGACAGCGGCCCCGGTATCGACCCCGCCGTGCTGCCCCACATCTTCGACCGGTTCTACAAGGCCGACGCCGCCCGTACCCGCTCGGCCGGCAGCGGACTCGGACTGGCGATCACCCAGGAGAACGTACGGCTGCACGGCGGCACCGTGCGCGCCGCGGGCGGGCCCGGGGGCGGTGCGGTCCTCACCGTGGAACTGCCGCTGGAGGGGCCATGAGAGGCGTACGCGCCCTCGGCGCCCTGCTGCCCCTCGCCCTGCTGGCGACCGGGTGCGGGATACGGGCCACGGACGTCGTCGAGGTGGGCGACCCGGCGATCGTAGAGGTGGCTCCGGGACGCGAGCAGAGCACGCTGCTCTACTTCGTCTCCTCCTCGTCCGCGAACCGGCTGATGCCCGTCGTACGGCCCATCGAGATGCCGCAGGAAGACACCTGGGCGGGCGGTACGGACACGGCGTGGCGCGGGCCCGGCCGGGCCGTCTCCCAGCTCTTCGAGGGACCGAACAAGAGCGAGATCGCGAGCGGCCTGCGCACCGAACTCCCCTACGCCCGCGTCGATCTGAACATCGAGCTGGGCCCGGACGGGGTCCTGGTCCTGTTGAAGACGGCCGTCACCACACTCTCCGAGGTCGCCCGCCAGCAGCTGATCTGCACCGCCGCACAGGCCCGCACCGCGGACCGGGGCGAGGCGGTGAAGGTGGTCGGCACCGACGGCGTCATCGGACCGGCCCGCTGCTCGGTGTGATCCGTGCCCGCGCCCGCCGGTGTCACACGCACGGTCAACTCGGGTGTGCACCAAAGGGGGAGACGTGCCGGACGGGGCCGGCGACGGTTCGGGTACCTTGTCGATCAGCTGAACCCGGCGCTCCGTCCGTCCGGGACGTACGGGGGCGATCACACGGGGCGTCGGCCGCCGCGGCGGCCCTTCAGACACTACGAGACGAGAACCGAAATGACTGAGCAGACAGAGCTCGAAGCCCGGATCCGCAGCGGCGTCCCGCACTCGGCCCGCGTATGGAACTACTGGATCGGAGGCAAGGACCACTACCCGGTCGACCAGGAACTGGGGGACCAGGTCATAGCGAGCTACCCCCAGACCAGGGATCTCGCCCGTGCGTCACGGGCCTTCCAGGCACGTGCGGTGCGGTATTTGGCCGACGAAGCGGGAATCACCCAGTTCCTCGACATCGGAACCGGGCTCCCCGTCCAGAACAGCACCCATGAGGTCGCCCAGAGCGTCCAGCCGAAGGCACGCATCGTCTACGTCGACAACGACCCGCTGGTCCTGGCGCATGCCCGCGCCCTGCTGACGAGCGCGCCGGACGGGGTCACGGACTATGTGCACGCGGACATGCTGGAAGCCGAGCGAGTACTCCAGGAGGCGTCCCGCACCCTGGACATGACACAGCCCGTGGCCGTCATGGTGCTGTCCACGCTGGGACACGTCGAGCCCCAGGCCGGTATCGACCTCATGCGCCGTTACATGGCAGGCACGGTGGCAGGAAGCTACCTGGTCCTGTGCGACACGGTCGCCACCCCGCAGACACTGGCGGCCCAGGAGGCCTACGCGGCCGGAGACACTCCGGCCTACCTGGTGCGCCGGCCCGAGGAGATCCTCGCGAGCGCCGACGGGATGGAGCTGGTCGACCCGGGGTTCGGGTCCATCTCCCTGTGGCGTGCCGACCCGGTCGAAGACGGTGCCGAGCCCGTCGATCAGTGGGGGTTCGTCGCCCGCAAGTGACCTGTGGCCGTGCGTACCCGCAGGCAGCGGCGACCGAGGGCACCGGCGACGGGCCAAAAGCCTGCGCCGGTGCGGGGACCGCCTCGGCGGCAGGCCCGCACCGGGCATGTGCGGGCTCGGCTTCACGGCGGTCCTGACGGGGCGGGCGGCACGGCGCTACCCTGCGCGGACGATCCTGCACTGGAGGTGCGCATGCGACGTTCCGTTGCGCGGAATGTGTCGTTGTCGGCTGTTCTCGCCGCTGTCGTCACGGTCGGGGCGGCTGCCCCGTCCTCGTCCGCGCCACCGTCGGCTCCGCCGCCCAAGTCACCTGTCGCGGTGGGCTACGGAGGGGCGGTGGCCAGTGTCGACGCCGACGCCTCGGCCGCCGGAATCGAGGTGCTCCGCAAGGGCGGCAACGCGGTGGACGCGGCCGTGGCGACCGCGGCGGCGCTCGGTGTGACCGAGCCCTATTCGGCGGGGCTCGGCGGAGGCGGCTACTTCGTCTACTACAACGCCAAGAAACACACCGTGGAGACGATCGATGGCCGGGAGACCGCGCCGCGCAGCGCGGACTCCTCGCTGTTCCTGGAGAACGGCAAACCGCTCGCCTTCGACGAGGCGGTGACCAGCGGCCTGGCTGTGGGCACCCCGGGCACCCCGGCCACCTGGGACACCGCGCTCGACACCTGGGGAAGCAAGTCGCTGCGACAGGTGCTGAAGCCGGCCGAGCGGCTGGCCCGGGACGGCTTCGTCGTCGACAGCACGTTCCGTTCGCAGACCGAGGGCAATCAGGCCCGGTTCGCCGACTTCCCGGCGACCAGGAAGCTCTTCCTCCCCGGCGGCCGACTGCCGGTGGTCGGATCCGTGTTCAAGAATCCCGACCTGGCGCGCACCTATGAAGAGGTGGGCCGCAAGGGTGTCGACGAGCTGTACCGGGGCAAGCTGGCCGACGACGTCGTACGGACCGTCCGCAACCCGCCCGTCGACCCGAACGCCACCCGGGTGGTGCGGCCCGGTGACCTCACCACGAAGGACCTGAGGTCCTACCGGGCGCTGCGGCAGGCTCCGACGAGGACCGGCTACCGCGGCCTGGACGTGTACGGCATGGCGCCCTCCTCGTCCGGCGGCACGAGTGTCGGCGAGGCGCTCAACATCCTTGAGTCCACGGACCTTTCGAAGGCGAGCGAGGCGCGGTATCTGCACCGCTACATCGAGGCGAGCCGGATCGCCTTCGCGGACCGCGGGCGCTGGGTGGGCGACCCGGCGTTCGAGGACGTGCCGACGCGGGAACTGCTCAGCCAGCGGTTCGCCGACGCGCGGGAGTGCCTGATCAAGGACGACGCGGTGCTGACCAGCCCGCTCGCGCCGGGCGACCCGATCCATCCGGCCGACTGCGAGGCCGGCGGAACAGCCGCCCCGACGACGTACGAGGGGGAGAACACCACCCATCTGACCGCGGCCGACAAGTGGGGCAACGTCGTCGCGTACACCCTGACGATCGAGCAGACCGGCGGCAGCGGCATCACCGTGCCGGGGCGTGGCTTCCTGCTCAACAACGAGCTGACGGACTTCTCGTTCGCGCCCGCCAACCCCGCCGTCCACGACCCGAACCTGCCCGGTCCGGGCAAGCGCCCGCGCTCGTCCATCTCGCCGACCATCGTGCTGAAGCACGGTGAGCCGGTGCTGGCGCTGGGGTCGCCGGGAGGCGCCACGATCATCACCACCGTGCTCCAGTCGCTCATCGGCACGGTCGACCGGGGACTCCCGCTGGTCGACGCCATCGCGGCACCGCGCGCCAGCCAGCGCAACTCGGCGACGACGGAGCTCGAACCGGAGCTGTGGAACAGCCCGCTCCGGGCGCAACTGGAGTCGCTGGGGCATGCCTTCAAGCTCAACCCGGAGATCGGAGCGGCCACGGGTGTGCAGCGACTGCCGGACGGACGGTGGCTGGCGGCCGCGGAGAAGGTGCGCCGGGGCGGGGGCTCGGCGATGGTCGTCAACCCGAGCGGACGCCCGTGACGGCGCGCGACCGCTTGAGCTGACGAACAGTCAATAGCGCTTCATGCGGGGCCGGTTCTCCGTGATCGTTCACGGGGAACCGGCCCCGTGGTCTTGACGGCGGCATCCGACCGGGGCCATGTTGTGCGCGTCGGTAAGGAAAGTTTCCTAATGGAAGGGCACCCCCACTGTGCGTACTCGAACGCTCGCCCTCGCTGCCTCCGGCGCCGCCCTGCTCGCGGCCGTCACCCTGACCCCTGTCGCCCACGCCGGTCCGGTCCGGGGCGCGAACCCCGCCGGGGCGGACCTCAGGGAGGGTTCCGTCAGCGCGGCCGATCTGCTGGCCAAGGTCACCTCGTGTTCGCAGATATCCAACGGCAAGTACCGGACGGACGAGGAGACTTCGGCGACCATCCCGGTCTGCGGCAAGAACGGTGCCGTGTTCTGGAAGGCCGACATGGACATCGACTGCGACGGTGAGATCACCGCCGCCTGCAACGAGGACACCGACCCGTGGTTCCAGAACGGGACGGCGTTCGAGACCTCCGCCGGAAAGCCGCTGAACGCCGAGAAGCTGCCGTACGTCGTCGTGCCGAGCATCAGCGGCATCTGGAACTACAGCGATGCCGGCATCAAGGGCGGTGGCGTCGTCGCCGTCATCTACAACAACAAGGTCGAGTACGCGGTCGTCGGCGACACCGGACCCGACAAGATCATCGGTGAGGCCTCGTACGCCACCGCCAAGGCCCTCGGCATCGACCCGGACCCGGAGACCGGAGGCGCCGAGTCCGGCGTCACCTACATCCTGTTCAAGAACTCCAAGGTGTCGCCGATCGAGAGCCACAGTGCGGCCGTCACCGCCGGCGACGCCCTCGCCAAGCAGTTCATCCAGAACAACTAGAGCGGGGCCGGAGCCGGTACCGGGGCGTCACGGCGCGGTCAGGATGCGCGGGCCGTCGTCGGTGATCGCCACCGTGTGCTCGGCGTGCGCGGCGCGGCTGCCGTCGGTCGTGCGCAGCGTCCAGCCGTCCCGGTCCGGGTGGAAGGCATCCGTTCCGCCGCCGATCGGCATCGGTTCGATCGCCAGCACCATCCCGTGCCGCAGCGGCATGCCGCGACCCGGTCGTCCCTCGTTGGGGACGCCCGGGTCCTCGTGCATCGAACGGCCCACGCCGTGGCCGCCGAAGCCCTCCGGGATGCCGTATCCCGCACCGCGGCAGACCGTGCCGATCGCATGCGCGATGTCACCGATCCGATTGCCGACGACCGCTGCCGCGATGCCCGCGTCCAGCGCCTCGTAGACCGTCTCGACGAGCCGGGTGTCGGCGGGCCGGGCGCGCCCGACGGTGAAACTGATCGCCGAGTCGCCGGCCCGGCCGCCCAGCGTCGCGCCCGCGTCGATGCTCACCAGATCGCCGTCGCGCAGCCGCTGGTCGGTCGGGATGCCCTGCACGATCGCGTCGTTGACCGACGCGCAGATCACGGCGGGGAAGGGGGGTGGGCGCGAAATGCGGCCGGTGGTTCAGGAACGGCGACCCGGCGCCGGCCTCGCGCAGGACCTCGCGGGCGACCTCGTCCAGTTCGCGCAGGGAAGTGCCGACCGTCGCGGCTTGCCGCGCGGCGGTCAGGACCTGGGCGACGACCCGGCCGGTCTCGCGCATGGCTTCGACGGATGTGTCCGCCTTGAGCTGCACCATGCCAATTACTATGCCGGTCTCGGCGGTATTAGAATGACGGCATGGTACGAACGCCCCTGACCCCGGAAGAGCGCCGCCGCGGCGAGCGGCTCGGAGCGCTGCTGCGTGAGGCGCGCGGCGGCCGCAGCATGATCGAGATCGCGGCGAGCGCCGGAATCTCGGCCGAGACGCTGCGCAAGATCGAGACGGGCCGCGCCCCCACCCCCGCCTTCTTCACGGTCGCGGCGCTGGCCGGGGCGCTCGGGCTCTCGATGGACGAGATCCTCACCCGCTGCGCCCCGGAGCCGGAAGCGGTGCCACTGGCGGGGTAGGGTCCCGGCGGCCCGATCGGGTCCGCATCGCGCCCGAAAACCCCGCGTAGCCGTGGCGTAACACGGCTGATGTCGAATGCTCGCGGACTGGAAGGCTCCGGCCGACGTCGGCGAGGGCGAAAATGACAGAGCATCAATATGCTGGGGAAGTACGGGAGTTCGCACAGTACCTGCGGGATGTCGTGGGGCTGCTGGATCAGGGGAGCGGCTGGTACGGCCTCTTCCGCAGGCGCGATCCTGCCGGGATGCGCGCCTGCCTCGACGGCGTCGAGATTCCGCCCTGGGACGTGATGGAGTCCCTCCTCCAGGACCTGGCGGCCGTGCGCGGTACGGCCTTCGCGCAACGCGAGTCGGTACGGGGCGCCGAGCTGTACTCCGCTTCGGTGGCCGCCCATGACCGGCGCCCCGGCGGGCGGCAGATGCTCGTCGAGCGGCTGGAGCTGATGCTGCGGGAGCAGGAGCACGCGGCCGGGCGCCTCCGGGCAGCCGGTGCCGACGGCACGACCGACCCCGACACTCGGACGGTCGCCTGGGCCAGGGACGACCACGAACGCGCCACGGCCCGCTGCTCGGAACTGCGCGCACGGCTGGCCGCGGTGTCGGTGCCGAAGACCTGGTTCCGTACGGAGTCGCCGGCCGGGGCCGGCGAGGCCGCGCCCGCCCCGGAAGTCCCGGCGCAGTCCCCTCGGTCCGCCGCCCCCGGGCGTGGGAAGCCGCGCGGTGCCCGGTTCGCGGGGCTCGACGTGGATGACTCCGACGACGCCCCGGCCGTGACGGCCCCCGTCCTGCCCGCCACCGCCGCCGTTCCGCGCGGAGCCCGCTTCGCCGCCGCCCCGGCCGACGACGACGCGTCCGCGCCCCCTTTCCGTGCCGCGGCCCCGGACCCGGAAGCGCGCCGGGCCGTGGCGGGGGTGGTCGAGCGGCTCAGCCGGCTGCGGGCCGCGGGCCGCAGCGGCGAGGCCCACGCGGTGCTCTGCGAGGCGGCCGGCTGGCCCGCGCAGCGGCTGCCGGCGCTCGCCGTCGAACTGCACCGCGCGGGCCTCGGAGCGGACTGGGCGACCCTGCTGTGGGAGGTGTCCTCGCTGCCGCCCGCCGGACTGGCCGCGGCCGCCGGTGCGTTGGACGCCGCGGGACGCCCCGAGGACTGCGGGCAACTGCTGCGCCAGGGGGTGGCGAGGCCGGCCGGGGAGATCGCCGACGCGGTGGTGGCCCTGGAGCGGGCGGGGCAGGGGGCGCAGGCGCGGGCGTTGCTGGGCGCCTTCGTCCGCGTACGGACTCCCCGGGACGCGGCGCGGATCGCGGCGGGCGATCCGCGCCGTCTCGTCCCGCGACTGCTGGATGCGGCCCGAGCGGTGTCACCGGCCACGGAGCGGGACATCGCCCACGCGCTGCGGGTGGCGGGCATCGCGGGCGCGCCCTGAGGGAGCGCCGCACAGGCCGCGGTGCGTCACGAGGCGATGCGCGGCCATCGGCGCATGACTGCGTGCACCCCCCGGAACCTCCGGCCGTTGCGCGCGCGAGCCTCAGGAGCACATCGCCGCACGGTCGGAATCACTGCGCAGAACGCAGAACTCATTGCCCTCCGGGTCTGCGAGAACGGCCCAGCCGGCGCCGTCGGGTTCCCGGCGATCGTCGACGAGAGTGGCCCCGAGGCCCAGCAGCCGCTCGACCTCCTCCTCGCGCGTGGTCTTCGGACGCAGGCACAGATGAAACCTGTTCTTGCTCGTCTTCGGTTCCGGCACCTGGTTGAAGTGCAGCAGCGGGCCCTCCGGCAGCATCACCTCGGTCTCCGGATCACCCGGATTGTCGTCCCGATGCAGCGGACGACCGAGCACCTCACTCCAGAACCGGGCCAGCTCATAGGCATCCGCACAGTCGATCGCCACATTCTGCAATACCGAAACCATGCGCGAGATCCTGCCCGAAGCGCAGCGCGGTCCGCCACCGGCTCTCAGGACACCTCGGCCCCGTCGGCCTGCGCGATGTGATCGAGCCGCGTCACGCGGTCCTTCCCGGGCTGCGGTGGGTAGAACCGCCGGGCCCAGCGCCGGAAGGGGCCGATCGGGCCGTCGCCGGGAGCGAGCCGGGGCGGCTGCTGGTACTGCTTGTGGTGCCAGATCGGGAAGTCCGCGGCGGTGAACTCACAACTGGACCGGAAAACCGCGCGGTCCAGCAGCCTGGCGGCGGTGCGGCTCACCATGCGGGCGAGCGGGGCCGGCAGCCTGGCCGGCTCGGCGAAGGAGATGCGGTTGAGCTGGCGGAACTGCATCCGGTTGGGTGCGATCGCCGTCGGCATCACCATCGTGCACATCCGCAGTCCCAGCCGGGGCGTGTGCACATCGGCGTGCAGACAGCCGAGTCCGTAGCCGTCCACGTCCACATCGACGACGAAACTGCCCAGCAGCGGTGCCGACTCGTGGGCCCGCATGGACACATGGAAAGCGGCGTCGTCGTAGATCACGGGCCCGCCGATCTCGGCCCTTTCCCAGCCGTGCAGGGTGGCGAAATGCCCGAGGTCCACCGAGTTCTCGATGACTTCCTGGACATTGCCGGCCAACTCCCAGGCCGCGCTCCGCGCGGGCCGGTGACCGATCCTGTGCCAGTCGGGGATGAACCAGTCCGGAGAACGTCCGTCGTGATGCCGCCAGACGAACACGGCGCCGTTGACCTCGTGCACCGGCAGCTGCGACAACGGCGACCGCGGCGGCGTCGTGTCATAGCCCGTGCGCACGCACGTGCCGTCCGGGCCGAACGCGAAGAAGTGGAAGGGGCACACGAGATCGTCCCCGTCGACCCTCGCCAGCCCGAGGTGGGCGCCCAGATGCGGGCAGTACGGGCGGACGGCGCGGACCGCCCCCGTGCCCAGCCGGTACAGCACCACGTCCTGACCCGCCAGCGGGCGGGTGAGCACGGTGCCCGGCCGCAGCTCCTCGGAGAACGCCAGCGCGGCCCAGCCGCTCGGATAGGGCAAGGCGGGCGCGCCCGCAGCATCGGCCGGTGTCGGCCCCTCGCTGATGGCGCGCCCGTACTCGCGTGACTGTCCCACCACATCCCCTTCCGGATTCGGTCGCCCGGAGCCTGCCCAGACCGATCCGGAATCCTCCCGAAATACCGCAGATCACCCGGACGGGAAGAAAGGCGGCGGGAGTTGACGGGATGCTCAGCGTGCCCGCTGCTCGTACCCCACGAGCCTGACGCAGACGGCGAGCCCCGCGATCGCCTGCTCCAGCTCCGCGAGCCCCGGGTAGCTGGGCGCGATCCGGATGACCGCGTCGCGCGGGTCGTCGCCGTACGGGTGCGTGGCACCGGCCGGGGTCAGCACGATGCCCGCCTCGGCGGCACGGCGTACGACCTCCTTGGCGCAGCCGTCCGGCACTTCCAGAGTGACGAAGTACCCGCCCTTGGGCGAGGTCCAGGCCGCGAGCCCGGTGGAGCCGAGCTCGGCGTCCAGGATCCGGGCCACCGCCTCGAACTTGGGCTGCAGCAGGGCGCGCTGGCGCTCCATGTGGCCCCGCACCCCGTCGGCGTCGCGCAGGAACAGCACGTGCCGCAGCTGGTTGACCTTGTCCGGGCCGATCGCACGCTTGGAGTTGTTGCCGAGCAGCCACTGGAGGTTCGCGGGCGACGAGCCGAAGAACGCGACGCCCGAGCCCGCCGTGGTGATCTTCGAGGTGGAGCCGAACACGAAGGCCCGGTCCGGGTTGCCGGCCCCGGCGCAGGCGGCCAGCAGATCGGCGATCCCGACGGGTTCGTCGGTGAGGTGGTGGGCGGCGTAGGCGTTGTCCCAGAAGATCCGGAAGTCGGGAGCGGCGGTGTCCATCGAGGCGAGCCGGGCCACGGTCGCATCGCTGTAGCAGGCGCCGTCGGGGTTGCTGTACTTCGGCACGCACCAGATGCCCTTGACCGTCGGGTCCTCGGCCACGAGCCGCTCCACGACCTCCATGTCCGGGCCGTCGGCGGTCATCGGCACCGGGATCATGTCGATCCCGAAGCGCTCGCAGAGCGCGAAGTGCCGGTCGTAGCCGGGCACCGGACACAGGAACGCGATCCGCTCCTGGTCCACCCAGCGCGACTCGGCGCCCGGCACCACGCTCAGCAGTGCATGCACCAGGCAGTCGTGCATCAGCTCGAGGCTGGAGTTCCCGGCCGCGATCAGCTGGTCGGCCGGCACCTGGAGCACCCCGGCGAAGATCTCCCGGAGCTCGGGCAGCCCCTGCAGCCCGCCGTAGTTGCGTACGTCGGTGCCGTCGGCGGAGGTGTGCCGTCCGCCGGGCAGGCTCAGCAGGTCCTCGGAGAGGTCGAGCTGCTCGGGGGCGGGCTTGCCCCGGGTGAGGTCGAGCGAGAGGCCCAGATCCGCCAGGTCCTGGTAGTCCTGGCGGGCCCGGTCGAGGAGCCCGGACAGGGCGTCGGGGCTCAGCTCGGTGGTCATGGTGGTGTTTCCTCTCGCAGGTGCCGCTCGGAAGGGGGCTCCTGCCGAGAATACAAACCGGTGCGGGGGAGCGACGGCCCGGGAGCCGGTGCAGGGGGATCGACGAGGACCTGGTGGCGGACTGCGGCCATGGCGAGCAGGAGAAGTCCTGGTGGCACCGCCGGCGGCCCCCGGGTGGAGACGACGGGCTGCGCCCCGGCCGCCCCCGCACACCCGGCCGGCCGGGTGTGTGGACCGCACGGGTGTGAAACATGATCGACTCCGCCGGTTCACGGCGATGGTCTTGCCCCGCTGTGTGACGGGGCTTACGTTCTCCTCTACGCACGTGTCTACGGGCGTAGAAACGCGTTGAGGCTCTCTGACGCCGCGTCGAAGGAGCAGCTCATGTCCCCAGTCGTTCGCGCCGCACTCGTCCAGGCGACCTGGACCGGCGACACCGAATCCATGATCGCCAAGCATGAGGAGCATGCGCGCGAGGCCGCCCGTCAGGGCGCGAAGATCATCGGCTTCCAGGAGGTGTTCAACGCCCCCTACTTCTGCCAGGTACAGGAACCCGAGCACTACCGCTGGGCCGAGGCCGTCCCGGACGGGCCGACCGTCCGCCGGATGCAGGAACTCGCCCGTGAGACCGGCATGGTGATCGTCGTGCCGGTCTTCGAGGTCGAGCAGTCCGGCTTCTACTACAACACCGCCGCCGTGATCGACGCCGACGGCTCCTATCTCGGCAAGTACCGCAAACACCACATCCCCCAGGTCAAGGGGTTCTGGGAGAAGTACTACTTCAAGCCCGGGAACGTCGGCTGGCCGGTCTTCGACACCGCCGTCGGCAAGGTCGGCGTCTATATCTGCTACGACCGGCACTTCCCCGAGGGCTGGCGTCAACTCGGTCTCAACGGAGCCCAGTTGGTCTACAACCCGTCCGCCACCTCGCGCGGCCTCTCCGGCTATCTCTGGCAGCTGGAGCAGCCCGCGTCCGCCGTGGCCAACGAGTACTTCGTCGCCGCGATCAACCGCGTCGGCCAGGAGGAGTACGGCGACAACGACTTCTACGGGACCAGCTACTTCGTCGACCCGCGCGGGCAGTTCGTCGGCGAGGTCGCCAGCGACAAGGAGGAGGAACTCCTCGTCCGCGACCTCGACTTCGGGCTCATCGACGAGGTCAGACAGCAGTGGGCCTTCTACCGGGACCGCCGCCCCGACGCGTACGAAGGACTGGTGGAGCCGTGAGCAGCCTGCACCATCGCCACCTCGCCGTCAGCCCCGACTGGCTGGCGCTCTACTACAAGCACCCGCTGGAGCTCACCCACGGCGAGGGCCGGCACGTCTGGGACGCCGACGGCAGGCGCTACCTCGACTTCTTCGGCGGCATCCTCACCACCATGACCGCCCATGCCCTGCCCGAGGTGACCAAGGCGGTCAGCGAGCAGGCCGGCCGCATCATCCACAGCTCCACGCTCTATCTCAACCGGCCCATGGTCGAGCTGGCCGAACGCGTCGCCACGCTCTCCGGCATCCCCGACGCCCGGGTCTTCTTCACCACCTCCGGCACCGAGGCCAACGACACGGCGCTGCTGCTCGCCACCGCGTACCGCGGGTCGAACCAGATCCTCGCGATGCGCAACAGCTACCACGGCAGGTCGTTCTCCGCGGTCTCCATCACCGGCAACAACGCCTGGTCGCCGACCGGTCTGTCGCCGCTGCAGACGCTGTACGTGCACGGCGGGGTGCGCACCCGGGGGCCCTACGCGCACCTCGGCGACGCGGAGTTCACCGAGGCGTGCGTCGCCGACCTGGAGGACCTGCTCGGGCACACCCGGACACCGGCCGCCCTGATCGCCGAACCCATCCAGGGCGTCGGGGGGTTCACCTCACCGCCCGACGGCCTCTACGCGGCGTTCCGCCGGGTCCTGGACCGGCACGGCGTCCTGTGGATCTCCGACGAGGTGCAGACCGGCTGGGGCCGCACCGGCGACCACTTCTGGGGCTGGCAGGCGCACGGGCAGAACGGCCCGCCGGACATCCTCACCTTCGCCAAGGGCATCGGCAACGGCATGTCGATCGGCGGTGTCGTGGCCCGTGCCGAGGTCATGAACTGCCTGGACGCCAACTCCATTTCGACCTTCGGCGGTTCCCCGGTCACCATGGCGGCCGGTCTCGCCAACCTCTCCTACCTCCTCGAACACGATCTGCAGGGCAACGCCCGGCGCGTCGGCGGTCTGCTGATCGAGCGGCTGCGGGCGATCGGCGCGGGTTGCGAGTGCGTACGCGAAGTGCGCGGCCGGGGCCTGATGATCGGCATCGAGCTGGTGAGGCCCGGCACCGACGAGGCGAACCCGGAAGCGGCCGCGGCCGTGCTCGAAGCGGCCCGCGAAGGAGGTCTGCTCATCGGCAAGGGCGGCGGCCACGACACCAGCGTGCTGCGGATCGCACCACCGCTCTCGCTGACCATCCCGGAGGCGGAGGAGGGCGCGAAGATCCTTGCCGAGGCTCTCCGGTCGGTCGGCTGAGGCGGGCCGGCCGAGGCCGGCGGGCCGAGCGGTGGCCGGGCCCCGGCCGGCGGGTACAGGGGCCCGGCCGGCCGGTCAGCCCCGGTGACCGGTGGGGCGGGTCAGCTCCAGGCCGTGGACCGGGTCGAGCTCGCCGTAGTACGCGAGGTGCCGGTAGCGCACCTCGGTGACCTTCAGTGTGGCCTCGGCGACGCCGCGGCGCACCGTGGCCCCGAAGCGGACCGAGCCGTCCTTCTTCGTCGTGCCGGTCAGCTTCCGCACCTTGCCGCCGGCCGTCAGCTCGGCCGTGACCTTCGCGCCCTTCACGGGCTCGCCCTGCGCGGTCTTCACCACGCCCTTCGCGTCGACCTTCCAGGCCGCGTCGGAGCCGGGCCGGCCGAGGAGCCGGGTGCCGGCCTCCAGCGAGGTGACGGCGAGCTGCGAGGGCGGGCCGGGCTGTTCGAAGGCGACCTGGTCGACCGTCCAGAAGGCGCTGTTCGTGCCGGTGTAGCGGAAGCTCAGCCGGGCCGTCCTCGCACCCGCCGGGACGGCGAGCTCAAGGTGCTCGACGGTGTTGCTGTCGGCCCGGTAGGACTTCACGAGCTGCGGGGCGCCGCCGTCGTAGGAGACGTACACATCGCCGGTCTGCGGACCGTCGACCCGGTAGTTCGTCGCGTACGAGACGGTCGCCGCGGCCGCGCCGTTCAGCCGGTACGCGGGGCTGACCAGGGTGGAGTCGAACTGTCCGGCGCCGTGCGCCTTGTCGTCCCACTCGTCGGAGTCGGCGACCGCGAACACGTCGCGGGCACGGACGTTGGTCTCGCGGCCCTGGCCGCGCTCGGCATTGGTCCAGAACTCGTCGGTGGCGAAGGACCAGCCGCGCCACTCGGTGACGCCGCCGGCCGGCATCTTCGAGTTGTCGATGGACCAGCCCTCGGGCGCGGTGTTCGTCCACCCCTTCGTGCCGGCCGGGAGCCCGGTCTCGTCGACAGGGGTGCGCAGCGCGGGGCGCAGTGCGTCGAAGGCGTCCGGCTTCAGCTCGGCGAGCGAGGTGCCGTCGAGGTTCCAGGCGGGGTCGGTGGCGACGCCCTCGTGGCGCAGGACCGTGGGCGCGATGTCGGTGATCTTGACGTCGTCGCGTACCGAACCTGGGCGGATGCCCTTGCCCTGGGCGATCACGAACGTGCCGCGCTCCAGCGGGGTGTTGCCGCCGTGCCCGCCGGTGGGGGTGTGGCCGTGGTCGGCGGTGACGACGACGAGCCAGTCCTCCTTCGCGTACGTCGGACGCGAGGTCACGGCGTCGAGCAGCCGGCCGACCTGGGCGTCGGCGGTGTTCAGGGCCTTGAGGTAGGCGTCGCTCGCGGAGCCGGTGCTGTGGCCGGCGCCGTCGACCTCGTCGAGGTGGACGAAGGTGGAGTCGGGGTTGCCGTGCGCGAGGTAGTCGGCGGCCTTGGCGGTGGTGCCCTCGTCGTTGCCGCCGGCGATCCGCAGATCGGTCCTCGCGCCGAAGACGGTCTGGGGGATCGGGCTCCAGGTGCCGACGACCAGGGTGGACGTGGCCGGGTCGGCGGTCTCCAGCCGGGTCGCGTAGTCGGGGTACCGGCCGTAGTTCGGGGCCGTGAAGTTGTTGTCCTTCACGTTGTGCTTGTCGGGCCACACACCGGTGGCGATGGACGACCAGCCGGCGCCGGAGACGGTCGGGGCCATCGGGTCGGCGTACAGATTGCTCCGGGCGGTCAGCCCCTTGGCCATCAACTGCTCGATGTGCGGAATGTCGGCGCGGGAGAAGGCGTCGAAGGTGGCGCCGTCGATGCCGATGACCAGGGTCTTCGCCTGCTTGGTGCCGGACGGCAGACCGGCGTACGGGGCCGCGGCCGGGGCCTTGGACCCCTGGGCGTGGGCGGCGGTGGTGGCGAGCGGCAGTGCGACGGCGGCGACGGTGGTGGCGGCCAGCACCGTACGCGCGGAGCGCGACAGGGACACGTGATCCTCCGGGATCGGTCGGTGGACACCGGACAACGGGGGCGTCCGGTGGCGTGTCCGAGGCTGGCCGTCGGCGGTGATCGATTCGCACCGGGTACGGGACGGGCGCATGAACCGTACCCAACATTTGGACCAGACCCGTAATCATTCCGTTATCCAGTGGCGGTCGCCGTGCCGGTCGTCGTCGCGGCTGTGGGCCGGTGGAGTGCCGGGCGGATGAAACAGAAACGTCTTCAGCGGTTAGCGGCAGCGGTATTGCCACAGTGGGTAACCCGCTTCTACGTTCTTCACCACGCATCTTGTCTACGTGCGTAGACCCATTCCGCCACAGTGAGGAGGGGTACATGAGCCGCACCGTCATCCACGGTGGTCTCGTCATCACCGCGTCCGACGAAATCCATGCCGACGTACTCATCGAGGGCGGCCGCATCGTGGCCCTCGCGGCGCACGGCACCGACGCGGCCGAGAGCTGGAGCGCCGACCGGAGGATCGACGCCACCGGCAAATACGTCATCCCCGGCGGTGTCGACGCGCATACCCACATGGAGATGCCGTTCGGCGGCACCTATGCCGCCGACACCTTCGAGACCGGCACGCGTGCGGCCGCCTGGGGCGGCACGACCACGATCGTCGACTTCGCCATTCAGTCCGTGGGCCGCGCGGTCCGCGAGGGGCTCGACGCCTGGTACGCGAAGGCCGACGGCACATGCGCCATCGACTACGCCTTCCACATGATCCTCTCCGATGTGAACGAGTCCACGCTCAAGGAGATGGACCTGCTGGTGTCGGAGGGCGTGACCTCCTTCAAATTGTTCATGGCGTATCCCGGTGTCTTCTACAGCGACGACGGCCAGATCCTGCGCGCCATGCAACGGGCCTCCCACAACGGCGGCCTGATCATGATGCACGCGGAGAACGGCATCGCCATCGACGTACTCGTCGAACAGGCCCTCGCCGAGGGCCGCACCGACCCCCGCCACCACGGCGACGTGCGCAAGGTCGCGCTGGAGGCCGAGGCCACCCACCGTGCCATCCAGCTCGCCCGCGTCGCCGGCTCCCCGCTGTACGTCGTGCACGTCTCCGCGGACGAGGCCGTCGCCGAGGTCGCCGCCGCCCGCCACAAGGGACTTCCGGTCTTCGGCGAGACCTGCCCGCAGTACCTCTTCCTCTCCACCGACAACCTCGCCGAGCCGGACTTCGAGGGCGCCAAGTACGTCTGCTCCACCCCGTTGCGGCCCAGGGAACACCAGGAAGCGCTCTGGCGGGGGCTCAGGAACAACGAACTCCAGGTCGTCTCCACCGACCACTGCCCCTTCTGCTTCTCCGGCCAGAAGGAGATGGGCCGGGGCGACTTCTCCAAGATCCCCAACGGAATGCCCGGTGTGGAGAACCGGATGGACCTCCTCCACCAGGCGGTCGTGGACGGCCGCATCTCGCGCCGCCGCTGGATCGAGATCGCCTGCGCCTCCCCGGCCCGGATGTTCGGCCTCTACCCGAAGAAGGGCACCATCGCCCCGGGCGCCGACGCCGATGTCGTCATCTACGACCCGGCGGCCGAGCAGACCATCTCCGCCGAGACCCATCACATGAACGTCGACTACTCGGCGTACGAGGGAAAGCGGATCACCGGCCAGGTCGAAACGGTCCTCTCGCGCGGTGAAGTCGTCATCGACGCGAGGAAGTTCACCGGCCGGGCCGGACACGGCAGCTACACCCCGCGCGCCACCTGTCAGTACCTGGACTAGGAGCACCCGTCATGGACTTCGGACTCGTCCTCCAGACCGACCCGCCCGCCTCGGCCGTCGTCGGCCTGATGCGCCGCGCCGAACGCAACGGCTTCCGCTACGGCTGGACCTTCGACTCGACGGTGCTCTGGCAGGAACCGTTCGTCATCTACAGCCGGATCCTCGAACACACCGAACACCTCATCGTCGGCCCCATGGTCACCAACCCCGGCACCCGCACCTGGGAGGTGACCGCCTCCACCTTCGCCACTCTCAACGACATGTACGGCAACCGCACCGTCTGCGGCATCGGACGGGGCGACTCGGCGATGCGCGTCGCCGGACGCAGACCCAACACCCTGGCCCGGCTCGGCGAGGCCATCGACGTCATCCGTGACCTCGCCGAGGGGCGCGAGGCGACCGTCGACGGGCAGCCGGTCCAGATCCCCTGGGTGAAGGACGGCAGACTGCCCGTCTGGATGGGCGCCTACGGCCCGAAGGCGCTCGCCCTCGCCGGACAGAAGGCCGACGGCTTCATCCTCCAGCTCGCCGACCCGTTCCTCACCGAGTGGATGATCAAGGCGGTACGGGACGCGGCCGCGGAGGCGGGCCGCGACCCGGACTCCGTGACGATCTGCGTCGCCGCCCCGGCCTACGTGGGCGACGACCTCGACCACGCCCGCGAGCAGTGCCGTTGGTTCGGCGGCATGGTCGGCAACCACGTCGCGGACCTCGTCTCCCGGTACGGCGCGCACTCCGGGCTCGTCCCCGAGGCCCTGACCGCCTACATCAAGGACCGGCAGGGTTACGACTACAGCCACCACGGCCGGGCCGGGAACCCCGACACGAACTTCGTGCCGGACGAGATCGTCGACCGGTTCTGCCTGCTGGGCCCCGCCGAGGCGCACATCGAGAAGCTGCGGGCCCTGCGCGACCTGGGCGTCGACCAGTTCGCCGTATACAACATGCACGACGCGCGGGAGGCGACGATCGACGCCTACGGCGCGCAGATCATCCCCGCCCTGTCCGACTGACCCGTCCCCTCCCCGCCGGGCTGTCCGCACCCCCGTCCCCGTACCTCCCCGTACCCCCCGTACACCCCGCGCCCCGCCCCGCACGGCACCGTTCCCGAGCGAAGGGTCCAGCCGCCATGACCTCGACCGTCCCACCGATTCCACCGCAGGACCCGATATCCGATCCCTCGGGGCGCGTCGAACTCGCCCCCGGCGCCGTTCCCGCCGACAACCGGTTCGTCAACGAGGACCTGTTGCCCGTACCGCTGGAACGGCGCCGCTGGACGACGTACAACTTCGCCGCGCTCTGGGTGGGCATGGCCCACAACATCCCGTCCTGGCTGCTCGCCTCCGGCCTGGTGGCCCTCGGCATGGACTGGAAACAGGCCGTGTTCACCATCGCGCTGGCCAACCTCATCGTGCTCGGGCCCATGCTGCTCACCGGGCACGCCGGGCCCAAGTACGGCATTCCCTTCCCGGTGCTGGCCCGCGCCTCCTTCGGGCTGCGCGGCGCCAATCTGCCCGCGCTGATCCGGGCCGCGGTGGCCTGTGCCTGGTTCGGCATCCAGACCTGGATCGGCGGCGTCGGCATCTTCACCCTCCTGGGGAAGATCTTCGGCGGCTGGGCGAAGGCGTCCGAGATCGGCGGGCAGCCGTGGACGCTCTGGCTCTGCTTCGTCCTCTTCTGGGCGCTCGAACTCGCCATCATCTACCGGGGGATGGACGCGCTGCGGCGGTTCGAGAACTGGGCGGCGCCGTTCGTCATCGTCGGTGCCCTCGTGCTGCTGGTCTGGATCGCCGTCAAGGCGGGCGGCTTCGGCCCGCTGCTGGACCAGCCCTCGAAGCTCGGCTGGGGCAAGGAGTTCTGGCCGGTCTTCTTCCCCTCGCTGATGGGCATGATCGCGTTCTGGGCCACGCTCTCGCTGAACATTCCCGATTTCACCCGCTTCGGGGCCGGCCAACGTGCCCAGATCCGGGGCCAGGTGCTCGGCCTGCCCACCACGATGACGCTGTTCGCCCTCCTCTCGGTCCTGGTCACCTCCGGTTCGCAGGCGGTGTACGGCGAGGCGATCTGGGACCCGGTCCAGCTCGTGTCGAGGACCGACAGCGTCTTCGGGCTCCTCTTCGCCCTGGTGACGGTGCTGGTCGCGACCGTCTCCGTGAACATCGCGGCGAACGTCGTGTCACCCGCGTACGACCTGGCGAACCTCGCGCCCCGGTTCATCAACTTCCGTACGGGCGCTCTGATCACGGGCGTCGTCGGCGTCCTGATCATGCCGTGGAAGCTCACCGAGACCCCCGAGCTCTACATCTTCACCTGGCTCGGGCTGGTCGGCGGACTGCTCGGCACGGTCGCGGGCATCCTGATCGCCGACTACTGGATCGTCCGCCGCACCGTGCTCGACCTGGCCGACCTCTACCGCCCCGGCGGACGCTACTGGTACACGAACGGCTGGAACCGGCGGGCCGTCGTCGCGTTCGCCGTCGGCGGGGTCCTGGCGATCGGGGGCTCCCACTCCGTCCCAGGTCAGGGCCCGTTCCCGGCCGATGGTCTGATCCCGTTCCTCAAACCGCTCGCGGACTACGGCTGGGCGGTCGGGCTGGCCTCGTCGCTGCTGCTGTACGTGGCGCTCAGCGGCCGGTCCGGTGTCACACCGGAGCGGACGTACGGCCCAGCAGAGCACTGATGTCGTACGTCTGGTCCGGCGGAGGCGTGGTCGTGGGCACCGGCTTGTCGAAGGCCGAGAAGCCCACGACCGCGTCCGCCCCGCCACCCTGAGCCGTGAGCCTCAGGGGGTACGGCTTGCCGGTGGCGGCGACGTACGTCATCAGCGTCTGCCCGTCGCGCATCCTGGTCAGCGGCACCACCGGAGCCCCGTCGAGGGTGGTCCTCCTGCCCTTGTTCAACGTCCCCCGGTCATTGTTCGCGTTGTCGCTGACGAGCTTCTGGAAGGTGTCCAGATCGCAGCCGTTCGTCACGCCGAGCAGCCGCGGGTCGGAGGCGGAACCCTTCATGTACCGTCCGTGGAGGATCGCGGCGAAGGCCGAACCATCGCCCGGGACCTGGTTCTTCCAGAAGTTCGCGTCCGGCTTGACCCAGACCTCGTCGCCACGCTTCACGATCCGGACCGAGCCCTGGCCGCGGCCGAGATCCACCGATCCGTTGCAGTTCCCGTCCCGGTCCAGGGTGAGCTCCAGAGCCATCGACGGCTGGTCGCCGCCGAGGTCACCGCGCACGCTGAGATGCAGGGAACGGGCGCTCAGGAGGGCGTCGCGCGAACGGTCCGCGATCTGCTGCGCGGTGAGTTTCTCGATGCCGTTCCCGTCGTCCGCCCGGGCCGCACCGCCCAGGGCGCTGCCGCCGGTGAGTGCCAGCACGACGACCGCCGTCCAGGCGACCCGGCGGGTGCCGCTGTGTCGACCGGTCACGTCGCCTCCCTCGTAGAACCGACGGGCGCGAAACCCGTCGGGCCTGTTCAGGTGCCCTCCGATGCCGGCCGTTCGCACGTCATCGGATTCCTCCGAGCGTACGCCGGGGGCGCATGGGCCGCGCGGCGGAGAACGCCGCCCCAGCGCATACACAGTGTGATGTTTTGCCTCGTTTTGGGTCATGGGTGGTGAGGGACGGTTGTCGGCGCACCGGGTTCATCACCAGCGAGGAGGAACAGGGAGACATGAAGCTGTCGATGAGGAGTGTGACCAGGGCCGTGCTCCGGGGCGCCGTGGTGGCGGGGACGGCCGCCGCACTCGCCGTTCCGGCGACCGTCGCCACCGCCGTGACGGCCGTGGCGACGCCGCCCGGTCTGTCCTGCGACACCGGAAAGCACGAGATCGACGACTACACGGGCTTCGCGCTGTGCCGCAACGACGGCAGCGCGACGCAGACCTTCTGGGTGCATCTGGTCTGCGGCTGGTCCCCGGACGTGGACGGCGAGCACGTCACACTGGCCCCCGGCCAGTCCGGTCAGTCCACCGCGCACTGCTCGGCCCTCGGCACCGGGATCGGCGAGATCAGCGTCCAGCCGTAGGGCGCGCCCGGCCCCTGCCGGACCGGCCGCCGTGTCCCGGTGGCCGGTCCGGCAGCCCGGTCACGGGGCGCTCCGCTCCAGCAGCCGTGGCAGCGCGGCGGCCAGCCTCTCCCGCAACCGGTCCGGACCGTCGTCCACCCACGGGTGCGCGGCGTGGAACGCGGACCAGTCCACCGGCCAGTCCAGCACCGCCCGGGGCGTGAAGCCCTCCGCGTGCGGGCCGAGCACGGTGTGCAGCAGACGGGGCGGGAGCCGTGTCCGGTCGTACTCCGCGAGCAGCACCGCGTCGTACAGGTCCTTCGCCCCCGACCGGCCCTCCGCCTCCTGGTCCTCGGCGAGCCACAGCAGCTTCCAGGCGAGCGAGAGCCCCGGGTCCGCGGTGCGGACCGGCGTCGGCGGTCCGCCGTCGCCGCGGGGGCAGGCCGTCCACACCGGTGCCCGGGGCATCCGCTCGTCCTGGGCGAAGTCCATCCGCAGCTCGCCCGGCGGCAGCCCGTCGGCCTGCCAGGGGACGACGACCCGCACGCCGGGCGTCTCGTACTCCCGGTACATCCACACGCCATCCGACGTGACCCGGTCCGGATCGACGCTTATCCCCTCGGGCGGCAGCGGTCCGGCCGTCAGGGCGGCGACGACCTCCTCGGTGGGGGAGGAGGGCGGATCGATGTCGTCGGGGTTCTCGATCTCGACCCAGCAGAGCCCCTCGGGCGCGAGCGCGGGCCGGGTACCGGCGGTCTCGTGGCTGTCCTCGTCGGTCCACAGCTCGGGAGCGGCCGCTCCGTGCGCGGCCTCCGGCCAGTGCTGGACCGCCTCGATCCCGTCGACGTACGGGTAGGGATCGAGGCGGTCGACGAATTCATCCGTCGAGGGGCCGTACACGATCCAGTCCAGATCGCCCGGCTCCCGTGCCGCCGCGCCCACCCAGGCCTGGAGCGGGAGGCTGCCGCGCAGAACCAGCTGCTCGCCCCACGGCGACCCGGCGATCACGGACAGCAGATGGTCCTGGACAGCGCGCCGGGCGGCCCGCCAGCGCGCAGCGAGCGCCGGGTCGTCGAAGGCCGGCTCCCCGGGAACGGGGCGGTCGCCCGTGCTCACAGCGCAGCCCCGGCCCGTTCGACGATCCAGCCCGCGTCCACCGCCGGATGGTCGTCGTGCACCACGAACTCCTCCTCGGTCTCCAGTACTTCGAGTCCGGCATCGTCGAGCGCGCGCAGCAGCGCGTCGAGTCGGGCCCGCGCCCCGGACCGGCCGATCGCACGGCAGCGCTGGGTGACGAACCGCTCGTGGCGGCCCCGCCCGTCGGTGCGGCGGGCGTTGTGCGACAGGTGCGCGCTGTGGCGTTCGGCCGCGGCCCGGGCGGCGGCGAGGTCCCGATCGCCGGAGAGCAGCAGTTTCACGTGGTGCTCGAAGTGGCAGTCGGGGGACAGCGCGGCGGCCTCGCCTGCCGTCCGGGGTATGTCCTCGTTCCAGGGGGCGGCCTCGATCTTCACGCGTACGACGGGGAAGCCCGCCGCGCGCAGAGCGTCCGCCCTGAGCTCGGCGGCGGCCCGCTGCCGGGAGAGCGAACCGCGGCCCCGCTCGGTCAGCATGGGCTGGTCCGGCACGGCACCGCGGTCCAGCACGATGCGGGTGAGCTTCAGGCCGTGCCGCTCCGCCCAGCGCGCCAGCCGGGCGCCCTCCTCCGCCTCGTCGGCGCGGGGATCGAACCGCACCGTCAGATGCGTCTCGAACTCGCCCTCGAACTCCGCTTCCACGTACCCCTCCAGCAGTGCTTTCGCCGCCCGTTTCCACCGGGGAACGTAGCAAGCGGCACTGATACCACCCGGAGCGATGCCCGGCCATATTCCACCGAACGGTTGAGCGGACCGCTCACAACTCGTTACCCTCCGGTAAGTTCGTTCGGGCGGACAGATGCTTCAGGCACACAGACGCCTCGCGCGCCCGTGCCGATACGAGGAAGGCGGTCGGCCCATGTCCTCGACGGAAGCCGTGGAAACCACCGGACCGGCCGGACCCCCGGGACTGGCCGACAGCGCACGGGAGCTGACCGAGGGCCGCACCACCTCGGTCGAGCAGGTGTCCGCCGCGCTGGCCCGTATCGAAGCGAGCCAGGGCACCCTCAACGCCTTCAGGCACCTGCGCGCCGAGGCCGCGCTCGCCGAGGCCGCCGAGGCCGACCGCCGGCTCGCGGCGGGGGAGCGGCTGCCGCTGCTCGGCGTGCCGGTCGCCGTCAAGGACGACACGGACGTCCTCGGGATGCCGACCTACTTCGGCTGCGACGGCGAACTGCCCCCCGCGACCGCGGACAGCGAGGCCGTACGCCGGCTGCGGGCGGCCGGGGCCGTGATCGTCGGGAAGACGAACTCCTGCGAACTCGGCCAGTGGCCGTTCACCGAGGGCCCCGCCTTCGGCGCCACCCGCAACCCGTGGCACACCGGCCACACCCCCGGCGGCTCGTCCGGCGGCTCCGCGGCGGCCGTCGCGGCCGGACTCGTGCCCGCCGCGCTCGGCTCGGACGGCGCGGGGTCCGTCCGTATCCCGGCGGCCTGGACCCATCTCGTCGGCATCAAGCCCCAGCGCGGCAGGATCTCCGGCCACCCGCACATCGACGCCTTCCAGGGACTGACCGTCAACGGGCCTCTCGCCAGGACCGTCGCCGACGCCGCGCTGCTGCTCGACGCGGTCGCCGGATCCCACCCCGACGACCCGCACCGGCCGCCCCCCGTCGCCGCCGCGGCCGCCGCCCGCCGTGACCCCGGCCGGCTCCGCATCGCGCTCGCCTGGCGCCCCCCGCTCACCCTCACCGGCTCCGCACCCCACCCCGACGTGCGCCGGGCCGTCCTCGCCCTGGCCGAGTCCCTCGCCCGCCTGGGCCACGACGTCGAGGAGGCAAGGCCCCGGTACGGGCTGATCGGCCTCGGCTTCGTCCCCCGCGCCACCGCCGGGATCGCCGAACTCGCGGCCCGCCACCCCGACCCCGCCCTCCTCGACCCGCGCACCCGCAGCGCACTGCGCACCGGCACCCGGCTGGGCGGCCGGGTGGTACGGGCGGCCAGGGAGCGCGAGGTGCGTCAGCACCGCAGGATCGGCGCGTTCTTCCACACGTCCCGGGGCGACACCGGGTACGACGTACTGCTCACCCCGACGACCGCCCTGCCACCGCCCCCGATCGGCCGGTTCGACGGGCTGAGCGCCTGGCGCACCGACCTGGCGATGACCGAGGCATGCCCGTACGCCTGGCCCTGGAACGTACTGGGCTGGCCCGGCGTCAACGTACCGGCCGGGTTCACCGCCGACGGGCTGCCCGTCGGGGCGCAGCTGCTCGGCCCGTCCCGCAGCGAGGAACGGCTGGTCTCCCTCGCCGCCCAGCTGGAGTCCGACCGGCGCTGGTACGAGCACCGGCCCCCGGCCCCGTACGACCCGTCCCCGACGGCCGGCGGGCGCTGACCGCCCCGCACGGGTCCACGCCCGCCCCGGTCGCTCGCACCTCGGCGCGGGAGGCGGGATCATGGACAACGAGTCGATGGGTGGTGGCCAGTATGGCGTGTGCAGGTCCGCAGCCGGCGCCTGACGCCGAGCCGTCGCCGCCCAGCACGCCCCGGCACTCCTACGACACCGCGAACGACGCGACCGCGGTGGTCTCCGGCACCGGAACGGTCGTCGGCTGGACGAACAGTGCGCAGGAGCTGCTGGGGTACCGGGCCGCGGACGTGGTCGGGCGGCCCGCCGGGTTCCTGCTCGCCATGCCCGAGGACCCGGTCCGGGTGGCCGGGATCGCCGAGCGGTGCCGTGCGGGCGTGGGGTGGCGGGGCGTCGCCGACGTACGGCGGCGCGACGGCGGCCGGATCGAGCTGGACCTGCGGGTCTCGGCCTCGTTCCACATGGACGGCCGGGAGTGCTTCCTGGTCTCCGGACGCGAACGCAGGCCGGAGTGGACGGTCGGGCAGTCCGTGCTGGAGGCGTTCCTGAGCGGTTCGCCGATCGGCATGGCGGTGATGAACCCGAACCTGCGCTACACCTGGATGAACGACACCCTGGAACGCTTCAGCGGCGTACCGCGCGAGCACCGGATGGGCCGCCGGCTGAGCGAGGTGCTCCCGGGGCTGGAGACCGAGGCCCTGGAGACCCTGATGCGCGGTGTGCTGGACACCGGGGTCCCCGTCATCGACTACGAGTACCTCGGCTGGACCTGGGCCGATCCGCGCCGCAAGCGCGCCTACTCCACCTCGTACCTTCCGCTGACCGACAGCGACGGCAGCGTCACCGGCCTGTGCTACATGGTGCTGGACGTCACCGACCGGTGGAACGCCCAGCAACGCCTGGCCCTGGTCAACGACGCCGGAGCCAGCATCGGCTCCACCCTGGACGTGATGCGTACGGCTCAGGAGCTGGCCGACTTCGCGGTGCCGCGGTTCGCCGACTTCGTCGTCGTCGACCTGCTGGAGCCGGTCGCCAACCCCGATGAACCCGCTCCGTGGCCCCTGGGCGTGGGGCTGTCCGGCCAGGACCTCGCCCGGTCCGGTACCGTCACCGGCTCCGGTCGGCCGAGGATGCGCCGGGCCGGCATGAGCTCGGTGCGCGAGGGCTGCCCGGAGGCGGTCCGCCGGGTCGGTGATCCGGTGGACTCCGTGCCCCCGCCGCACGACATCCGGTTCCTGATCGACGGCGAACCCGTCCTCATCCCGGTTCTCGACCCCGATGACCACATGTGGGCGGTCGAGCAGCCCGACAGGGCGGCGAGGATCCGCGAGTACGGGCTCCACTCCCTCATCTCCGTACCGATGCGGGCCCGGGACACCGTGCTCGGGCTGACCACCTTCATCCGCTCGGTGAATCCCGCCCCTTTCGAACCGGACGACGTGCTCCCGGCCCGCGAGATGGTCGCCAGGGCCGCCGTGTGCGTGGACAACGCCCGGCGCTACACCCGCGAACACACCGCGGCGCTCACCCTCCAGCGCAGCCTGCTTCCGCACACCCTGCCCGGCGGAATGGCCCTGGACGTGGCCTCCTCCTACCTCCCGGCGGACGCCAAGGACGGGGTCGGGGGCGACTGGTTCGACGTGATCCCGCTGTCCGGCGCCCGGGTCGCCCTCGTCGTCGGCGACGTCGTCGGCCACGGCATCGGCGCCGCCGCCACCATGGGCCGGCTCCGCACCGCCGTCCACACCCTCGCCGACATGGACCTGCCGCCCGACGAGCTCCTCGCCCACCTCGACGACCTCGTGCTCCGCCTGAGCGACGAGGAACCCGAGGGCGAGGAGCACGGCACCCCCGTGCTCGGCGCCACCTGCCTGTACGCCGTCTACGACCCCGTCACCCAGCAGTGCACCATGGCGCGCGCAGGTCATCCGCCGCCCGTCGTCGTCGCCCCGGACGGGCGCGTCAGCTTCCCCGAACTGCCCGCCGGACCCCCGCTGGGCCTGGGCGGGATGCCGTTCGAGACGGCGGAGATCACCCTCCCGGAGGGAAGCCTGATCGGTCTCTACACCGACGGGCTCATCGAGGGCCGCGACCGCGACGCCGAACTCGGGATGTCCCGCCTCGGCGGCGCCCTGGCCCAGCGCGGTCTGCCGCTCGACGCCCTGTGCGCGTCGGTCGTGGACCAACTGGTCCCGGTGCCCCAGCCCGACGACGTCGCCCTGCTGCTCGCCCGCACCCACGAACTGGGCGCCGACCACGTCGCCTCCTGGGAGATCCCCGACGACCCGGCCGCCGTCGCCGGCGTCCGCGCCCGGACCGGCCGCCTGCTGCGGAGCTGGGGCCTGGAGGAACTGGAGATGACGACCGAACTGATCGTCAGCGAGCTGGTCACCAACGCGGTGCGTTACGCCACCGGGCCGATCCGGCTCCGGCTGCTGCGCCAGTCCGTCCTGATCTGCGAGGTCTCCGACGCCAGCAGCACCTCGCCGCGGCTCAGGCACGCCCGCACCACGGACGAGGGCGGCCGCGGTCTCTTTCTCGTCGCCCAGCTCACCCGCCGCTGGGGCACCCGCTACACGGCCGAAGGCAAGATCATCTGGACCGAACAGGAACTCCCGGCGACGGAAACCTGACACCTCCCGGAAAGGCCTCCGCGGGAGGCCCGGCCCCTGCGGCCCGGCTCACGGCCCGGCTCACGGCACCCGGGCGGTCCACTCCTCGGTGCCGAACTTCGTCCGTACGAGCTCCTCGGCCCGCGCCATCTCCTCGGCCGTCACCCTGCCCGGGGTGAGACCGTGCCGAGCGCGGAAGGAGTCGATCATCCGCTCGATGACGGCCTCGCGTGCCAGCCCCGTCTGACGGCGCAGCGGGTCGACGCGCTTCTTGGCGCTCCTGGTGCCCTTGTCGGAGAGCTTCTCCTTGCCGATCCGCAGCACTTCGAGCATCTTGTCGGCGTCGATGTCGTACGACATGGTCACGTGGTGCAGGACGGCTCCAGGACCACCGTCGGGGCCCACCATCCGCTTCTGGGCGGCACCGGCGATCTTGCCGGCGTCGGTGGCGATGTCGTTGAGCGGCTGGTACCAGGCCTTGATGCCCATGTCGCCGAGCGCGCCCAGCACCCAGTCGTCGAGGTAGGCGTAGCTGTCGGCGAAGGAGAGGCCGGAGACCAGGGACTCCGGCACGGAGAGGGAGTACGTGATGGTACTCATGGGCTCCACGAACATGGCCCCACCGCCGGAAATGCGGCGTACCACGGTCATTCCGTGCTTCGCCGCCCCTTCGGGGTCCACCTCGTTGCGCAGCGACTGGAAGCTGCCGATGACCACGGCGGGCGAGGCCCATTCCCAGACCCGCAGCGTGGGAGCCCGCCGCCCGGCGGCCACCTCGGCAGTGAGGACCTCGTCCAGTGCCATGTGCAGGGCCGGGGCCTGCGCCTGTGTGTGCACCAGCTGCCAGTCGTAGTCGCTCCACTCGGTCGCACGGGCCAGCGCCCGCCGAACAGCGATGCCGACGCCCTCCGCGGTCAGCCCGAACATGACGGTCGACTCCGGCAGAGCTGCCGTGATCCGCGCCGCCAGACCCGCGGTGTCCGTCGAAGAAGGGGTACCTTCCAGGGCCCTGTCGATCGAGAGGATCGCCTCGTCGGGCTCCAGGAAGAAGTCGCCGGCGACGCGCACATTGCGCAGTACGCCTTCCTCGACATCCAGATCCACGACGACAAGCTTGCCGCCGGGCATCTTGTACTCGCCATGCACGGCTCTGTCCCCTTCCCGTGCGCGGCGTGGATCCTGAGCCGGTTGCTCCGACGCGGGACGGACGCGCACATACTTCGCATCGCACTTTAACGCTCGCCCGTGACGAGCGGCCACGCGGCCTCGATGCCGCCGGAGCGGCATGGGCGCGCGGTGCGACGGGCGAGGCCACACGTGCAATGACCCCGTGCACCGCGGACTCGACCGTTCGTCGGGAGCGACGGCTCGGCATCACCGATGGGCGGCAACCCGACCCCAGCTCCCGTCGTCACCTGGTGAGGACGAGACTCACGTTGTGTCCGCCGAACCCGAACGAGTTGGCCAGCGCGGCGGACCACTGACCGGTGCGACGCTCGCCGCGCACCACGTCCAGTTCCACGCGGGGGTCGAGCTCGTCGAGGTTGCGCGTGGCCGGCACCGTGCCGTCCTTGAGTGCGAACAGAGCGGCCATGGCACCCACCGTTCCGGACGCCCCCATCATGTGACCTGTCATCGACTTCGTCGCCGTCACCGCGGCGTGGCTGCCGATCACCCGGCCGATCGCCTCGGCCTCCGCCAGGTCACCGGACTCCGTCGAGGTGGCGTGGGCGTGCACGACCCCGATGTCCGCCGGGGCCAGGCCGGCGTCGCGCAGCGCCAGCCCCATGGCGAAGGCCTGGCCTTCCGAGTCGGAGGCAGTGATGTGGTTCGCGCTCGAACTCACGGCACTGCCGGCCAGTGTGCCGTGGGCGCGTGCTCCACGGGCCCGGGCGAACTCGGCGCGTTCGAGCACCATCATCGCCGCGCCCTCGCCCATGACGAACCCGGACCGCTTGACGTCGAACGGGCGGGACACGGCCTCCGGGTCCGCGGACTGCGTCGACAGGGCCTTCATCTGGGCGAATGCCGCGATGGTGAAGGGGTGCAGGCATGCCTCCACCCCGCCTGCGACGACCACGTCCGCCCGCCCGCTGCGGATCAGATCCTGCCCCAGGGCGAGGGCCTCCGCCCCGGACGAGCAGGCGCTCACCGGAGTCCTGGCGCCTCCCCTCGCGCCCAGGTCCATGCTCACCCAGGCAGCCGGCCCGTTGGGCATCAGCATGGGGACCGTGAACGGCGACAGCCGGCGAATCCCGGCGCGTTCGAAGATGTCGTCCTGCCCCAGCGTGGTGAGGACGCCACCGGTCCCCGTACCGATGACGACGGCGAACCTCTCCGGCTCGACCTGTGGGGCACCGGCGTCCTGCCAAGCCTCGCGCGCGCTGAGGACGGCGACCTGCTCGCCGCGGTCCAGCTTCCTGGCCTCGACCCTCGGGAGCAGGGAGGCAGGGTCCACCGTGAGCCCGGCCGCAACATGCACGGGCAGGTCCGTGGCCCACTCCTCCTCCAGGAAACGCACCCCCGACTTACCGTCCAGCAGCCCCGCCCATGAGGACGGCGCATCGGCTCCCAGTGGCGTCATCGCACCGACGCCCGTCACCAGCACATGACCGTTACGGGTCACACGAGCCCCCTTGAATTGTTTGGATGCTACATAGTGTCTGACTTTCCCTCACGAGGATCATGCCAGCGTGAAGAAGCGGAATCAGGGCAGGGGCCGACTGAGTCGGGAGCGAGAGATTGTATTGTTCCAACAATTGGCGCGGTTGGGTCCGTGGTGTCGTAGAAGGTGTCGGCGGTCACCTGTCGGGGTCGCATCGGGGCATGCGGCATCCACAACGGGCGGGTCGACCGTCGGAGGGCAGGGGTTCCGCGAGGGGGTGTGGCACCGGACTGCGGATCGGGGATTCGTCCCTACCCGACGCCGGGCAGCGCCACCCGGACGGTGAGTCCCCCGCCGGGATTGGGGGTCAGGGCCAGCTCGGCGTGGTGGGCGCGGACGATGCTGGAGACGATCGCCAGGCCGAGACCGTGGCCGCGGCGCGTGGGGTCCTTCTCGGCCAGGCGGCCGCTGCCGCGCAGGAACGGCTCGGTGAGGCGGTCGACGGTGTCGGACACGGAAGGTCCGGTGTTGGTGACCGTCAGGAGCGTGCGGCCGGGCCGGGCCGGGTCGGGGCCGGTGGTCAGGGAGAGCGATCCACCCGTGGGCACGTTGTGCCGTACGGCGTTGTGGAGCAGGTTCAGGACGAGCTGGCGCAGCAGTACGCCATTGCCGGTGACCGGGGCCGTGCGGGGGTCGGCGAAGAGGGCGATGCCGCGTGTCCCGGCCTCCTCGCGGACGGTGTCGACGGCGCCCCGGGCGATGTCGGCGAGGTCGAGCCGTTCCATGGCCGGCGGGGTGTTGTCGAGGGCGGAGAGCTGCAGCAGGGCGTCGGTGATGTCGATGCCGCGCTGGTTGGTCTCGCGGAGCCGGGAGACGAGCCGGTGGTAGTCCTGGCCGTCGGGGTCGGCGACGGCCACGTCGAGCATGGTGCGGCTGACGGCGAGCGGGGTGCGCAGTTCGTGCGAGGCGTTGGCGGCGAAGCGCTGCTGGGCGTCGAACGATCGCTGCAGGCGGGCGAGCATGTCGTCGAAGGTGTCGGAGAGCTCGGTGAACTCGTCGCGGGGACCGGTGAGTCCGATGCGGTGGTCCAGGGAGCCGTCGGCGGCCCGGCGGGCCGCCCGCGTGATGTCCTGGAGGGGGCGCAGGACGCGGCCCGCGATGAGCCAGCCGGCGCCGAGCCCGATCAGTGCCAGCAGCAGCAGAGTGACGCCGGAGGCCTTGACCAGGGCCTGAAGGATGTCCGGGCGTGTGGCGACGGCCGCGGCCTGCGGGTTCACGTCGCCCAGCGGGTAGTTGGGCACGAAGCGCATGGCCAGGTAGACCATGACCAGGCTGAACGCTCCGGCGACGACGACGAAGAGGGCGTAGGTGAGGGTGAGCTTCATCCTGGCGGTCAGCCGCCGCGGCCGCCTGGGCCGGGCCGGGCCCTCGGCCGTGTCCGCTCCTCCGGACCGGTGGGGTGCGGGCCCGCGGCTCACTGCTTCTGCCCCGTCGCCCCGTGGTGCCCCGCCGGCTCGTCGAGACGGTAGCCGACCCCGGGCACGGTGTGGATGGCCGACGGTTCACCGAGCCGTTTGCGGAGCGTGGACATGGTGATGCGCACCGCGTTGGTGAACGGGTCGGCGTTCTCGTCCCAGGCCCGTTCCAGCAGCGTCTCCGCGCTGACGACGCCGCCTCGCGCGGTCATGAGGACTTCCAGGACGGCGAACTGCTTCCTGGTGAGTGCCACGTACCTGCCGTCGCGGAAGACCTCACGCCGGAACGGGTCCAGCCGGATTCCGGCGTAGTCGATGACGGGGGGCGTGCCGTCCTTGGGCCGGCGGGCAAGCGAGCGCAGACGTACGACCAGCTCCTTCAGATCGAAGGGTTTCGTCAGGTAGTCGTCGGCGCCGATCTCGAACCCGGTGACCTTCTCGTTGATCAGGCCCGCCGCGGTCAGCATGAGTACACGGCAGCCGAGGCGCCGCTCGACGATGATCCGGCACACATCGTCCCCGTGCGTCCCGGGGATGTCCCGGTCGAGCACGACGACGTCGTACTCGTTCACATCGAGGCGCTCCAGGGCGGTGTCCCCGTCCGTGGCGATGTCGGAGGCGATGGCTTCGAGCCGCAGTCCCGCCTGTACCGCCTCGGCGAGATACAGCTCGTCCTCGACAATCAGCACCCGCATACGGTCTCTCTCCTGCTCTGCGCCTCACCCGGCCGGTCGTCGGCCCACGCGTACCACCCCCATGGGAACAGTACGGGCATATCGAAAATGTATCGGGAAATCGAAACGGCCCGACAACACGGTCCGCCGTTCACTCGTGGCATCGGTTCGCGGCATCCGCCGCCCGTACGAGATGCCCGGAGGCGACCATGCACGACGACCCCACCGCGAACAGCTCCACCACGGCGGCGCGGCGCCTCCCCGGCCGGGCGGCGGCAGGAGCCGGCGTGGCCGCGGTGGTGGCGCTGGCCGTGATCTGGGGCGTGACGGCCCGGAGCGAACCGGCCGCGCGGGCCACCGCCGCGGAGCACGAGCCGGACGCCGTCGGATCGGGCACGCGGGCCGCCGCCCCGGAAGGCACCGGCGGAGGCGATCGCCCGGACGGCCGTGAGCTCACCCCCTTCGACACGGGCTACCCGGCCGTGGCCCGCCTGGACGAACGCCTGCTGAAGGCCGTGCAGAAAGCGGCCCGGGACGCCCGCGAGGACGGCATCGAATTCCGGGTCACCTCGGGATGGCGGAGCAAGGCGCACCAGCAGCGACTGCTGGACGAGGGCATCGAGAAGTACGGGAGCGCCGAGAAGGCGAGGCAATTCGTGAACACTCCGCAGAAGTCGACACATGTGTCCGGGAAGGCGGTCGACATCGGCCCCACCGACGCCGACGACTGGCTCATACGCCACGGCTCCGACTACGGCCTGTGCCAGGTCTACAGCAACGAGATGTGGCACTTCGAGCTGCTGACCGGCCCCGGTGGCACCTGTCCGGCGCCCCTGAGCAACGCGGCCGGCTGACCGGCGATGCGTTCAGCCCGTGAGTCGACGCCGCCCCCTTCCGAAGGACATGCCATGGCAGATCTGCGCGAGGACCCCTACCCGGATGTACACATCGGAGGCGGATTCTCCGATCCCGCCGAGACACCGACCGCCGGTCCCGGTCCCGGTTTCGGCCGGCTCGGCCCGGGGTGGCGCGGGGACCGGCTCCTGAGCGCCGTCGCAGTGGCGACGGGGCTCGTACTGGTCTGCCACTCGTTCGTGCCGGACGCTCCGGGCAACCCGGGCAGCCTGCTCGAAACCGTGCTGCCCTGGACCGGCCTGGCCGTACCGGTGCTGCTCCTGGCCGCGCTGTACCGCAGGTCCGTGCCGGCGGTCGTGGCCGCCCTCCTGCTCGGTGCCGTGTGGTCCGCCCTGTTCGGGTCGCTGATCCTCGGCGGGCGCGGCGACGGCGAGCCGAACCTGACCGTGGTGACCCACAACGTCAATGCCGCCAACCCCGACCCCGGCGCCACCGCCCGGACACTGCTCGCCGCCGAACCCGACCTGGTGGCCCTGGAGGAGATCACCGACGAGACGCTGCCCGCCTACCGGAAGGTGCTGGACCGCCGGCTCACCCACTTCGTGCACATCGGCACCGTCGCACTGTGGAGCCGCTACCCCATCACCGAATCCCGGCGCGTCACCATCGATCCCGGCTGGAGCCGCTCCCTGCGCGCCCTGGTCCGGGGACCGAAGGGCCCCCTCGCCGTCTATGTGGTCCACCTGCCCTCGGTCCGCGTCGGCGCATCCGGTTTCGCCACGGCCCGGCGCGATGACACCCTCACCGCTCTCGTCCGGGCCCTCGACCACGAACAGCAGAAGAAGATCCTTCTGCTGGGCGACCTCAACGGCACCACCACCGACCGCCGGCTCGCACCACTGACGTCCCGGCTGACGCCGGTCAAGGACAAGGCCGGCACCGGCTTCGGTTTCAGCTGGCCCGCGGCCTTCCCCCTCGCCCGCATCGACCACATTCTCGCCCGGGGCATCACCCCGGTCGATGCCTGGACCCTCCCGGCCACCGGCAGCGACCACCGTCCGGTCGCCGCCGGCCTCAGGACATAGCCGACGCGCCGGGCCCGCTCCGTCCCCGCCCCACTTACCTCCGGAGTAATCGACGCACCGTCAGCGCGCGGGCAGGCTGGGCCGCATGACGCACAGCACGCTCGCGGACACCACCCGCACCACCGTCCGGAAGTTCCTCGCCCTCCGTCTCTCCGGGGACACCGAGGGGCTCACTGCGCTCTTCACCGACCAGGTCGACTGGCTGCTCGCGGAGAACCCCACGGCCCCATGGATACGGCCCCGCTCCACCGCCGCCGAATGCGCGGCCCAGTTCGAGGAGTTGATGGCGTACACCGTGCCCGAGGACTCCCGGGCATCCGTCGACACCTTCCTCGTCGACGGCGCCGACGCCGTCCTGATGGGGCACCTCTCGGGGACCGTCCGCGCCACGGGCAAGTCCTTCGAGGGCCCCTTCGCGATGCGTCTCACCGTCGAGGAAGGCCGGATCGCCCGACTGCATCTGTACGAGAACAGCCTGTCGATCGCGGAGGCGTGCACCCCCTGACGGGGTGGGCGGCTACCGCTTCCGGTGCCGCCCGTGCGGCTTCAGGGGCGCGGCCCCGCAGCGGGCCCGGGGTCCCCGGCCTCGTGCCGGGTCACGGTCTCGCCGCGGATGACACGCGGCGCTCCCGTTTCCCCCTCGGTACCCTTCGGCTCCTTCATCGCCTTGGCCTCGGCCTTGAGGATGCGGGCCGACTTGCCTGCGGAGCGGGCCAGTTCGGGGAGTCTCTTGGCGCCCAGGAGGACGATCACCACGATCAGGATGATCGCGATCTCGCTGATTCCGAACATCAGTCGTCCCCGTCCTCGTCGTCGTTGTCGTCCTCGAAGAAGTCCCCCACCTCGTCCACGACTTCGGCGGCGACCATGCCTCCGACGACGCCGACCGCGAGACCTGCCGCGCCCACCGCGACGGCCGTGCCCAGGCCCGGACCGGAGCGGTGACCGCCGTCGTGATGGTGGTCGCCGTGGTGGGGATGGTGCCCGGCGTACGGGTCGCCGTGGCCGTACGCGGAGCCTTCCGCGTACGCCGACCGGTGCTCGACCAACTGCCGGAGCCAGCCGTCGACCAGGGCCTGCCAGTCCTGGTGGTGGACGCCGTCGTGGGCGACCGTGAACCGGGTGAGCGCGTCATGTCCGCCGGAGAGGAACCCGCCGCGCCTGTCGGCCTCCAGGACCACTTCCATGCCGCCGGCGGTGGCGAGGAAGGTCACCTCGATCTCGTTGACCGCGTGCGCGTACTGCGGCGACGGGGTCAGCTCGATCTCCTGGTAGAAGGGGAGTTGCTGGCCGGTGCCGCCGATGCGGCCGTACTCCAGATCGGCGGACCCGAAGCCGAAGCCGAGCCGGCCGAACGCTTCGAGGATCGCCTCCTGCACCGGCAGCGGGCCCACCGCGAGCCGGTCGAGATCGCCCTTGTCCTTGGCCCCGGCGACCGACACCTCCGTGCGTACACCGAGCACGATGCCCAGGCCCTGCCCGTACAGCTCGGTGACCGGCGTCTCCCAGGGCAGCGCGACCGTGAACGGAACGCTCAGCTGCTCGCCCTCGGCCAGCCGGAAGCCGCCGCCGACGGTGAAGCGCTCGAAGGCCACGAAGCGCTCTTCCTCATCCTCCCCGCGCTCGTCCTCCACCCGCGCGACGAGTTCCAGCGCGATGTGGTCGATGTCGAAGTCGGCGCTGCCGCCCTTGAGATGGACCTGGCCGGACAGGGGGCCGCCGGGAACGGCGGCCCCGGTGGTGAGGACGGTGTCGACGGTGGGTCCGCCCACGCCGAGCGAGCCGAGCAGTCGTTTGAACACCATCGCGGCGTTCACTCCCTTATGTGCGTACGAGGGTTGCGGGGAGTCCGGGAACGCCGACGGCGGCTCCCGTTCTCTACAGATATGTAGAGCATAGGGCCGGTGATGAGGCTTCCGGAGCCGTGGGGCTGTGGCGGACGTGAAAGTCCGAAAAGAATCGCTCAGGAGGTCCGGGTAGCCGCTTGACGTGCGTGTTTTGCCGTGCTTTTACCGTACGGGACGGTGGTCGGAAAGGGTGCGGGGCCGTGCGGGGGGGGGTGAATCAAACAACGCCGGGCCGAAAAAGAGTGGGGGGGGACGGCGACGGGTGAA